>NZ_JAFEJA010000001.1:3710000-4062500 GCF_016919245.1 Streptomyces zhihengii | reverse complement strand
GGACGGCCCGTACGTCGCGCCGGAGCCGGTGGCGACCGACCTCCGCTTCCCCGGCAAGGCGCTGCGGCTGCCGTCCGGGAACTTCCTGGTGTCCGACTCGACCCGGCACGAGCTGGTCGAGCTGGCGGCGGACGGCGAGAGCGTGGTGCGGCGCACCGGCGGCGCCGGCGTGTTCAACGAGCCGCAGGGGCTGGCGCTGCTGCCCGACGGCCGGGTTGCCGTCGCCGACACCGTGCACCACCAGCTCAAGGCGTACGACCCGGTGACCGGCGCGGTCGAGCTGCTCGCGGGCACGGGCCGGCAGTGGTGGCAGGGTTCGCCGACGTCGGGCCCGGCCACCGAGGTGGCGCTGTCGTCGCCGTGGGACGTGGCCTGGTGGAACGACCGGCTGTGGATCGCGATGGCGGGGGTGCACCAGCTCTGGACGTACGACCCCGAGGCGGGGACCGTGCAGGTCGCGGCCGGTACGACGAACGAGGGGCTGGTCGACGGACCGGCCGCCGAGGCGTGGTTCGCGCAGCCGTCCGGGCTCGCCGCCGCCGGTGAGCGGCTGTGGATCGCCGACTCCGAGACCAGCTCGGTGCGCTGGATCGGCACCGACGGCGTCGTGCACACGGCCGTCGGCACCGGTCTCTTCGACTTCGGGCACCGCGACGGCGAGGCCGGGCAGGCGCTGCTCCAGCACCCGCTGGGCGTGACGGCGCTGCCCGACGGGTCGGTGGCGATCAGCGACACCTACAACCACGCGCTGCGGCGCTTCGATCCGGCGTCCGGCGAGGTGACCACGCTCGCCACCGACTTGCGGGAGCCGAGCGGCGCGGTGCTCGACGGCGACGAGATCGTGGTCGTGGAGTCGGCCCGGCACCGGCTGACGCGGCTGCGGCTCCCGGAGGAGGCGGTACGCGTGGAGGCGGTGGCGCACCGCACCCGGCGGGCGGCCACCGATGTGGCGCCGGGGGCGCTGCGGCTCGACGTGGTGTTCCAGGCGCCGGCCGGGCAGAAGCTGGACACCCGCTACGGGCCGTCGACCCGGCTGCTCGTCTCGTCCACGCCGCCGGAGCTGCTGCGTGCGGGCGACGGGGCGGGGACGGATCTGTCCCGGGAGCTGGAGATCGACCCGGAGGTCACCGAGGGCGTGCTGCACGTCTCGGCGATGGCGGCGTCCTGCGACGACGACCCGGCGAACGAGTACCCGGCCTGCCATGTGCACCAGCAGGACTGGGGCGTCCCGGTCCGGGTGACGGCGGACGGCGCCGCCCGGCTGCCGCTGGTGCTGGCGGGCATGGACGAGCCGCGGGCCTGACGCGCGGCGGGTACGGCGGCGCCCCGGGGGAGTCCGGGGCGCCGTCGTGCCGTGCGCGGAGGCGGTCTCGGCGTCCGCCGCCCCTCCGGGCCGCGTTCGCGGTCGGAAGGGCGGAAGGACGGAAGGGCGTGAAGCGCGGAAGGGCGCGGACGCGCCGTCCCCCTGCCGCTCAGGCTCGGGCGGCAGGGGGCCGGCGGCAGCGGCGCCGGTCGGCCGGCGGGTGCGGGGCTCAGCCCTCCAGGAAGGCGACCAGCGCGTTGGCCAGCAGGTACGGGTCGTCGGCGCCGCAGAGCTCGCGGGCGCTGTGCATGGAGAGGATGGCGACGCCGATGTCCACCGTGTGGATGCCGTGCCGGGCGGCCGTGATGGGGCCGATGGTGGTGCCGCAGGGCATGGCGTTGTTGGAGACGAACGTCTGCCACGGCACGCCGGCCCTCTCGCAGGCCGCGGCGAACACGGCCCGGCCGGAGCCGTCGGTGGCGTAGCGCTGGTTGACGTTGACCTTGAGGATCGGGCCGCCGTTGGCGCGCGGGTGGTGGGTCGGGTCGTGGCGCTCGGCGTAGTTGGGGTGGACGGCGTGGCCGGTGTCGGAGGACAGGCAGACCGTGCCCGCGTAAGCGCGGGCGCGGTCCTCCAGGCTGCCGCCGCGGCTGTGCACCGAGCGTTCGAGCACGGAGCCGAGCAGCGGCCCGTCGGCGCCGGTGTCCGACTGGGAGCCGTTCTCCTCGTGGTCGAAGGCGGCGAGCACCGGGATGTACGGGAGGTCCTCGCGCCCGGCGACGGCGGCGAGCGCGGCGGTGCCGGCGTGCACGGAGAGCAGGTTGTCCATCCGGGGCCCGGCCAGCAGCTCCCGGTCGCGGCCCAGGTAGGCGGGCTTCTCGACGGGGTGGACCATCAGGTCCCAGCCGGTGGTCTCGCCCTCGGCGATGCCGGCCTCCTCCTCCAGGAAGGCGATCAGGTCGCCCTCCTGCACCTCGCCGAGGCCCCAGATCGGCTGCATGTGCCGCTGGCGGTCGAGCTTGAGCCCGTCGGTGTTGACGGAGCGGTCGAGGTGGACGGCGAGCTGCGGGACGCGCAGCAGCGGACGGTCGACGTTCACCAGCCGGTGGGTGCCGTCGCGCAGGGTCAGCCGGCCCGCGAGGCCGAGGTCGCGGTCGAGCCAGGTGTTGAGCAGGGTGCCGCCGTAGACCTCGACGGCGATCTGGCGCCAGCCGTGGGAGCCGGTGTCCGGCAGCGGCTTGACGTGCAGATTGGGGGAGTCGGTGTGGGCGCCGACGATGCGGAACGGGGTGTGCGCAGCCGCGCCCTCGGGCACGTACCAGGCGATCAGGGCGCCGCCGCGCAGCACGTACCGGCCGCCGGCGGTGCCGTCCCAGGCGTCCGTCTCCCGCACCTGGCGGAAGCCCGCCTTCTCCAGCCGCCCGGCCGCCTCGGCGACCGCGTGGTAGGGCGTCGGCGATGCGGCGAGGAACGACATCAGGTCGTCGGTGTGGCCGCGGTCGAACGGAGGGGTGCTCGCCGGACGGGTGGGGGCGGGTTCGCTGCTGCTCATGATGTTCACCTTAACGAGGGGCGCCGCGCGCGGTGGTTGCCGCTGCGCCGCCCCCGGTCGGCGGCCGGTGGGCCGCGGCGGGCGGTTGACATGACACGGCCGCCGCCCGAGGGTTCGGACGGCGGCCTGGTGCCTGTGTACCGCAGAGCCTAGAACGCGGCCTCGTCGAGGTCCATGAGGGACCCGTCGACGCTCTCGGCGAGCGCGCGCTCGACGGAGACGCCGGGCAGGACGTTGGCGGCGAAGAACTTCGCGGCCGCGATCTTGCCCTGGTAGAACGGCACGTCCTTGGCTGAGGCCGTCTCCAGCTTCTCGGCGGCCACGGCGGCGCCGCGCAGCAGCAGGTAGCCGACGACGACGTCGCCGGAGACCATCAGCAGGCGGGTGGTGTTGAGGCCGACCTTGTAGATGCTCTTGACGTCCTCGCCGGTGGCGATGAGGTCGTTGGTCATGGTGCCGACGATCGCCTCCAGGTCGACGGCGGCCTTCGCCAGGGCGTCGCGGGCGCCGGCGAGCTCCTCGCCGCCGGTGCCGACGGCCAGGAACTTCTTGATCTCCTCGGAGAGCGTGTTCAGGGCCTGGCCCTGGTCGCGCACGATCTTGCGGAAGAAGTAGTCCTGGCCCTGGATGGCCGTGGTGCCCTCGTAGAGGGTGTCGATCTTGGCGTCCCGGATGTACTGCTCGATCGGGTACTCCTGCAGGTAGCCGGAGCCGCCGAAGGTCTGCAGGGACTGGGCGAGCTGCTCGTACGACTTCTCGGAGCCGTAGCCCTTGACGATCGGCAGGAGCAGGTCGTTGAGGGCGACGAGGGACTTGGCGTCCTCGCCGGTGGCCTCCTTGACGGCGATCTCGTCCTGGACGGCGGCCGTGTAGAGCACCAGGGCGCGCATGCCCTCGGCGTAGGCCTTCTGTGTCATCAGGGAGCGGCGCACGTCGGGGTGGTGGGTGATGGTGACCTTGGGGGCCGACTTGTCGGCGAAGTTCACCAGGTCCTGGCCCTGGACGCGCTCCTTGGCGTACTCCAGCGCGTTCAGGTAGCCGGTGGAGAGGGTGGCGATGGCCTTCGTGCCGACCATCATCCGGGCGAACTCGATGATCATGAACATCTGGCGGATGCCGTCGTGCTTGTCGCCGATCAGCCAGCCCTTGGCGGGGTGCTGGTCGCCGAAGGTCATCTCGCAGGTGTTGGAGGCCTTGAGGCCCATCTTGTGCTCGACGTTGGTCGCGTAGACGCCGTTGCGCTCGCCCAGCTCGCCGGTCTCCCAGTCGAAGTGGTACTTCGGCACCAGGAAGAGGGACAGGCCCTTGGTGCCCGGACCGGCACCCTCGGGGCGGGCGAGGACGTAGTGGAGGATGTTCTCCTCCATGTCGTGCTCACCGGAGGTGATGAAGCGCTTGACGCCCTCGATGTGCCAGGAGCCGTCCTCCTGCTGCACGGCCTTGGTGCGGCCGGCGCCCACGTCCGAGCCGGCGTCCGGCTCGGTGAGGACCATGGTGGAGCCCCAGCGCTTGTCGACCGCGATCTGCGCGACCTTCTTCTGCGCCTCGTTGCCCTCCTCGAAGAGGATGCCGGCGAACGCCGGGCCCGAGGAGTACATCCAGATGGCCGGGTTCGAGCCGAGCAGCAGCTCCGCGTAGGACCAGATCAGGGAGCGCGGCGAGGTGGTGCCGCCGATCTCCTCGGGCAGGCCGAGGCGCCAGTACTCGGAGTCCATGAAGGCTTCGTAGCTCTTCTTGAAGCTCGCGGGGACGGGCGCGGTGTTGGTGGCGGGGTCGAAGACCGGCGGGTTGCGGTCGGCCTCGGCGAAGGAGCCGGCCAGCTCGTTCTCCGCGAGCCGGGCGATCTCCTCCAGGATCGACTTGGCGGTGTCGACGTCCATCTCCGCGAACGGGCCGGTGCCGTACAGCTTGTCGCGCCCGAGGACCTCGAAGAGGTTGAACTCGATGTCGCGGAGATTCGACTTGTAGTGCCCCATGGCGACGGCTCCGTAAGACTCGGAAGTTGGACGAACGGTCCACGTACCAGTAAGTAGCTCCGATGATGCTACCCGTCGGTAATAAGATGCAACCCCGATCGGGACAACTGTGACTCGTTACTCTTGCGGGCATGTACGGCTACGACCAGACCCCGGGCTCCCAGCAGCAGCAGTACGTGCCGCAGCAGCCCTCCTACGGGCAGCAGCCGCTGTACCCGGAACCGTCGCCGCCGTCCCTCGCGGACGCGGTGCGCGCCTTCACCACCGGGGCGATGTCGGCCGAGGACTTCCAGCAGATCTTCGCCACCTCGAAGGTCTACTGCCCGCGTGGCGACAACCCCGGCTTCCTGGCGCTGCACAACACGCAGCAGCCGGTGATCCCGATGTTCACCACGCTCAAGGAGCTGCGCCGGTACGCGGGCAAGGAGTCGAAGTACTTCGTCATCACCGGCGCCGAGGTGATCGACCTGCTGCCCACGGGGTACGGCTTCGTGCTCGACATGGAGGGCGACCACCGCATGGTCTTCGACGCGAAGGCCGTGGAGCAGATGGTCGACTTCGCCATGCGCCGGATGTACGGCTAGGGCTCGCCCAGGCCTGCGGCCTGGCGCGGGGCCGCGGGACGCCCGGGAGGAATACCTCCCGGGCGTCCGTGGTTTGCGGTGGCAAGAAGTTCATTCTTCAACTAAAGTGGTCGCACAAGGAGGTCCCCGCCATGCCTGCAGTGACTGTCGAGAACCCACTCACCCTGCCCCGCGTCGCCGCGCCCGCCGATGCCGTCTCCCGGCCGGTGCGCACCGTGACCACCGCGCCCACGGGATTCGAGGGGGAGGGGTTCCCGGTGCGCCGCGCGTTCGCCGGCATCAACTACCAGCACCTCGACCCGTTCATCATGATGGACCAGATGGGTGAGGTGGACTACGCCCCCGGAGAGCCGAAGGGCACCCCCTGGCACCCCCACCGCGGCTTCGAGACCGTCACCTACCTGATCGACGGCACCTTCGTCCACCAGGACAGCAACGGCGGCGGCGGCACCATCCAGAACGGCGACACCCAGTGGATGACGGCCGGCAGCGGCCTCCTGCACATCGAGGCGCCCCCGGAGCAGCTCGTCATGTCCGGCGGCCTCTTCCACGGGCTCCAGCTCTGGGTGAACCTCCCCGCGCGCGACAAGATGATGGACCCGCGCTACCAGGACATCCGCGGCGGCCAGGTCCAGCTCCTCACCTCCCCCGACGGCGGCGCGCTGCTCCGGGTGATCGCGGGCGAGCTGGACGGCCACAAGGGCCCGGGCATCACCCACACCCCGATCACGATGATCCACGCGACCCTGCGCCCCGGCGCCCAGGTCAGGATCCCGTGGCGGGAGGACTTCAACGGGCTGGCGTACGTGCTCGCCGGGCGCGGCGCGGTCGGCGACGAGCGCCGTCCGGTGCAGATGGGGCAGACCGCCGTCTTCGGCGACGGCGGCGCGCTCACCGTGTGGGCCGACGACACGCAGAACGGCTCGCACACCGGCGACCTGGAGATCGTCCTGCTCGGCGGGCAGCCGATCCGGGAGCCGATGGCGCACTACGGGCCGTTCGTCATGAACACCCGCGCCGAACTGCAGCAGGCCTTCGAGGACTTCCAGAAGGGCCGGCTCGGCACCGTCCCCGCCGTCCACGGCATGAAGCCCTCCGGCCCGGCCGGGAACTAGCCGGCCCGGCGCCGGCGCCCCCTCACCCCCGTGGCCCGCTCCGGCGGGCTGCGGGGGTGAGTGCGTGATCGGGTGGCAGGGTGACCGGTCCCCAGCCGCAGCCCCTGCTCCCCGAGCCCGTCCGCAGGCTCGCCGCCTGGTGCGCGGCCGCCCTGCTGGTGGCCGGGGTCGCCGGGGTCGGCGTCTGGCTCGTGATCACCCTCAAGACCGCCGTCACCCCCGTGCTGCTGGCGCTGCTCGGCACCGCGCTGCTCGGGCCGCTGCACCGCCGGCTGCTGAAGATGAAGGTGCAGCGTTCCCTCGCCGCCGGGCTGACCTGCGCCGCCGTGCTCGCCGTCGTCGGCGGTGCCGTCTACATCGTGGTCCACGCCCTGCTGGAGACCGGCGACCAGATCGTCGCCTCCGTCCGGCAGGCCGGCCAGGACCTCGCGGACCACTTCGGGGCCGCCGGCACCTCGCTGGACGACATCGCGCACAACGCCAGGGACCTGCTCGGCAAGTTCGGCGGCACCGCCGCCTCCGGGGTGATCTCCGGGCTGAGCGTCGTCGGCGAGATGATCGCCGTCGCCGTCCTCGCCCTGCTGCTGGTCTTCTTCTTCCTGCGCGACTCCGACCGGGCCGTCACCACCCTGCGCTCGATCGTGCCCAGCTCCACCGGCGACGTGGCCGAGGCCATGTCGCGCCGCGCCTTCGGCGCCGTCGAGGGGTTCATGCGCGGGACCACCTTCATCGCCCTGATCGACGCCGTCTGCATCACCGTGGGCCTGCTGATCCTGCGGGTGCCCGGAGCGGCCGGTCTCGGCGCGCTCGTCTTCGTGGGCGCCTACATCCCCTATCTCGGCGCCTTCCTCTCCGGGGCCGTCGCGGTGCTCGTCGCGCTCGCCGACCGGGGCTTCGTCATCGCCCTCTGGGCGCTCGGGGTGGTGCTCGCCGTGCAGGTGCTGGAGGGCCATGTGCTCCAGCCGATGATCCAGAGCCGCACCGTCCAGATGCACCCGGCCGTGGTGATGCTGACGATCACCGCCGGCGCCAGCCTCGCGGGGATCCTCGGGATGCTGCTGGCCGTCCCGGTGACGGCGGCGGCCTTCGGCGTCGTCGGCGAGCTGCGCGACCGCTACGGCACGCCGTCGCCGCCGCCCTCGGGGGCCGGGCCGCCGGACGTCTCGTAGAGCTCGAACCAGATCGACTTGCCGGTGCCGCGCGGATCCACCCCCCAGGCGTCGGCCAGCATCTCCATCAGCACCAGACCGCGCCCCGACGACGCCATCTCGCCGGGCCTGCGCCGGTGCGGCAGCTCGTCGCTGGTGTCCGAGACCTCCACCCGCAGCCGCCTGGCCGGGTCCGTGTGATGGACCTCCGCCACCAGCAGCGCCGTGCCGTCGGTGTGGACGAGCACATTGGTGGCCATCTCCGAGACCATCAGCACCGCGGAGTCGACCTGCTCCGGGTCCGCCCAGTCGTGCAGCAGCTCCCGCACCTGCCGGCGGGCCGCCGAGATCCGCTCCGGCTCCGCCTGGCCGACGCTCATGGCGGTGCGCCGGGTGGGGCGCCGGGACGGCTGGCCCTCGCGGGTGAGCAGCAGCAGCGCGATGTCGTCCTCGCGCCGGTCGGCCAGCGGCCCGGTCGTGTAGTGCGAGGTGGGGCCGTGCACCGCCCGCACCAGATCGTCGGCCAGCTCCTCCAGCGACCCGTCCGCACGGCGTCGCTCCAGCACCCCGCGCAGCCGGGCCCAGCCGGTGTCGAGGTCGTGGCCGCCCGTCTCCAGCAGGCCGTCGGTGCAGATCAGCAGGGTCTCGCCGGCCTCCAGCACGAAGCGTGTCGTCGGGTAGTCGGTGTCCGGGTCGATGCCCAGCGGCAGCCCGCCCTCGGTGGCGCGCAGCAGCACCGTGCCGTCCGCCGTCACCACGCCCGGGTCGGGGTGGCCCGCCCGGGCGATCTCCACCACCCCCGTCGCCGGATCGAACTCCAGGTACAGACAGGTGGCGAACCGGGGCCCGTCGTCGTCCTCGGAGGTGTCGGTGATGCCGTGCAGGAAGCGCGAGGCGCGCGAGAGCACCGCGTCGGGGCTGTGGCCCTCGGACGCGTAGGCGCGCAGCGCGATCCGCAGCTGGCCCATCAGACCCGCGGCCCGTACGTCGTGGCCCTGCACGTCGCCGATGACCAGGGCGATGTTCCCGCGGGACCGTCCGGCACGGGTGGCGCCCCCGCCCGGCAGCGGGATCATGTCGTACCAGTCGCCGCCGACCTGGAGCCCGCCGCCGGTGGGCACGTACCGGGCGGCCACGGTGACGCCCGGGATCCCGGGCGTCACCGTCGGCAGCATGGTGCGCTGGAGTCCGAGCGAGAGCTCCCGCTCGGACTCGGCGGCCCCGGCCCGGGTGAGGGCCTGGGCCAGCATCCGGGCCACCGTGGTGAGCACCGACCGCTCGTCCGGCGTGAACGACACCGGGTGCCGGAAGGCCGCCATCCAGGCGCCCATGGTGCGGCCCGCGACGATCAGCGGCAGGAAGGCCCACGACTCGCGGCCGAAGCGCCGCGCCAGCGGCCAGGTGACGGGGAAGCGGCTCCGGTAGCCCGCCGGGCTCGGCAGGTAGATGGCCCGCCCGGTGCGCACCACCTCGGCCGCGGGGTAGTCGGTGTCCAGGGGCATGTCGGCGAAGGGCTCGTCGTCGCCCGCGCCGTGCCCGTGGTGGCCCACGATCGTCAGCCGGTCCCCGGAGATCCCGAAGACCGCGAGCCCGTCGGGCGAGAAGCCGGGCATGGACAGCGACGCCGAGACCCGCAGCACCTCCTCCGTGGAGCGGGCCTCCGCCAGCGCCCGGCCCGCGTCCAGCAGGAACGCCTCGCGCGAGCGCCGCCAGTCGCCGGTGACCGGCGCCCGGGCGGCCGCGGCGCCGGACTGGTCGGTGACCTCCTGGAGCGTGCCCACCAGCGCGACGCCGCCGTCGCCGGCCTGCGACCGGCCGCGGCTGCGCACGATCCGCAGCACCCGGCCGGTGGCGTCGACGATCCGCAGCCGCGCCTCGGCGACGGTGTCCTCGGCGAACGCCCGTGTCACGACGGCGTCCAGCTCCCCCCAGTCCACCGGGTGGATCCGCGCGCGCACGGCGGACAGCGGAACCTCCTCCGGATCGCCGGGCAGTTCCAGAAGTCTGGCGGCCACGGTGTCGAGAGTGATCGTCCCGGAGTGGTCCCAGCGCCATACGCCGGTCGCCAGGGCGACCAGAACGTCCTCGATGCGCATTGCCTCACTTTAGGCAGATCCGTGCCGGGACCACCCGCCGGGCCCACCGCAGGTGACGGCCGCCTCGCTCCGTGTTGCGTATATGTCAAGGAGAGCGGCGGGGGCCGGGCGGTAACCTTGCCAGGGTTGCCCACCCCCGAATCCCAAGACTGGATGAACGACGATGCATCGGTACAGGTCCCACACCTGCGGTGAGCTCCGCGCCTCTGACGTCGGCACCGACGTCCGGCTGAGCGGCTGGCTGCACAATCGCCGAGACCTGGGCGGCATCCTCTTCATCGATCTGCGCGACCACTACGGCATCACGCAGCTCGTCGCCCGCCCCGGCACGGCCGCCGCCGAGGTGCTCGACAAGCTGACGAAGGAGACCGTCGTCCGCGTGGACGGCAAGGTCGTCTCGCGCGGCGCCGAGAACGTCAACCCGGAGCTGCCCACCGGCGAGGTCGAGATCGAGGCCGCCGCGGTCGAGGTCCTGGGCGCGGCCAAGCAGATCCCCTTCACCATCAACGCCGACGACGGGGTGAACGAGGAGCGCCGTCTCGAGTACCGCTTCCTCGACCTGCGCCGCGAGCGCATGCACCGCAACATCATGCTGCGCTCCGCGGTCATCGCCTCGATCCGCTCGAAGATGGTGTCCCTCGGCTTCAACGAGATGGCGACCCCGATCCTCGCCGCGACCTCCCCCGAGGGCGCCCGCGACTTCGTCGTCCCCTCCCGGCTGAACCCCGGCAAGTTCTACGCCCTGCCGCAGGCGCCGCAGCAGTTCAAGCAGCTGCTGATGATCTCCGGCTTCGACCGCTACTTCCAGATCGCGCCCTGCTTCCGCGACGAGGACGCCCGCGCGGACCGCTCGCCGGGCGAGTTCTACCAGCTCGACGTCGAGATGAGCTTCGTCGAGCAGGAGGACGTCTTCCAGCCGATCGAGCGGCTGATGACCGAGCTCTTCGAGGAGTTCGGCGGGGGCCGCCACGTCACCTCCCCGTTCCCGCGGATCCCGTTCCGCGAGTCGATGCTGAAGTACGGCAACGACAAGCCCGACCTGCGCACCGACCTGGAACTCGTCGACATCACCGATGTCTTCGAGGGCTCGGAGTTCAAGGCGTTCGCCGGCAAGCACGTGCGTGCCCTGGCCGTGCCGGACACCGGTGACCAGCCCCGCAAGTTCTTCGACGGGCTCGGCGACTTCGCCGTCTCCCTCGGCGCGAAGGGCCTGGCCTGGGTGCGCGTCGGCGAGGGCGGCGCCCTGACCGGCCCGATCGCGAAGTTCCTCACCGAGGACGACGTCGCCGTCCTCACCGAGCGCCTCGGCCTGAAGCCGGGCCACGCGATCTTCTTCGGCGCGGGCGAGTTCGACGAGGTCTCCAAGATCATGGGCCCGGTCCGGGTCGAGGCCGCGAAGCGCGCCGGCCGTTTCGAGGAGAACGTCTTCCGCTTCGCCTGGATCGTGGACTTCCCGATGTACGAGCGGGACGAGGACACCGGGAAGATCGACTTCTCGCACAACCCGTTCTCCATGCCGCAGGGCGGCCTGGAGGCCCTGGAGACCCAGGACCCGCTGGACGTGCTGGGCTGGCAGTACGACATCGTCTGCAACGGCATCGAGCTCTCCTCGGGCGCGATCCGGAACCACGAGCCCGAGATCATGTTCAAGGCCTTCGAGATCGCGGGCTACTCGCGCGAGACGGTCGAGCAGGAGTTCGCGGGCATGCTCCGCGCCTTCGAGTACGGCGCCCCGCCGCACGGCGGCATCGCCCCGGGCGTGGACCGCATCGTGATGCTCCTCGCCGACGAGCCGAACATCCGCGAGACCATCGCCTTCCCGCTCAACGGCAACGCGCAGGACCTGCTGATGGGCGCCCCGACGGAGCTCGACGAGGCCCGTCTGAGGGAGCTGAACATCCAGCTCCGCAAGCCGGTCGCCAAGCCCGGCGAGTAACGGCCGCAGGCTGCGAAGGGCCCCGGGACCGTCACGGTCCCGGGGCCCTTCGGCGTCGGGGGACGCGGGGGAGCTTCGGCGTCGAGGGCGGGAGCGGAGCTTCGGCGGCGGGGGACGGGAGGGGCGCTGCGGGCCGGAAAGGCGGTCCCTATCAGCCGTTTTGTCCGAAGATCGCTGTTTACCGCATTGCGTGAGCTGCGAAATGCCCCGGGCCTGCCACTCTGGAAACGCAAGGAGTAGGACGCTCCCGTACCGGAAGGCCGCCCCGCATGTCCTCGCGCATCCGCACCCTCTCCGCCGTCGTGCTCCTGTGCGCCGGAGCGCTGCTCACCGGCTGCGGGGACACCTCCGGCACCGGCCCCGCCCCGGGCGCCGACGCCAAGGCGGTGACCGGGGCGCGCGGCGAAGCGCCCGCGGCGGCCGTGCCGCAGACCCTCGCGGTCGCGGAGATCCCCGGCATCGGACCGCGCACACGTGCCGGGATCCCGGCCGACGCCCGCCAGGTCTTCGTCGTCACCGGCAGCGGGCCCGACGCCGACGAGTCCACCGCCGCGCTCTACCGGCACGACGCGGACAAGGGCTGGCAGCGCACGGCGGGCCCCTGGCCCGCCCACAACGCGCTGCGCGGCTGGACGGACGACCACCGCCAGGGCGACCTGCGCTCACCGATCGGCGTCTACGGGCTCACCGACGCGGGCGGACTGCTCCCCGACCCCGGCACCGAGCTGCCGTACGACCGGCAGTCCCTGTTCAGCATCAGCGGGCGCGGCTTCGAGGGGGAGCCCCTCGAAGGGTCCTTCGACTACGTCGTGGCCGTGAACTACAACCGCGAGGCGGGCACCACCCCGCTGGACCCGTCGCGCCCGCTCGGCGACGACAAGGGCGGCGGCATCTGGATCCACGTCGACCACGGGGGCCCCACGCAGGGCTGCGTGTCGCTGGACCGCGACCGGATGAAGGAGCTGCTGCGGGCGCTCGACCCGGAGCTGCGCCCGGTGGTCGTGATGGGCCCCGCCGGGACGCTGGCGCGCTGAGGCCGGGCGACCGGTGGCCGGGCCCCGCCGGGACGCCGACGCCGGGTGGTGACCGGGCCCGCCGGGTGCGGGCGCCCGCCGGCGGGTGACCTGGTCCCGCCGGAGCGCGAAGACGATTCAGGGCGTCCGACGTATGGCGCGCGGCGGCCCGGCACCGTGAACCGGTGCCGGGCCGCCGTGGATGCGCCCTGTGCGGGCCCTCAGTCCTTCTTCGGGTCCTCCAGGCGCGGGAACAGCACCGCGCCCTTCGTCACCGTCGCACCGGCGGGGAGCTGCCCCCAGGTGGCGGCGTCCTGCACCCGCTGCCCGGCGAGCGCGCCGAGGGACTCCTCCGCGCCCAGCGAGTCCCACAGCTTGCGGGACGTGTCCGGCATGATCGCGTTCAGCAGGACCGCGACCGCGCGCAGCGACTCGGCCGCCGTGTACAGGATCGTCGCCAGCCGGGCCCTGCCCTCGGGGCAATCGTCCTTGGCGACCTTCCACGGCTCCTGCTCCGTGATGTAGCCGTTGACCTGCTTCACGAAGTCGAAGACCGCCAGGATGCCGCCCTGGAAGTCCAGCTCCTCGCCGATCTTCCGGTCGGCCTCGGCGACCGCCTTCGTCAGCCCGTCCCGCACCGCCTGCTCGGCCTCGCCCGCGGCCGTGGCCCCGGGGAGCGCGCCGCCGAAGTACTTGCCGACCATCGCGGCCACGCGCGAGGCGAGGTTGCCGTAGTCGTTGGCGAGCTCGGAGGTGTAGCGGGCGGAGAAGTCCTCCCAGGAGAACGAGCCGTCGCTGCCGAAGGCGATCGCGCGCAGAAAGTACCAGCGGTAGGCGTCGACGCCGAAGTGCGAGGTCAGGTCCTGCGGCTTGATGCCCGTCAGGTTGGACTTCGACATCTTCTCGCCGCCGACCATCAGCCAGCCGTTGGCCGCGACCCGGCCCGGCACGGGCAGCCCCTGCGCCATCAGCATCGCGGGCCAGATCACCGCGTGGAAGCGCAGGATGTCCTTGCCGACCAGGTGCACGTTCGCGGGGAACGTCTCCTCGAACTTCGCCGGGTTCTCGTTGTAGCCGACCGCGGTCGCGTAGTTGAGGAGCGCGTCGACCCACACGTAGATGACGTGCTTGTCGTCCCAGGGGACGGGGACGCCCCAGTCGAAGGTGGAGCGCGAGATCGACAGGTCCTGCAGGCCCTGCTTGACGAAGTTCACGACCTCGTTGCGGGCGGACTCGGGCTGGATGAAGCCCGGGTTCGCCGCGTACAGGTCGAGCAGCTTCGGACCGTACGCGGAGAGCTTGAAGAAGTAGTTCTCCTCCTTGAGGATCTCCACCGGCTTCTTGTGGATCGGGCACAGCCTGGTGCCGTCCTCGGCCTCGATCAGGTCGCCGGGGAGCTTGTACTCCTCGCAGCCGACGCAGTACGGGCCCTCGTAGCCGCCCTTGTAGATCTCGCCCTTGTCGTACAGGTCCTGCACGAACTCCTGCACACGGTCGGTGTGCCGCTTCTCCGTGGTGCGGATGAAGTCGTCGTTCGCGATGTCCAGGTGCTCCCAGAGGGGCTTCCAGGCCTCCTCGACGAGCTTGTCGCACCAGGCCTGGGGCGTGACGTCGTTCGCCTCGGCCGTGCGCATGATCTTCTGACCGTGCTCGTCCGTGCCGGTGAGGTACCACACCTTCTCGCCGCGCTGGCGGTGCCAGCGGGTGAGCACGTCGCCTGCGACGGTCGTATAGGCGTGGCCCAGGTGAGGAGCGTCGTTGACGTAGTAGATGGGGGTCGACACGTAGAACGCCTTCGCGTCCGCGCTCGCCCCCTGCTTCTCGGATCCAGTGGCCGCCATGGCCGAAATCCTATCGGCCCCGCGAGCGCCCTTCCTCGTGCCGCGGGGCGCCCCCGCCCGGAACGCGCCCGGCCCCGCACCCGCCGGAATCGGAACGGTGTGCGGGGCCGGGCGTCGCCGGTACGGGGCCGGCTCAGGCGCCGCGCGCCGCCAGCCAGGGCGCGAGGCCCTCCAGCAGACCCGCGTACAGCTCGGCGTCCGTGAGCTCACGGGGCGCCGGGCCGGCGGGGAAGAAGCCGGCGTTCGGGACGGAGAGCTTGCGCAGGTAGTCGAACGCCTTGGCGTCGTGCTCGCCCCAGGCGACGAACTGCCAGAACACCGGGCGGTCCGCAGCCTCCGCGAGCGCCGCGGTGGCGGCCGTCTTCGACTCCGGGGCGCCGTCCGTCTGGAAGATCACGAACGCGGGGGCGTCCGTGTCGGCCTCGGCGTGCAGCGCGAGCACCCGCTCCACGGCGAGGTGGTAGTTGGTGCGGCCCATCCGGCCGAGGCCGGCGTGCAGCTCGTCGATGCGGCCGTCGTGCGCGTCGAGCGTCAGCTCGCCGGTGCCGTCGACCTCGGTGGAGAAGAACACCACGTCGACGGTGGCCCGCTCGTCGAGGTGCGCGGCGAGGGCGAGCGCCTGCTCGCCGAGGCCCTGGGCGCTGCCGTCCTTGAAGTACGGCCGCATCGAGCCGGACCGGTCCAGCACGAGGTACACCCGCGCCCGCGCGCCGGTGAGCTGCGCCTCCTTGAGCGCCGCACCGGCGGTCCGGTACGCGTCCACCACGAGCGGCGCCCGCGCCTTCACCCGCGCGATCCCCACGGCCGCCTTCCCCGCGACCGCCTCGTCCCCCTCGACCTCGGCGACGGCTTCCGCCTCCGGCTCGGGAGCGGTGTCGGTCTCGGGGGCGGCTTCGGCTTCCGCCTCGGGGGTGGCCGCGCTCTCGGTCTCGGCGACCGGCTCGGGGGCGGTCTCCGTCTTGGGGGCGTCGGCCTCGGCGGCGGGCTCCTCGGCGGCGGGGGCCGCTTCGGCCTTCGGCTCGGGTGCGTCGGCTTCGGCTGCTTCCGCGGCGGGCTCTTCGGCGGCGGGTGCCTCGTCCTGCGGCTTGGGCTCCTCCGCGACTGGCTCGGGGGCGGTGTCGGCCTCAGGTGCGTCGGTCTTGGCGGCCTCGGCGGCGGGCTCCTCGGCGGCGGGGGCCGCTTCGGCCTTCGGCTCGGGTGCGTCGGCTTCGGCTGCTTCCGCGGCGGGCTCTTCGGCGGCGGGTGCCTCGTCCTGCGGCTTGGGCTCGTCGGCTTCCGCCTCGGGGGCGGTGTCGGCCTCAGGTGCGTCGGTCTTGGCGGCCTCGGCGGCCGGCTCTTCGGCGGCGGGGGCCGCTTCGGCCTCCGGCTCGGCGGCGGTCTCGGTCTTGGGTGCGTCCGCTTCGGCTGCTTCCGCAGCCGGCTCTTCGGCGGCGGGGGCCTCGTCCTGCGGCTTGGGCTCCTCCGCGACCGGCTCCGCCTCGGCCTCCGCCTCGGGCGCGGTCTCCGTCTTGGGGGCCTCCGCCTCGACAGCGTCCGCAGGCGCCTCCGCAGCCGCCTCCGCGGCCGGCTCCTTCGGAGCGGTCGCCTCGGCGGCGGCCTCCGGCTCGGGCGCGGCGGACTTGGCCGCGGCAGCGGCCTCCTCCGGCGGGCCCGCCTGGGCCGGGACGGAGGGGGAGGCGTAGCGCGGGGCCGGGTTGTCGAAGGACGCCGAGACGAGCTCCTCCGCCGCACGGTCCGCGGCGGTCTGCGGCGGGACCGTCGCGGACGCGGTCGATGACGCGGACGGCGACGCGGACGCGGACGAGGCCGCCGACTCCGACTCCGTGCCGGTGGCCGGTTCCGTACGTTCGGTCTGAGCGGGAACGGAGGCCGTCACCGACTCCTCCGGGCCGCCACGATCGCGGCCGAACACCTTGCGCAGCAAGCTCCGAATACCCATGGGCGGGGCCTTTCGCATGAGTTGGGTGCGGTGATGTCCGCTCCTGCAGACGTTCCGCCCGGCCGCGTGGGCCAGGGCTGACACGTAAGGTTAGCGGCCCAGTTCACGGGCTTCCGGGAGGGCACCCGCAAGCGTCCCGGGGAGCCGCGCCGTCCGCCCGTACGGCCCGCCCGCGGCGCGTTGCCTCACAGCTCAACCGCGCCCCGGCCGTGCCGGATTCATCCTCCGTTCACGCTCCGTCCGCCGCCCTGCCGGGGTGCGCGCCTAACGTCGCGGCCGGAATCATTCCGACACCATGTCGGCGCGGGATGCGCCGAAGGAGGACGAAGTGCGCAAACTGCTGCCGCTGTTGAACACCACCCCGCACGCCGGCGGACGGTCCGCTCTCACCTGCCGCTACCGCTGCGGCGACGCCTGCTTCCACGAGGTCCCCAACACCAGCGACAACGAGTACGCCGGTGACGTCATCGCCGGTGCCCTGTCGCGCCGCTCGATGATGCGCGCCGCCGCGGTCGTGACCGTCGCCGCCACCGCGGGCGGCGCCGCCGTCGTCCAGGGCGGCTCCCCCGCCGAGGCGCACGGCGGGACGGCCTTCAAGGCCAAGCGCTACGACGGCGCCCGCGGCCTGCGGTTCGCCCCCGTCGCCCCGAACCGGGACGACAAGGTGACGGTCCCCGAGGGCTACGCCCAGAACGTCGTGATCCGCTGGGGCGAGCCCATCCTCCGCGGCGCCCCCGCCTTCGACCCGGACAAGCAGACGGCGAAGGCCCAGGCCGGCCAGTTCGGCTACAACAACGACTTCCTCAGCCTGCTCCCGCTGCCCGGTGAGCGCGGCCGCCAGGTGCTCGTGGCGAACCACGAGTACACGGACGAGGTCCTGATGTTCAAGGGCTACGACCCCGCGAACCCGACCCGCGAGCAGGTGGAGATCGCCTGGGCCGCCCACGGTCTCTCGGTCGTGGTGGTGCAGGAGGAGAACCGTTCCGGCAAGCTCACCCCCGTCACCCGCCATCCCCTCAACCGCCGGCTCACCGCCACCAGCGAGTTCGAGCTGACCGGTCCGGCCGCGGGCGGCGCCCTGCTGCGCACCTCGGCGGACCCGACCGGCCGCAAGGTGCTCGGCACCCTCAACAACTGCGCCGGCGGCACCACCCCGTGGGGCACCACGCTGCACGGCGAGGAGAACTTCAACCAGTACTTCGCCAACGCGTCGAGCGCCACGGACAAGCGCTACGGCCTCGGCACCGGCGCCACCGAGCGGAAGTGGGAGCGGTTCGACAAGCGCTTCGACGCCCAGCAGGAGCCGAACGAGTCGCACCGCCACGGCTGGGTCGTGGAACTCGACCCGTTCGACCCGGACTTCACCCCGGCAAAGCGCACGGCCCTCGGCCGCTTCAAGCACGAGGCGGCCCAGCCGCGCCTGACCGACGACGGCCGCCCCGTCGTCTACATGGGCGACGACGAGCGCTTCGACTACCTCTACAAGTTCGTCTCCTCGAAGCGGATGATGAAGGGGAGCAGCCGCGCCGCCCGCGCCCACAACCGCACGCTGCTCGACGAGGGCACCCTCTACGTCGCCCGGCTGACCGGCGACAGCCCGGCCGCGGAGATCGACGGCACCGGCAAGCTCCCGAACGACGGCGAGTTCGACGGTTCCGGCGTGTGGATCCCGCTGGCCACCGGCAACGTCTCGCACGTCCCCGGGATGACCGCCGAGGAGGTGTACGTCTTCACCCGGCTCGCCGGTGACAAGGTCGGCGCCACCAAGATGGACCGCCCCGAGGACGTCGAGCCGAGCCCCCGCAGCGGCCGGGTGTACGTCGCCCTGACGAACAACAGCAACCGCGGCAAGGCCGGCTACGCCGGCGCCGACGAGGCCAACCCGCGCAACGCCAACAAGCACGGCCACGTGCTGGAGCTGGCCGAGCACTGGGACGACCCGGCCGCCGACGGGTTCGCCTGGCGGCTGTTCCTGGTCGCGGGCGACCCGACCGACCCCGCCACGTACTTCGCGGGCTTCCCGAAGGACAAGGTCAGCCCGATCTCCTGCCCGGACAACGTCGCCTTCGACCCGCACGGCAACCTGTGGCTGTCCACCGACGGCAACGCGCTGGGCTCGCACGACGGCCTCTTCGGCGTCGCCACCCACGGTGAGCGCCGCGGCGAGCTGAAGCAGTTCCTGACCGTGCCGACCGGCGCCGAGACCTGCGGCCCGGTCATCCAGGAGCGGCGCGTGCTGGTCGCCGTCCAGCACCCGGGCGAGGTCGACGGTGCCTCCGTCGAGAAGCCCGCGAGCGCCTGGCCGGACGGGCCGGGCCGGATCGTCCGTCCCTCGGTCGTCGCGGTCTACCGCAAGGACGGCGGCGACATCGGCGTCTGATCCCGGCGGAACCGGGGCCCGCGTGCCGGGCCCCGGTTCACGGCGTGCCGAGCAACCGGGCGCGCCAGGCGGTGAACTGCGCCGCCGCGTCCCCCGTGTACGCCCACGGCAGGTGCGCGGCGCGGCCCTCCAGGAGGCGGAACAGACCGGCCGCCTCCTGGAGCAGCCCCGCGTGACAGGCGGCGTGCACCAGGTAGTTGAGCTCGGCGATCAGATGCGGCGCCACCGGCCCGTCGGCGCGCCACAGGATCCACCGCTCCCAGGTGCGCCGGATCTCGGTGACCGCCAGTTCGTGCTTCCAGTGCTGGTCGAAGCCGCGCACCACTCGGCCCTGCGCCCCGTCGGCGATGTAGCGGTACTCCTCCGCCCGGGCGATCTGCACCAGGACGGGCAGCGGCGATCCGGGCGGCGACGCCCCCGCGGCGTCGCGGGCGAAGTCGTACATCCGGCCGTGGGTGCCGTGCCAGCGCGCCGAGTGGTAGCGCAGCATCTGCACATGGCCCTCGACGTTGTACGGGTCGCGCCGGCGCATCTCGTCCCACCAGCGGCGCAGGTCCCGCCGGGGCACACCGCCCTCGTACAGCCGGGCCAGCGTCAGCAGCGACACCCACGGCATGGGGTCGTCCGGGTGCTTCCGGGCGGCGTCCAGGCAGGTGCGGGCCGCCGCGTCGATCCGCGCCCGGTCGGGGGCGGTGCCGTGACCGGCGGCGATGGCCAGATGGAAGACGCGGACCACCTCGGTGGCGGCCCGGAGCACGGCGGCGTCGCCGCTGTCCGGCTCGGCGGCCAGCCAGATCCGGGTCGCCGACGAGCCCGCGGCCGCGTGCGCGAGCACCCTGATCCGGTGGGTGCGCCGCGCCCGGTCCTCGCCGGCGGTCCCGCCGAGCAGCTCGCGCATGCCCTGCCAGCGGCCGATGGCGATGTCGTCCAGGGCGCGGGACAGCTCGGTGTCGCCGTGGGCGGGATCGAAGTCGGGCACGAAGCGGCGCCGGCGCTGGGGCCGCCGCGGCAGCCGGGGCAGACGAGGGGTACGGGGAGCACGGGGCACGGCGGACTCCTTCCTGCGTCGCGTGGTGCGGGCCGTCGTCGGGGTCAGTAGTCGGTGGCCAGGGTCCTGTCGGGGCGGTACGGGTGCGCGGCGCCCGGGCGGCCGCCGTCGTCGGCCCCGGCGGCCCGGGAGGCGTCCAGCCGGGGGCCCGGCCGGTAGTACGTGCTGCCGCGCCGCCGGTGCACGACCAGCGGCACGACCCCGGCGGCCAGCCCGCCGAGCCCGATCGCGACCGACGCCCCGCTCAGCCCGCCCAGCGACTCGAAGAAGATCCACAGCATGAACAGCGCGCCCGCCAGCGGCCAGACGCCCCCGAGCAGGAACTCGCGCACCGAGCGGAGCAGGGTCCTGCGGTAGGCCACCACGGCGGCGATGCCCGCGAGTCCGTAGTAGAACGCGATCTGGAGTCCTATCGCCGCGACCGCCGCGGAGAGCACCTCCCCGACCGTACCGAACACCGCCGACGCGGCGAACAGCACCAGCGCCACGGTACCGACGGCCGCCACCGCCACCCAGGGTGTGCCCCGGCGGCGGTGCACGGTGCCCAGCGCGGCGGGCATGGTCCGGTCCCGGCCCATGGCGAACAGCGACCGCGTCACCTGGATGAGCGTCGTCTCCAGCGTGGCGACCGTGGACAGCAGCACGGCCAGCACCAGCAACTGGCCGCCCGTGCCCGGCCATACGGCCTCGCCGAGGGTGCTGAGCACCTGGGAGCCGGAGGCGTGGATCTGCTCGGCGGTGAGCGTCGTGTGGACGGCGATCGTGAACGCCTCGAAGAGCACGAAGACGACGCCGACCCCGATGAGCGCCGCGAGCCCGGCGGTCCGCCGGCCGTCCCGCGTCTCCTCGCTGAGGTTGCTGGTGACGTCCCACCCCCAGAAGCAGAACGTGGCGATCAGCGCGCCCGAGGCGAACTGGGACGCCCCGTCGAAGTGCGCGAAGCCGAACCACGACCAGTCGAAGGAGGCCCCGCCGCCGCCCCGGACCAGCGCGGCCGTCACGAACCCGGCCAGCAGCGCCAGTTCGACGCCGGAGAGCAGCAGCTGGGCGCGCACCGTCATCCGGATGCCGCCGAGCACCACCAGGAGCATCAGCAGGAACCAGCCCGCGCCGACGGCCGTCGCGAGCACCCGGTCGGCGGCGAGGCCGGGGTCGAACAGCGCCAGCGTCATCGCCCCCGCGGGGAGTGAACCGGCCACCATGAACAGGGTGGTGGAGACCACCAGCGCCCAGCCGGACAGAAAGCCGAGGAAGGGATGGAGGGTTCGGCCCACCCAGGCGTACGCGGCACCGGCGCTGACGTCGAGCCGGCCGAGCCGGCCGAAGGCGATCACGATGCCCAGCATCGGCAGCACGCAGTACAGCAGCGCCGCCGGACCGGCGACGCCGACCGCCCCGGCGAGGACGGCGGTGGCCGCCGCGATCGAGTAGGCGGGGGCGGTCCCGGCGACGGCCATCACCACGGTGTCGAACGTCCCGAGGACACCGGGCCGTAGACCTCTGCCCAAGCTGCTGCGCATGGATAGCTCCGAATGCCCTGGTGCCGCGCGGAGTGTGCGGGCACGCCGAAGGGAGGCCCGCTTGCGGAGGAGAAGCCTCCGCAGAGGGAGACGGTGCGCATCGTAGTCGGACGTGTGCGCTGCGGTGAGGGGGTGGGGGTACGGTCCGGCGCCGCCCGACCCCGGGGAGACGCCCCTGGTCCGGGGGGCGTTGCCACCGGGCGTCGTAGAGTCGGTGGCATGGCTGGAGAAGCATCGGACGCGGGGACGGTACGGGTCGACGTCTGGGTCTGGTCGGCGCGGCTGACCAAGACCCGCTCGCAGGCCTCGGCCGCCTGCCGGGCGGGTCATGTGCGGGTCAACGGCGAGCGGGTCAAACCCGCGCAGCCGGTACGCGTCGGCGACCAGGTGCGGGTGTTCCACGCGGGGCGCGAGCGGATCGTCGTCATCGCCCAGATCCTGCGCAAGCGGGTCGGCCCCCCGGCCGCCGCCCTGGCGTACGTCGACAACAGCCCGCCGCCCCCGCCGCGGGAGTTCACCGCCCCGACGGCCGTCCGGGACCGTGGCGCGGGCCGCCCGACCAAGCGGGACCGCCGCGAACTGGAGCGCCTCCACGGCGCCCGCCCCCGGGACTGAGGCTCTGGGGGCCGTTCCCGTGGACGGGGGTCCGTTCCCGGGGACCGGGGCGCCGGCGCCCTCCCGGGTCGGCGCCTCTCAGCGGGCGGCGCGCCGCTAGGGCTGCTCCGCGAGGCCGCATCGCCACGCCTCGCCCCGGGCGCCGGGCCGCCCCGCCCCGCCCCGCCTCGGAAGACGCGCCGCCACGCCTCGCGCGGCGCTACGGCTTCTCCGCGGGCGACGCGATGGCGCGCGCCGCCCGCACCTCCTGCCGCAGCGGCTCCAGCACGCCCTCCTCGTCGCCGCTCAGCTCGGCGCGCACCTCCACCAGCACCACGCTGGAGCGCAGCCCGGCCGCCAGCGCCCACACCTGCCGTTCGACGTCCGCGACCTCCTCGGCGCTCGGCGGCGCGGCCCCGTGGTCCACGCGCACCCGGGCGGCGGTCGTCGCGTCGACGATGCGCTCCACGGCGACCACCAGCGGCCACCAGGCGGCGGCCCGGGCGCCGGTGGGCGGCGGCTCGGTCAGCGCGCGCTGGAACTCCGAGCGCACCGACGACAGATCCCGGTAGAGCCGGCGCCTCCGGCGCACGCGCTCCGCGTGCTCGACGCCCCCGAACGCGCCCTCCACATAGCGCGCGGTCTCCTCCACCGCGTCGGCCAGGCGGTCGCCGATCCGGGTGTGCCAGCTCTCCGGCCACAGCGCGTACCCGGCGACCAGCACGATGGTGCAGCCGATGAGGCTGTCCAGCAGCCGCGGCAGCACCAGGTCGAAGCCCTGGTGGTTCAGCACGTCCGACAGCAGCAGGATCACCGGGGTGACCGCGGCCGTCTGGAAGACGAAGCCCTTCGCGGAGAACGCGGGGATCAGCGCGGCGAGGAGCATCATCACCGGCACGTCCGCCCAGCCCCGCGGCACGGCGGCCAGCACCCCGGCGGCCAGCAGCAGGCCGGCGGCCGTGCCGAGCGCCCGCAGCACGGCCCGCGAGAAGACGGAGCCGAAGTCCGGCTTGAGGACGAAGGTGACGGTGAGCGCGACCCAGTAGGAACGGCTCACGGGCACCAGGGACACGAACGACTGCGCCAGCCCGACGCACAGCGCCAGCCGCAGGCCGTACCGCCAGGACTGCTCGGAGGTCAGCGCGCTGCGTGCCGTGCGCCGCAGCCGCACCCGCAGGGCCGCGGGCCTGCCCAGCCGGTCGTCGGCGCTTCCCGCCTCCAGGTCCGGCTCGTGGACCACCGCCGAGGCGTGGCGCAGCGCGCGGTCGACCGCGCGGTCGGCGGGGCCCTCCGGCTCGGGCAGCACCAGCTCGGGCGCGTCGCGGCGGCCGGAGGCGACGGAGTCGGCGAGCGAGCGGACGGCGGCCGCGATCTCGGGCCGCCGCGACGCCCGCCCGTAGCGGTGGGCGGCGGCGACCGACTCCACCAGCGGGATCAGCGCGTTGAGCTGGGCGAGCAGCCGCACCATCGGCCCCCGCCGCCCGTGGTCGCGGGCCCGGCGGGCGAGGATCACGTCGTACGAGGTGTCCAGCGATCTGGTGACGGCGTGCCGCCGGGCGTCGTACTCGGCCCCTTCCCGGGTGCCGGCGACCGCGAACAGGTCGGCGACGTCGCGGTACGCGGCGGCGACGGCCGCCTGCTCCGGGGCCCGGCGGCGGAACGGCCAGCCGAGCAGGGTCAGCGCGAGGACGAACAGCCCGCCGACGGCCAGCAGGGCGGGCGCCTTCCACCAGGGCTCGGGCATCGGCAGCCCCGCCCCGACGACGGCGTTCAGCAGGAGCAGCAGCCCGGACACCGAGGCGACCGCCCCGATCGAGGAGATCATCCCGGAGACCAGCGCGACGACGGTGAGCACCCCGACCGCGACCCAGCCGTGCCCGTACACCAGCGTGCCGAGCGTGACGCCGACGGCGCCGAACACCTGCGGGACGGCGATGTTCAGCAGTCGCATCCGGTAGGCGTCGGCGGTGTCGCCGATGACACCGGAGAGGGCGCCCATGGAGGCCAGCGCGCCGTACGCGGGCTGCCCCGCGGCGATCCCCACGGCCAGCGGCGCGGCCAGCGCGACGGAGGCACGGCCGACGGCCGCCCACGGCACGGGCGCGTCCTGCGGGCGCAGCCCGTGGACCAGCCACGCGGGCGGGCTCAGCAGCCCCGGTCGCCGTCCGCCGCCGGCGGACGCGCCGCCCTCACGTTCCGTCATGACCGTCACCCCACCCCGCCGGGGCCGTCCGACGCAACCGTACGGCGCGCCGCGGCCCGGGCCGGGCCGTCGGTCGCCTCGCGCTCGGCGTGCGGGGGCCCGGGGTCCCGGGGTCCCGGGGGCGAAGCCTCCCGGTAAGGCGTCGCGCCCGCGCGGGCGTCACGCCGGGCCCCGGGGCGGGGCGGAAGCCCCGGGCACACCCCGAGGGCCCTGGGGCCGAGAGCCCCGAGGCCCCCACGCGCCCTGGCGGCCCGGTCCGGACGCCGCCTGCAGGCGTAGCGCTTGGCATGGCCGTCCGGACTGGGCTGTGGGCTCCTGTCGCGCTCGGCGTGGCCGTCCGGACCCGGCCGCCGGCACGCGGCGCGCTCGACGTGCCCGTCCGCACCCGGCCGCCAGCAGGCGTCGCGCTCGACGTGCCCGTCCGGACTGGGCTGTGGGTTCCCGTCGCGCTCGGCGTGCCCGTCCGGACTGGGCTGTGGGCTCCTGTCGCGCTCGGCGTGGCCGTCCGGACCCGGCCGCCGGCACGCGGCGCGCTCGACCCGGCCGTCAGCTCTCGTAGCCCTCGACCTCGTCGGCGGGCTGCACCCGGGCCGTGTCGGGGTCGCCGCCGAACTCGGTCGCGGCCCGGCGCCTGCGCAGCAGGTCCCAGCACTGGTCGAGACGGATCTCCAGCTCCTTGAGCCGCGCCTGCTGGGCGGCGTCGAGGCCGCCCTGGCCCAGGGCCTCGCCGCGCAGGGCGCGCTCCTCCTCCACGAGGTCGCCGATGTCGTCGATGATCTGCTCGTCGTCCATACCGGCTCCTCGGTCCTCGGCGGTGCCGCCGCGCGGCGGCGGCCGGTGGTCCTTGCGCGGCGGGGCTGCCCGCCCCCGCCGTTCGCGCGCTCACACGCCCCGCAGGGCGAAGACGGTCTTCCCGCGGGCGCCGCCCGCTCGGTTCTGGGCGAGCGCGTCCGGTGCCTTCTCCAGCGGGAGTTCGGCGTCGAACGGCACCTCCAGCAGGCCCTCGGCGGCCGCGGTGGCCAGCGCCTCCAGCAGCGCGGCCGACGGTTGCATCCGGTAGGCCACCCCCTCCACGCCCCCGGGGAGCGCGCCCGGGGACGCGCCGGGGCGGGTGGCGACGGCGACGGCACCGGGACGGGCGAGTGCCGCATGCCGGGCGAAGTCGTCCGCCGTGTCCGAGACCAGGTCGGCGACGCCGTCGACGCCCTCCGGACGGGCCCCGCGCACCGCCTCGGTCACCTCGGCGGCGGTGGCGTCCACGGTGGTCCGCGCCCCGAGGTCGCCCATCCGCCGCCGCTCGTCGCCCCGGACGACGGCGATCACCTCGATGCCCCGCGCCGCGGCGAGCCGGGTGAGACGGCTCCCCACGCCGCCGGCCGCCCCCACCACCAGCAGGCTCCCGCCCGGCCGCACCCCGCTGATCGCGAGGACCTGGGCGGCCGCCGTCCCCGCGGTGGGCAGCGCGGCGGCCGACCGCAGCGCGAGCCCGCCGGGGACCAGGGCGACGGGACCGTCCTGGTGCACCGACACGTACTCGGCGTAGCTGCCCGCGTGCACCGGCCCGACGGCCAGGCCGAAGACGGCGTCGCCGACCCGGAAGCGGTTGTCGCCGGGGCCGACGACGTCCACCCGGCCCGCGAAGTCCGTGCCGATCACCAGGGGGAACGCGGCCTCGGCCGAGGACGGGTCCGCCGCCCCGGCCGCGGCCCGCCAGTCGGCCGGGTTGAGCGCCGCGTACTCCACCTTCACGACGATCTCGCCCTCGCCGGGCTCGGGTTTGGGCAACTGGACGAGTTCGGGCTCGGCGCCGTAGGCGCTGACCGTGACAGCACGCATCCGCCATGCCTCCCAACAGGCCGCCCCCGGTCGTTTCGCCTCCTCACTCTGACCCGGCGGCCCCGCCGCCGCACGTCGTGCGGTTCGTCAGCGCGCGGCGTGCAGTTCGAGGGAGACCAGCAGGGCGCGGTGGTCGGTGCCGGGGAGGTCGAGGAAGCGCGCGGAGCGCACCGAGAACGCCTCGCCGACCAGCACATGGTCGATCTGCGCGCCCAGCGGACGGGGCAGCCGCGCGGGCCAGGACGGGGTGCGGCCCGCGCCCGCGAGCGCCGCGGCGTCGCGCAGGCGGCCCCGGTCGAGGATCCGGCGGAACGCGGCGTGGTCGCCCGTGGCGTTGAAGTCGCCCGCGATCAGGGCGGGCCCCTCCCGGTGGGCGGCGGCCCAGGCGGCCAGCGCGCCCAGCTCCCGTCGCCAGTCGCCGATCACGGAGGGCACCGGAGGCAGCGGATGCGCGAGCTGAAGGCGCACCGCGGTGCCCTCGACGTCGGCCGTCGCGGCGGGCATCGCGAGCGCCGAGTCCAGGGAGCCGGCCGGTTCCAGCGGGTACCTGCTGAGCAGCGCGGACCCGGCGGCACCCGCGCCGCCCGCGGCGATCCGGTACGGGTAGTCGGCGCGGGGCAGCTCCCTGGCCAGGGCCGCCACGCACGCGCTCGGGCACTCCTGCGCGAACACGATCCCGGGCCGCTCCCTGCGCACGGTCTCGATCAGCTCGCCGGTCGCCCGGCCGTACTGCACGTTCGACGTGAGGACGTCGACCCGCGCCACGACCGGGCCGGGCGGCCGGTCGGCCAGGCCGCTGTCGTAGGGCCGGGCATACCAGCCGGTGACCGCGAGCACGGTCACCGCCCAGGCCGCCGGCAGCGGCCGGCGCCCCAGCAGGGCGAGCAGCAGCGCGAGCCCGGCGGGGGCGAGGAGCCAGGGCAGGAAGGCGAGGAGCTGGATCACGGGGGTGATCCCGTCGGTGTCCGCCGCGCGGCAGGCCACGACGGCCGTCGGCGGGACGAGCAGCAGGCCCGCGAGCCAGGCGAGGGCCCGGCCGCGTGCCCGCCGTGGCGGCGCGGCCGCCGCCGGCGGGGCCTGCCAGGTCGCTGGGTGGTCCACTCCGCTCTCCGCTCCCGTCCCGTTCTCGGCGTCCCGGCCGGGACCGGCCGGGACCGGTCCGCCGGATTCCGGGCCGGGGCCCGGCGGCCCGTTCTCGGCGGTCCGGACGATGCCGCCGGCCCCGAGGGCCGGGACCCCGTCCCCCTGTCCCCTGTCCCCGGTCCTGAGGACGCCGGTCACGACGAGATCGTTGCGCCCGTACCCGCCCCGGGCGCCGAGATGCGGGCGCGTGTCGCCGGATTCCGGGCGGCCCGGGACGGCCGGGCCCGCTCCGTGCGGAGTTGCCCGCTGGTCCGGACGGGTGTGCCCTGGGATGAGGACGCGCGGGGGCGAGAGGGAAGGAGCTCTGCGCCATGGCCACTCAAGCAGCGATGCCGCACGGACGACGGCGGCGGCACGGTACGACGGAACGGCAGCACCACAGCCCGCTCGGGTTCCTGCTGCCCGCCGTCCTCGCGGTGACGGCCGGCATCTGGGCCGCTTCCGTTCTCCGCTTCCAGGACGGCGGAATCGCGGACGGCGCCCAGTGGCTCGTCGGCATCCTCTGCGCCGTCGTCCTCGGCGCGCTCGCCTTCGGGCTGGGCCGGATCCAGCACCGTCTGCCGCGCGAACTGCGGGCGGCGTCGTACGGGGCGCTGACCGGGGCGACCATCGGGTTCCTGACCAGCCTCGCGGGCGGCAGCGTCCTGCGCTCCGCCGGAATCGGACTGGCATGCGGACTGGCGACCGGTCTCGCCATGTTCTACGCGTTCTACGTGCGGGAATGAGCGTGCGGGAATGAACGCGCGGCAGTGAGCCCGGCCGGGACCGGGCACCCCCGCCCTCCGCCACCGCGCGCGGCCGCCGGACTCGATCTGGCGGCCGCGCGATGCCGTCTCGCGCCTCCCGGGTGACGGTCCGGACGCCCGGGAGGGAGGCACCATGCACGAGCGGCAGGAAAGCGAGTCACCGCTGCGCGTCGCCGTGATCATCGGCAGCACCCGCGAGGGGCGGGTCGGTGCGGAGATCGGCCGCTGGTTCCTGGCGTGCGCCACCGGGCGTCCCGGTCTGGTCCCCTCCCTGGTCGACCTGGCCGAGTTCGACTTCCCCGCCCGCTACCCGGACACCGCCACCCCGCCGATACGCGACTTCGTCGCGGAGGTCGGCCGCGCCGACGCCTTCGTGGTCGTGACCCCGGAGTACAACCGCTCCTTCCCCGCCTCCCTCAAGCAGGCCATCGACTACGCCTACGACGAGTGGCACACCAAGCCGGTCGGCTTCGTCAGCTACGGCCACGGCTCCCGCGGGCTCTACGCGGTGGAGCAGCTCCGCTCGGTCTTCACCGAGCTCCACACCGTCACCCTGCGCAACGGCGTCGGCGTCAACCTGCTGGACGAGGGGCTGGACGACCGCTCCGGGGCGGCGGCCCTCATGCTCGACCAGCTCCGCTGGTGGGGCCTGGCCCTGCGCGACGCCCGCGCGGCGCGCCCCTACGTCTCATGACGGCCCCCGCCCGCCGGGGCCCCCGCCGCCCGCCGGATCCCCCGCCGCCCCGCGACCGATGACTTCCCGCGCCCGGCGCGGTCTGCACTCCACGACGAAAAGGAACCGAAGGACTGACGATGAGTACTGATCTGGCAATCGAGACCTCCGGCCTGGTGAAGGTCTTCGGTGACAACCGTGCCGTGGACGGCGTCGACCTCAAGGTGGCCGCCGGCACGGTCTACGGCGTCCTCGGTCCCAACGGCGCGGGCAAGACGACCACGGTCCGGATGCTGGCCACCCTGCTGCGGCCGGACGGAGGCGAGGCCCGGGTGTTCGGCAAGGACGTGCAGAAGGAAGCCGACGCGGTCCGCAGCAGGGTCAGCCTCACCGGCCAGTACGCCTCCGTCGACGAGGACCTCACCGGCCTGGAGAACCTGATCCTCCTCGCCCGGCTGCTCGGACACCCCAAGCCGGCGGCGCGGGAGCGCGCGGCCCAGCTGCTGGAGGCGTTCGGCCTGCGCGACGCCGCCGACAAGCAGGTGAAGAACTACTCGGGGGGCATGCGGCGGCGCATCGACATCGCGGCCTCCATCCTCAACACCCCCGACCTGCTCTTCCTCGACGAGCCCACCACCGGCCTCGACCCCCGCAGCCGCAACCAGGTCTGGGACATCGTGCGGGCCGTCGTCGCCCAGGGCACCACCGTCCTGCTGACGACCCAGTACCTGGACGAGGCCGACCACCTCGCCTCCCGGATCGCCGTGATCGACCACGGCAGGGTGATCGCGGAGGGCACCAAGGGCGAGCTGAAGGCGTCCGTCGGCTCCGGGGCCGTCCATCTGCGGCTGCGCGAGGCGGAGCAGCGGCCGGAGGCGGAGCGCGTGCTCGCCGCCGCCCTCGGCGCCGAAGTGCTGCTGGACGCCGACCCGGTGGCCATGACGGCCCGCGTCAGCGCCGGCAGCAGCGACCGGGGCGCGGCCGAGCAGGCGGCCCACGCGCTCGCCGAGCTCGCCCGCAACGGCATCACCGTGGACAACTTCTCGCTGGGCCAGCCCAGCCTGGACGAGGTCTTCCTCGCCCTGACCGACAAGAAGGGGGAGGCGGCATGAGCACCGCGACCACCACCAAGGACAACCTCGGCGACATCGAGCTGGAAGCACCCCGGGCCGAGGACCTCGCGGCCCTGCTGGTCTCGACGGACCGCCCGCCGCGGCCCAGTGCCCTCTCGGCGTCGCTGACGTTCGGCTGGCGGGCGATGCTCAAGATCAAGCACGTCCCCGAGCAGCTCTTCGACGTCACCGCGTTCCCCATCATGATGGTGCTGATGTACACGTACCTCTTCGGAGGCGCGATCGCCGGTTCCGTCTCGGACTACATCCAGTTCCTGCTGCCGGGCATCCTCACCATGAGCGTCGTGATGATCACGATGTACACCGGCGTCGCGGTCAACACGGACATCTCCAAGGGCGTCTTCGACCGCTTCCGGACGCTGCCGATCTGGCGTCCCTCCCCGATGGTCGGCTACCTCCTCGGGGACGTGGTGCGCTATCTGATCGCGTCCGTCGTGATGCTGGTCGTCGGCATGATCATCGGCTACCGCGCGGACGGCGGCGTCATCGGCATCCTGCTCGGTGTGGTGCTGCTGATGGTCTTCGCCTTCTCCTTCTCCTGGATCTGGACGATGTTCGGCCTGATGCTGCGGACCGAGAAGTCGGTGATGGGCGTCAGCATGATGGTCATCTTCCCGCTGACCTTCCTCAGCAATGTCTTCGTCAAGCCGGAGACGATGCCGGGCTGGCTCCAGGCCTTCGTGAACAACAGTCCCGTCACCCATGTGGCGACCGCGGTGCGGGAGCTGATGGCGGGGAACTGGCCGGCCGCGGACATCGCCTGGTCGCTGGGCTGGTCGGCCGTGCTGATGGTCGTCTTCGGGACGGTCACCATGCGGCTCTACAACCGCAAGTGAGCCACCGCCCTCGCCGGTGACCCCCGCGAGGAGAGGCAGCCGCCGCCCCGTGCCGAGCGCACCGGGGCGGCGGCCCGGTGCGCTGTTGCCGGTCGCCCGCTCCGGTCGCCCGCTCCGGTCACTCGCTCCGGGTGATTCGCTCCTGCCGCCCCTTCCCGTCAGAGCCGCCAGCTGCCCGCTCCGGTCAGAGCCGCCAGCCGACCGGGTGCGGCGGCCGGTAGGCGCAGGAGGCGCCGGTGGTGACCGACTCCCGCAGGTGGGCGGCGAGTTCGGGGTGGAGGGCGTCGAGTCTGCGGAGGGTGTCCCGGATCCGGGCGGTGACGGTCTTCCGGGCGCGCTCCGCCTCGTCGCCCAGGCGGCGGGTGCGCCCGCCCAGCCCGGCGGCCGAGCGCAACTGCTCCAGCAGCGCCGCCCGTTCGCGCTCGTGCTCGGCGGCGCGGGCGGCGTCACCGCGGACGGCGGCACGGTCGATCTCCTCGTCCAGCCGGTCCAGCCGCTGCCGGTAGCGGGCCTTGGCCTCCTCGTCGAGCACCGGATCGCCGCCCATGCTCCGCGCGGCGACCACCTCCGCCCCGCCCTCGGGGGCCAGCAGCGACACGGCCGGGAGGTCGTCCCCCGGACGCCTCAGCAGGGTGTGCAGGTCACGAAGCCCCTTGGCGTCCGGCACATGCACGGCCCGCCCCCCGTACGACAGCGCCCACACGGCCCCGTCCCGCCGGAACTCCCCACCGCCCGTGCCACCCGCAGCTCCTGCCGAGGCCGAGTCCGAGGCCGAGGCCGAGGCCGAGACCGAGGCCGAGTCCGACACCGAGTCCGAGACCGAGTCCGAGACCGACGTCGGCACCGGCGCCGGTCCCGCCCCGCCCGCCGGCGCCCGGGGAGCGGCGGTCGCCGGAGCCGTGGCCTGGCCCGGAACACTCCCCGCCGCGGGCTCCGCGCCGGGCGGCGGGGTGAGCAGATGCGTCAGCCCGAGCTCCCGCGCCTCATGACCGACCCGCGCCCGCAGCGACGGGGCCGCCGGATCACCCGACGCCTCCAGCACCCCGGCGAGGGCCACCCGGGCCCGCAGCGCCCAGGGCGGCGCCTGGAGCCGGTCCGCCGACGCGGCGGCGGCCGACAGCGCGGCGACGGCGTCCCCGGTGCGGCCCTCGACCGCGTCCAGCATGCCGCGCCACAGGTCGACGGGGCCGCCGATGTCGCAGCCGTAGAGGGCGACGACCCACTGCCCCGCGTACGGCTCCAGCAGGACCCGCAGCTCGGCGACGGCGGGCAGGTCCCGGGCCGCGGCGGCCGTCTGCGCCCGCAGCCGGACCAGCAGCGGGGCGAACGACCGCACCACCGGCTCCGGCATCGCCTCCAGCTCCGCCGTCAGCCGCCGCGCCCGCTCGACGTCCCCCCGCTCCACGGCGGTGATCCCCTCCAGCAGCCGCGGATAGGGGTGACCGGACTCCTCCAGGGCCGCGACCGCGGCCGCCGCCTCGTCCAGCCGGCCCGAGTGCAGCTTCATCGACCAGTCCATGTGCGCGGTCATGAAGGCGAAGGTCACATGGCCGGCGCGGTTGTCGATCACGCTGTCCAGCAGTGCCCTGGCCTCCTCGAACCGGCCGCCGAGCGCCGCGATCAGGGACCGGTCGACCACCATGGCCAGCTCGAAGCGGCGCGTCCCCGTCCGCTCGGCCAGGGCCACGAACGTCCGCATCTGCGCCAGGTAGGCGGGGTCGCCGAGCTCCAGAAGGGAGACCCAGCGCATGGCGAAGGCGTGGAGCTCCATCTCGTGGTTGTCCGTGCGCCGGGCCACCTCGGCCATCTCGTCCGTCAGGTCGAGCCGTTCGGCGGAGGTGCCGATGCCCCAGATCGCGTCGTGGCGTGCCCACAGGGAGAACGACAGCGCGTCGTCGTCGCCCTCGCTGCGGGCGAGGGCGGTGCAGCGCACGGCCAGGTCCTGGGCGATCTGCTCGTAGGAGAGGCCGGCGAGCTCCTCGCTGCCGCGGTCGACCAGAGCGCGGTAGGCGCGGCGCAGCATGTCCTGGGTGCGGCGGAGCTGGCGCCGGCCGGGGACGTCGGCGTGGCCGTGGAGGGTGATGGCGACCCGGGCGAGCAGTTCGGGTGCCGCCACCTCCTCGGCGAGGTCGGCGGCACGGTCGAAGCTCGCCCAGGCGCCGTGCTCGTCGCCGTCGTGGCCGAGCTGGCCGCCGAGGTCCAGGTGGATCAGCGCGGCCCGCCGGGGGTCGGGTGCCGCCGCGTCGAGGGCGCGCCGGTAGTGGCCGGTGGCCTCCTCTCCGGCGAGGCGCCCGGAGGCGTCCCGGGCGGCGGCGAGCAGCAGGTCCACCCGGAGGTCGCGGTCGAGCTCGTCGCCGGCCAGGTGGGCGTGGCGGGCGATGTCGGCCGGCAGGGCCCGCACCCCCTGTTCGGGCGGGCCGGTGAGGACCTCCACGGCGCGGGCGTGCAGCCGGCGGATGCCGGGCGCCTCCAGCGACTCGTAGAGGGTCTCGCGCACCAGGTCGTGGGCGAAGGCGAAGACGCCGCCCGTTCGCGGTGTCACCAGCCGGGCGGCGACGGCCCGGGACAGCAGGCGGTCGACGTGCGGCACGGGTGCGGAGGCGGTCGCCGCCAGCACCTTCCGGTGGAAGCGGCGGCCCAGCACGGCCGCGACGGCCAGCAGCTCGCCGACCGGATCCGGCAGCAGGGCCAGCCGTCGTCTGACCGCCTCGCGCACCCCGGGGGCGATGGCCGTCACCGGATGGCCGCTGTGCCAGATGCGTGCCGTCTGCTCGACGAAGAAGGGGTTGCCTCCGGTGCGCCGGTGCACCTCGTCGACCAGCGAGGGCTCCGGCTCGTTGCCGGCGGTGAGCGCGATCAGCGCGCCCACCTCGTCGCGCTCCAGGCCGGTGAGGGTCACGGTGGCGGCGGCCCGGGCCGCGAGGGGGAGGATCAGCGGCTGGAGCGGGTGGTCGGCGGCCTCGACCTCCGCGTCCCGGTAGGTGCCGATGAGCAGCAGGCGCTCGAACCAGGCGTGCTGCGCGGCGAACTCCAGGAGCCGCAGCGTCGCCGGATCCGCCCAGTGGAGGTCGTCGAGGACGACCACGAGGGGGCGGTGCTGGGAGACGGTGACCAGGGCGGTGGTCACCGCGTCGTACACGGGGAACGCGTCGCCGCCGGCCTCGGGCTCGCCGGGGGCCTCCCCGAGCAGCACGCCGAGCCGGCCGCCGGCGGCCTTCTCGGCCTGTGCCCACTCGGCTTCCGGGCAGCCGCGGCGCAGCCCCCGCACCACCTGCACCCAGGGCCAGTAGCCGGGGGCGCTGTCGGAGTCCCAGCAGGATCCGCCGAGCACCAGGGCCCCGCGCCGGCGGGCTTCGTCGGCCGCCTCGGTGACCAGGGTCGTCTTGCCGATACCGGCTTCGCCGGTGACCAGCACGAGGCCCCCGTGGCTGTCCGTCGCCCGGCCGATCTCCGCCCGGAGGACGCCCGCGGGGTGGTCACGCCCGATCAGAGCAGGGGTCATGCCGAAACGATAGGCGGCACCACCGACAGTCCGCCCGGGCCGTGGACAACCCTGTGGACGAACCTGTGGAAAACCGCTCTGGGCGGGGGTGCGGCGGGGCCGGGCGCCAGGGGCCCTGGCGGGCCCGTGCGCCAGAAGCCCCGTACCGGTGCCCGGCGGCGCTCAGAGGGCCGTCTCGCCGCGGACGATCACCACGGGGCAGGGTGCGTGCTGCGACAGATGCAGGCCGACCGAGCCGAGCAGCGCCGCCTTGAAGCCGCTGTACCCGCGGTCGCCGACGACCACGAGGGAGGCCCCCTGGGCGCGGTCCATCAGCGCCTGGGCCGGGTTGCCGATGAGCACCTTGCGGGTCACCGACGCGGCCGCCTCGGCGCCGAGCGTCTGTTCCAGGGTGTCGCCCAGGATCTTCCCGGCCATCTCCTCCGGGTCGAAGTCGGTCGGCAGCGACGGGACCATCGCCGCCCAGCCGGCCGCCGGGTACTCCCAGCTGATGACGGCCTCCAGGGGCTCGCCGCTCAGTCCGGCCTGCCGGACGGCCCACCTCAGCGCTGTGACGGACGGTTCCGAACCGTCCACCCCCACGACGATCCTGCCTGTCCCTGCCATGCCGACACCTCCGTGGACTGCGGGCGTGCACCGGCTCGTGCACGCCCGCAAGCCTACGTAAATCTACGCAAACAGGTCGGCAGGGCTCGGCCCGGCGGGGGTGCGTCGTTCCGTGGTCGCCATCAGCCCGGCCAGCTCGCGCCCGGCCCGCACGATGCGGTCCGGCAGCGTGTCGGTCAGGGCGTCGCCCGTGCCGCCCCAGTCCTCCGAGGCCGCGAAGACGGCCGTCGGCACGACCAGCGCCCGCAGATAGGCGAAGAGCGGGCGCAGCGCGTGCTCCAGCACCAGCGAGTGCCGGGCGGTGCCGCCGGTCGCCGCGACGAGGACCGGCTTGCCGGTCAGCGCGTCGGGCTCGACGAGGTCGAAGAACGACTTGAACAGGCCGCTGTAGGACGCGGCGAAGACGGGTGTCACCGCGACGACGCCGTCCGCCTCGGTCACCGCCTCCAGCGCCTCCTCCAGGGCGGGCGCGGGGAAGCCGGTCACGAAGTTGTTGGCGATGGCGACCGCCAGGTCGCGCAGCTCCACGACGCGGACGTCCGCCTCCCGCCCCGTCCCGGCCAGTTCGCGGCGTACGGATTCGGTGATCCGGTCCGCGAGCAGCCGGGTCGAGGAGGGCACGCCGAGGCCCGCGGAGACGACGACGAGCTTCAGCGTTCCGGTGTTCTGCGTGGTCTGCACGGTCACGACTCCTTCGTGGTGTCGGCGGGAACGGTGTCGGCGGGAACGGTGCCGGCGGAGGCCGCGGCGCCGGTGACGGCGGGGTGCAGCGGTGCCGACTCGGGCACACCGGCCGGGCGCAGGTTCGCGAACTCCTTGCGCAGGACGGGGACGACCTGCTCGCCGAGGATGTCGAGCTGTTCGAGCACGGTCTTCAGCGGCAGCCCCGCGTGGTCCATCAGGAAGAGCTGGCGCTGGTAGTCGCCGACCGCGTCGCGGAAGCCGAGGGTGCGCTCGATGACCTGCTCGGGCGAGCCCACCGTGAGCGGGGTCTGCTCGGTGAAGTCCTCCAGGGACGGGCCGTGTCCGTAGACCGGCGCGTTGTCGAAGTACGGCCGGAACTCGCGGACCGCGTCCTGGGAGTTCTTGCGCATGAACACCTGGCCGCCCAGGCCGACGATGGCCTGCTCCGGGCTGCCGTGCCCGTAGAAGGCGTACCGCTTGCGGTAGAGGTCCACCATCTTCCGGGTGTGGGACATGGGCCAGAAGATGTTGTTGTGGAAGAAGCCGTCACCGTAGTAGGCGGCCTGCTCGGCGATCTCGGGGGACCGGATCGAGCCGTGCCACACGAACGGCGGGACGCCGTCCAGCGGGCGCGGGGTGGACGTGAAGCCCTGGAGCGGCGAGCGGAACTTGCCCTCCCAGTCGACCACGTCCTCCCTCCACAGCCTGTGGAGGAGCGCGTAGTTCTCGATGGCCAGCGGTATGCCCTGGCGGATGTCCTGGCCGAACCAGGGGTAGACCGGTCCGGTGTTGCCCCGGCCCATCATCAGGTCGACGCGGCCGTCGGCGATGTGCTGGAGGTAGGCGTAGTCCTCGGCGATCTTCACCGGGTCGTTGGTGGTGATCAGCGTCGTCGAGGTGGACAGGATCAGCCGGTCGGTGCGGGCGGCGAGGTAGCCGAGCAGCGTGGTCGGCGAGGAGGGGACGAACGGCGGGTTGTGGTGCTCGCCGGTCGCGAAGACGTCCAGTCCGACCTCCTCCGCCTTCCGGGCGATGGCGAGGGTGGCCTTGATCCGCTCGTGCTCGCTCGGCGTGCGGCCGGTGGTCGGGTCGGTCGTGACGTCGCCGACCGTGAAGATGCCGAACTGCATGGCGGTCACCTCTCCAGTAGTCCTTGAGCTAGTCGTTGAACTTTGAACTATGCCATTCAACCACGCTCCCCGGTTCTCTATTCCGCCGGCGTTCACGCCTGCCCCGGACCGCCTCCGCGCAGGTCCCGCAACGCCGCGTGGGCCGCCTCGGGGCGGCCCACGGACGGGGTGCGGTGCGGGAGGGGGCGGCGGTCAGTCCGAGCCCGAGATCCCCGGGAAGAGCTGGCGGAACGCGTCCGCGGAATCGGAGCCCGACCGCCCGAACGGGGCGTCGAAGTCCCACACCAGGAAGAGCAGGAACGCGATCAGCGCGCTGAACAGCCCGGCGAGCAGCAGTTCCCGGAAGGTGCGGCCGATCTGCATGGTGAAGATCAGCCCGACGGTGATCACCGCGCCGGCGATCAGGCCGAACCACACGATGCCCGGCAGGGTCGCGCCCGCCCCCTCGGCGCGGGCGTTGCGCGCGTCCTCGGCGGCGGCCACCTGGTCCAGCATCGGCTGGTACGCCTGGGCCTCCAGCTCGTTCACCGGCGCGCGTTCGGCCACGCCCGTGCGGACCGCGGCGAGCAGTTCCGTCCCGCGCGGCGAGAGCTCCTCCCGCTCGATCATCAGCGGCCACTCGTCCACCACGACCTCGGTCACATAGGCGTCGATGTCGGTCCGCAGCTTCTCCCGGAAGTCGGACGGGTAGACCTGGGCGCGCTGGGTGACCTCGTGGAGCGCCTGCGCCTCCGTGCGCACCGCGTCCTGGGCGGCCCCGCGGGCCTCCCAGACACCGGCGATGGCGAGACCGAGCACGATCGCGTACACGACGCCGACCATCATCACCATGTACTCGAGCACGTCGGGCGTCTGGGGCGACTCGGCCGGCTCGGGGCCGTCCGCGGCGTCGCGGAGTCTGCGCTGGCTGAGGACGGTGACGACGAGGACGACGGCGCAGGCGGCCGCCATCACGGTGGCCAGGACGAGCCAGTCGGACATGTGGTGACTCCGTGAGGGGGTGCGGACGGGTGAGGGGTGCGCGGTGCGGACGGTGCGCGCCGCCGAGCTGGTCGGCGGGGCGGGCCGGTGGAGCGGGGGGAGACGCGTGCGGCCGGCGGACGCGGCCCGGGGTGCCGGCCCGGGCGCGGGCCGGCACCGGCTCAGCGGCCGCGGCGGGCGGAGGACTGCGAGCGCGGGCGCAGCAGTGCCGCCGCGAGCACGGCCGGGGTCGTCGTCACCAGCATCAGCACCGTGAGCGGCGTCCCCGAGGGCTCGGGGCCCTTGGTCGCCGGGCGGTACGTGTGGATGGCGACGGCCTCCACCCGCTCCGGCGGCGGGGCGGGTGCGGGCGTCGGCTCGGCGGGCGGCTCCGGCTCGGGTGCCGGGGGCGCCGGAGCCGGTGGCGGCGGCGGGGCGGGCGCGGGCGGGGAGGCTCCGGCGCGGGCAGCACCGGGGCCGGCGGGGGTGTGGGCGTGGGAGCGGCTCCGGCGGCTCGGGCCGCGGCGGCGGTGTCGGCGCGGGCGGCGGAGGTGTCGGCGTCGGCGGGGGGCTGGGCGGCGGGGGAGGCGTGGGCGTGGGCGTGGGCGGGCAGGGCGGCGGGGGCGGCGGCGGAGGGCAGTGGTCCGTGCCGGTCGTGGCCCAGATGTGGACCCCGGCGAGGCCGGGCACCGTCACGTGCACCGAGACGGTCGGCGGCGGACCGCCTCCGTCCGCGCGCGACGGCGCGTCCTGATCACTTCCGGGTGCCGGAGCCGACACCTCCTGCCGGTCCGACGCGTTGGCATCCTCGGACGCCGGGGTGCCGATGCCGGCTCCCTGTGCTCCGAGAATCGCCACGATCCCCAGCGCGCTCACCTGCTGCCATCCCGCCACGGGCGACACGGTAGAGGTCCGGAATGGGGCTTGATAACCATTATCACCCGTATGGCTGATAGGTGTATTTGTCTGTTCGGTTACCGGGGGTGGTGACACAGCTCATTTTGCACTTTGTTGCAAAAGGGCCCGCCGGGCGGCTACAACAGCCTGGACACCCGAGCGAGGAGGCTCCGATGAGTACGTCCCCCACCAGGCCGAACCCGTACCCGCATCTGCTGCGTCCGCTCGACCTCGGGTTCACCGTCCTGCCCAACCGGGTCCTCATGGGATCCATGCACGTGGGGCTGGAGGAGGCGGAGAACGGGTTCGAACGCATGGCGGCGTTCTACGCCGAGCGCGCCCGCGGCGGCGTCGGCCTGATCGTCACCGGCGGCATCGCCCCCAACGACCGCGGCCGCCCCTACGAGGGCGGGGCCAAGCTCACCTCCGAGGAGGAGGCCGCGCGGCACCGCGTCGTCACCGACGCCGTGCACGCCGAGGGCGGCCGGATCGCCATGCAGATCCTCCACTTCGGCCGGTACGCCTACCACCAGGACCTGGTGGCGCCGAGCGCGATCCAGGCCCCCATCAGCCCGTTCGTCCCGCACGCCCTCACCGGTGACGAGATCGAGGAGACCATCGAGGACTTCGTCCGCGCCGCGGTCCTCGCCCGCTCGGCCGGCTACGACGGGGTCGAGATCATGGGCTCCGAGGGCTACTTCATCAACGAGTTCATCGCCCGCCACACCAACCGGCGCGACGACTGCTGGGGCGGCAGCTACGAGAACCGCATCCGGCTGCCCCTGGAGATCGTCCGCCGCACCCGTGAGGCCGTCGGGCCGGACTTCATCCTGATCTACCGCCTCTCCATGCTCGACCTGGTGCCCGGCGGCTCCTCCTTCGACGAGGTCGTCACCCTCGCCAAGGCCGTCGAGGCGGCCGGCGTGACGATCATCAACACGGGCATCGGCTGGCACGAGGCGCGCATCCCCACCATCGCCACCTCCGTGCCGCGCGGCGCCTACACCTGGGTCACCCGCAAGCTGATGGGCGCCGTCTCCGTCCCGCTGGTGACGAGCAACCGCATCAACACGCCCGAGGTCGCCGAGCAGTTGCTGGCCGAGGGCCGCGCCGACATGGTCTCCATGGCCCGGCCGTTCCTCGCGGACCCGGACTTCGTCGCCAAGGCGGAGGCGGGGCGCCCGGAGACGATCAACACCTGCATCGGCTGCAACCAGGCATGCCTGGACCACACGTTCAGCCTGAAGATCACCTCCTGCCTGGTCAACCCGCGGGCCTGCCACGAGACCGAACTCGTCCTCGCCCCGACCCGGCTGGCGAAGCGGGTCGCCGTGGTCGGAGCGGGCCCGGCCGGGCTCGCCTGCGCCGTCTCGGCCGCCGAACGCGGGCACACCGTCACCCTGTTCGACGGGGCCGACGACATCGGCGGACAGCTCGACATCGCCCGGCGCATCCCCGGCAAGGAGGAGTTCGGCGAGACGCTGCGCTACTTCCGCACCCAGCTCGCCGAACGCGGCGTCGACGTGCGGCTCTCCACCAGGGTCACCGCCGCCGACCTGCCGGCGGACGCCTTCGACGAGGTCGTCGTCGCCACCGGCGTGACCCCGCGCACCCCCGAGATCCCCGGCATCGACCACCCGAGCGTCGTCAGCTACCTCGACGTGCTGCGGGACGGCGCGCCCGTCGGCGAGCGGGTCGCGGTGATCGGCGCGGGCGGCATCGGCTTCGACGTCGCCGAGTACCTGACCGACGGCGGCGAGGGCGCGAGCCTCGACGCGCCGACGTACTTCCGCCAGTGGGGCGTCGACATGGCCTACACCGGGCCCGGCGGGCTGACGGCCCCCGAGCGCCCGGCCCCGCCGCGCACGGTGCACCTCCTCCAGCGCAAGGCCAGCAAGGTCGGCGCGGGCCTGGGCAAGACCACCGGCTGGATCCACCGCACGGAGCTCAAGCACCGGGGCGTCACCATGACCGCCGGTGTGACGTACGAGCGGATCGACGACCGCGGCCTGCACATCACCGTCGACGGCACCCCCTCCGTGCTGGAGGTCGACACGGTGGTGCTGTGCACCGGCCAGGAGCCGCGGCGCTCCCTGTACGAGGAGCTGAGCGAGGCCGGCCGCGCGGTGCACCTCATCGGCGGCGCGGACGTCGCCGCCGAGCTGGACGCCAAGCGCGCCATCGACCAGGGCACCCGGCTCGCGGCCGCCCTGTGACCGGGCGTCTCTAGGATGCGGCCATGTCCCTGCCGCACGCGATCCTGACGGCCCTGCTGGAGAAGCCCTCGTCGGGGCTGGAGCTGACGCGCCGCTTCGACCGGTCGATCGGCTACTTCTGGTCGTCCACCCACCAGCAGATCTACCGGGAGCTGGGCAAGCTGGAGCAGGCCGGCCACATCCGGGCCCTGCCGTCGCCGCAGCCGACCCGCGGGCAGAAGAAGGAGTACGAGGTCCTGCCCGCGGGCCGCGCCGAACTGGCGGACTGGGTGGGGCGGAGCGAGGACCCGAGGCCGGTGCGCGACCCGCTGCTGCTGCGCCTGCGCGCGGCGGCGGCCGTCGGCGGCGGGGACGTCGAGGCCGAGCTCGTCCGCCATCTGGAGCTGCACCGGGCCCAGTTGGCGGACTACCGGGAGATCGAGCGCCGCGACTTCCCGCCCGAGCGCAGGATCAGCCGCCAGGACCGGCTGCGGCACGTGGTGCTGCGCGGGGGCATCGAGCTGGAGTCCTTCTGGACGGGCTGGCTGACGGCCACCCTGGCCGAGCTGACCGGCGCCGGAGCGGCCGGCCCGGGCGCCGCCGAGGGGGCCTTCGGGCACGAGGCACCGGACGGGCCCGCCGGGGCATCCGGGCGGACGCGTCCGGATGCGGCGTCTGACGGTGCGTGAGACGGTCGCCGGGTGACCGACTCACTCATCGCCGTCTGCTGCGCCGCCGCGCTCGTCCTCGTGGTGAGGTCCGTCCTCGGACTGCGCCGGGCCGACGGCGGCACCGACCCGTCCACCGAGGCGCGCTCGGTGGCCCTCGCCCTCTACGGCGCGCTGACCGCGCTCGCCACCCTGGGGCTGTTCATCGCCCTGGCATGACCCGGAGGGCCGGGCGGCGCCCCGGCGTTCATGGCATGCACATGTGGGGCTCACCCCGTGGACGCACGGCGTCCACGGCGCGGACCCAGGCTCGCGGCTGACCGCCTTCGCGCGATCCGGCGCGCTCCCGCGGGACGCCGCCGGGCCGCGTCCTGACCGAGGAGCCCTTGTGTCCGCTCGTGCAGCCGCGCTCGCCGCGGCCCTGACGGCGCTCGTCGCCGTCGCCCCCGCGCACGCCGCCCCGTCGGGCGCGCTGCCCGCCGTCACCGCCCGGGCCGAGACGGCCACGCTCCACGACGACGAGGAGGGCGGCAACGCCGACGCGGACGACCCGGCGATCTGGCGCAACGCGGCGGACCCGGCCCGCAGTCTGGTGATCGCCACCGCCAAGGAGGGCGGGCTGCGCGTCTACGACCTGAAGGCCCGTCTCGTGCAGACCCTGTCCGCGCCGCCGCCCGCGGCACCCGGCAACGCGCCCGGCCGGTACAACAACGTCGACCTCGTGCACGGCTTCCGGCTGGCCCGGGGGCGCGCGGACCTCACCGTGACCAGCGACCGCGGCCACGACCGGCTGCGCGTCCACCGCATCGACCCGGCCCGCCCCGGCGGTCCGCTGGTCGACGTCACCGACCCGTCCGCGCCCGCGGTGTTCTCCGCCGACCAGGCCGAGGTCGACGAACAGCGCACCGCCTACGGGCTCGCCACCTGGACCGACGCCTCCACCGGCCGCTCCTACGCCCTCGTCAGCCGTCGCGAGCGGACCGGTGTCGCGCTGCTGGAGCTGACCGGGACCCCCGCCGGCACGGTCACCTACCGGAAGATCCGCACCCTGGACCTGCCGTCCTCGTTCCGGCTGCCCGACGGCACCACCTGGCGCCCCTGCGGCGAGCCGGGTGAACTGCCGCAGGTCGAGGGCATGGTGGTCGACCCGGCGAACGGCATGTTGTACGCGGGCCAGGAGGACGTCGGCATCTGGCGGGTGCGCGCCGACCTGCGGGGCACGCCGCAACTCGTGGACAAGGTCCGCGAGTACGGGGTTCCGGCGGTGTACGACGAGGCGAGCGACGAGTGCGTCCCCGGCGCCGACCCGGGCTTCGGCGGCACCCGTCTGTCGGCGGACGTCGAGGGGCTGACCCTGCTCACCGAACGCGACGGCGACGGATACCTGCTCGCGTCCAGCCAGGGCGACGACACCTTCGCCGCCTACGACCGCGAGCTGAGCGACGGCAACGAGTACGAGGGCGGCTTCCGGGTCGCCGCGTCGGCCGCCGTCGACGGGTCGCAGGAGTGCGACGGCGCCGCCGTGCTGAACGCCCCGCTCGGCCCGGACTACCCCGACGGTCTGCTGGTCGTCCAGGACGGCGACGCGGGCGACGCCGAACGGGAGGGCACCGGCTTCAAGTTCGTCGACCTGGGCGACGTCCTGGACGCGCTGGACGACTGACCTCCGCACGCGACGGCGCCGGGGAGCCCCTGATCAGGGGCTCCCCGGCGCCGTCGCGTCCGCCGCGGGTCAGGCGCCGCCGAGCGCCTCGAGGGTGGCGTCGAGGTCGGCGGGGCGGGGGCGGTTGTGGGGCAGCCGGGAGAGCACCGCGGCCATGCCGCAGGTGTCGGTCGCGGCGGAGAAGACCAGGCCCGAGCCCACGGCCGCGGAGATCCAGCGGGCCGCGCGCCAGCGGGTGCCGACGGCGAGGCCGAGCACCACCAGGGATCCGGCGGCGAGCCGCACCTGGCGCTCCATGGCCCAGCCGGCCCGGGCGCCCGCCGGGCGGTCGAGCGGGTGGCCCTGGTCGGCCCACGCCGTGGTGCCGCCCTCCAGGGAGACGGCCGGTATGTCGGCCCCGGCGAGTTCGGTGCAGGCGGTGGCGGACCGGTTGCCCGACGCGCAGACCACGAGGATCTCGCCGCGCGCGGCGGCGGCCTTCAGGGCGGGAAGCGCGGAGTGCAGGTGGTCCAGCGGGACGTTGTGGGCGCCGGGGACGTGGCCGGAGGCGTATTCGCCGGGGGTGCGGACGTCGACGACGGTGTACTGGGGCAGGCGCCGGGCGGCGCGGGCGGGGTCGGTGGTCAGGGTGGTCATGCGGGGGTGGTTCCCTTCGGCGGTCGGGCTCCCGGAGTACCGGACTGCGGTATTCCGAAAGGTCTACGATACCCTAGGGGGTATCTATGGAGGAGGAATCGTGGAGCTGCAGATGGCGGCCGACGAGCTGAAGTCGGTGCTCAACCGCCTTCGCCGGGCGCAGGGCCAGATCGCCGGGATCATCAAGATGATCGAGGACGGCAGGGACTGCGAGGACGTGATCACGCAGCTCGCGGCCGTCTCCCGGGCGCTGGACCGGGCCGGTTTCGCGATCATCGCCACCGGTCTCCAGCACTGCATGGCGGAGGGGGACCAGCCGGTCGCGGACCGCGAGCAGATCAAGGCGCGGCTGGAGAAGCTCTTCCTCTCCCTGGCCTGACGCCCCCGGGGCCCGGTGCCGCCCGGTCCGTCCCGGAGCCCGGGCGGGCCGGGCCCCGCACGGTTCTCCCCCGCCGTCCGCGCCGGGCGGACGGCGGCGGTGCGGCGGCGGTGTCCCTCGGTGCCGGTGCGGAGCGTGGTCACGGTGGTCATCCCCGTCTGCTTCCCCGCTGCCGCGCTCATATCAGTACATCCGCGACCATGAGGGCGGCCACCGCCAGCAGCATCGCGCCGAACAGCCGTCGCAGCAGCGGTCCCGAGACCTTCGCCGCCAGCCGTCTGCCGTCCCAGGCGCCCAGGATCGCCGCCGCCGTGAACGGCGCCACGACGGCCCAGTCCACCGGTACCGCCGAGCCGGACCGCGCGGCCAGCGAGACGAGCGAGTTCACCGAGATCACCAGCAGGCTGGTGCCCACGGCCGCCCGCATCTCGAAGGACAGCACCGTCACCAGGGCCGGTACGGCGAGGAATCCCCCGCCGACACCGAGCAGCCCCGTCACGGCGCCCAGCCCCGCCCCCGCGCCCGCCGCCCGGGCGGGCCGCACCGGGAGCGCGGCGCCGGCGGCCGCCGACGCGCGCGCGGGCCGCAGCATCCCCACCGCGGCCGCCGCGGCGACGACGGCGAACGCCACCGTCAGCGCCGCCTGCGGCAGCCGGGCCGCCGCCGCGCCCGCGAGCGCGGCCGGCACCAGCCCGGCGGCGGCGAACGCGGCGCCCGCCTTCCAGCGCACGGTCCCGGCACGGGCGTGGGCGAACAGGGCGGTCGCCGAGGTGGCCGCGACGATCAGCAGGCTCGCGGTGGTGGCCGCGGCGGGGGTGAAACCGAGCAGATAGATCAGCGCGGGGACCGCGAGGACGCTGCCGCCCCCGCCGAGCGCCCCGAGCGCCAGCCCGACCGCACCGCCCGCGGCGAGCGCGGCTATGAGGGCGCTCACGCCGGGCCCCGGTGGCGGGCGTAGCGACATCGTGCCCCCGGGCCGGGGGCGCACGGCCGCCGAAGGCGGCCTCCGGCTCCGGCAGGGGCGTGCGGCCGCCCCGCGCGACCCGGGGCGGCGCGGTGTCCGGCTCCCCGCCCGTCCGTGGTGTGCGGTCCCCGCGCGCGGCGCACGGCTCCCGCGGCGAGACGGTGCGGCCTTACGCGGTGCCGGGCCTCGCGCCCGGTGGCCGGAGGTCGCCCCGCGCCCGCGTCGCGGCGAGGGCGGGAGGTGGCGGGGGAGTGCGTGGGCCGGGCAGGGGGTGGGGCGGTGGGCATGCGATCACGTGCTTCTGTGCGGAGGCGCTCCGCCCTGCGGGTGCGCCGGGAGGCGGCATGCGAGGGCGGTCGCCGGTACGGCGTTCAGGGGCGGTGGGGAGAGGGGTCGGTCGCCGGAGTAGGACCGGTCGGGTGCGGGGGCCCGGGCGGGCGCCGCGGCCGGGTCGGTGCCCCCGGGTCAGGGGCCGGCCAGGACCTTCAGGCCCGCCCGCTCCGCCGCGTCGAACGCGTCGTCGACGGCGACCACCCGCCGGCCCGCCGCGTCCAGCAGCGACGCGGCGATCGCGGCGCGCATGCCGCCCGCGCAGTGCACCCACACCTCCCCGGCGGGGACCTCGGCGAGGCGGCCGTGCAGGGCGTGGACGGGGATGTGCACCGACCCCTCGATGTGGCCGTCCGCCCGCTCGGAGCCGCGGCGGACGTCCAGCACCACCGGGGCGTCGCCGCGCGAGCGCGCCGCCGCCAGGTCCGCGAAGACGGCGCGGGGGAACGAGGCGGGCTCCTCCCCTTCGCGGACCCACTGCTCCGGCCCGCCCGTCGCCGCCGCGGCCGGGCGGTCGATGCCGACCCGGACGAGCTCCCGCTGTGCGGCGGCGATCTCCTCGGGGGTCTCGGCGAGCAGGGTGACCGGCTTCCCCCAGGGGATCAGCCAGGCGAGATAGGTGGCGAGCTTGCCCTCGCCCTCGAAGTTCAGCGATCCGGCCACGTGCCCCTCGCTGAAGGCGACACGGTGGCGCAGGTCCACCACCCACTCGCCGGCGGCGAGCCGGGCCGCGATCTGCCCGGCGTCGGCGGTCGCGGGCGGCGACAGGTCGACGGGGGCGGGACCCGCGGCGTTCACCGGGCCCATGTGCGCGTAGTACGCGGGGACGTCGTCGAGACCGGCGAGCATCCGGGCGACGAAGGTGTCCACGTCCAGGGTCAGCGCCTCGTTGTGCGCGCGCTCCCGGCCGATGGTCGTGGTGTCGCCCTCCGCGGGGGCCGAGGAGCAGAAGCTCCCGAAGCCGTGGGTGGGCAGGACCGGCACGTCGTCCGCGAGTTCGTCCGCCAGGCGGTGCGCCGAGGCGTGCTGGGCCCGGGCGAGTCGTTCGGTCAGCCGGGGCTCCACCAGATCGGGGCGCCCGACGGTGCCGATCAGCAGCGAGCCCCCGGTGAAGACGGCCACCGCGCGGCCGTCCTCCTGGAGGACGTACGCGGTGTGGTGCGGGGTGTGCCCGGGGGTGGCGACGGCGCGCAGCGTGAGCGCCCCGTCGACGGTGTGGGTGTCGCCGTCGGCGACGGGGGTACGGGGGAACGCGACGTGCGCCCCGGCCGGCACGAGGTAGCGGGCGCCGGTGACGCGGGCGAGTTCGAGGCCCCCGGAGACGTAGTCGTTGTGCACATGGGTCTCGGCGACGAGGGCGATGCGCACGCCACGGCGGGCGGCGGCCGCGATGACCTGGTCGATGTCGCGGGGCGGGTCCACCACGACCGCGGCCTCCCGGCCGCCGGCGAGATGGCTGCGGTTGCCCAGGCCCTCGAACTCCAGGGTGTCGGCGAAGAACACGACTGCGGCTCCTTTCCTTGCTGTGTACCCCCGGGGGTATCTGTCACCACCGTAACAGGTGATACCCAGGGGGGTATTCCGGAGGGGTTCGGGTGCCCGTGGGCGGCCCGGGGCGCGAGAATGGAGACGAGCCCGGCCGATTCCGTCGGGAGAGGCGGCACACCGATGGAGCACGTCACCGTCACCGCGCTGAGCCACCCCGGCCTGCTGCGCGAGAACAACGAGGACAGCCTGGTGGCCGGGCCCTGGACGCTCACCGGCACCGTCACCGGGAACCCGCAGACCCTGGTGTTCCCCCTCGGCTCACCGCTGGTCGTGGCCGTCGCCGACGGCATCGGCGGCCAGCCGGCCGGCGAGGTGGCCAGCGCCCTCGTCGCCCGGATCCTGGCCCTCCACGGGCCCGCGCTGGACGGGGAGGACGCCGTGCGCGACGTCCTGGACCTCTGCAACCGCGAGGTGTACGCGGCCGCCGCCCGCGACCCGGCGCGCGCCACCATGGGCACCACGGTCGCCGGGGTCGTGCTGCTCGCCGGCACGGCGCTGGTGTTCAACGTCGGCGACAGCCGGGTCCTGGGCTGGCGGGACGGCGGACTGGAGTTGCTCAGCGTCGACGACAACCCGCCCCCGCTGCCCGGGCGGCGCACCGTCTCCCTGCTGACCCAGTCCCTCGGCGGATCCCGTGAACCGGGCGGCATCGCCCCGCATCTGACGGCCGTTCCGCTCGAACCGGGGTTCCGCTGCCTGGTGTGCACGGACGGGCTGACCGACCCGGTGCCCGGCGACGTCATCGAGGAGGTGCTGCGCGAGCACGACCACGGCCGGGCGGCCTACGAGCTGTGGCGGGCGGCGGTCGAGGCGGGCGGCCCTGACAACATCACGCTCGCCCTGGTGAGCACCGGGGAGGAGTGAGCGGGCGCCGCCCGGGCCGCGTCCCCGGACCGTTCGCCCGGGAACCGGGGACCCTCAGCCGGGGAGTTCGGTGCGCTCCCACCACTCGTAGACCGGCAGTGCGCCCTGGTCGGTCTGCTGCTCGCGCGTGGTGGCCCGGAAGTGCTCGTAGCCCCCGCGCAGCGGGACCTTGACGTCGGATCCGGGCTCCGGCGCGGGGACGATGCGCTCGGGCAGGTCGTCGGGGCCGCCTTCGAGGGCGGCCTTCGGTGCGTTGTCCATGCCGGAAGTCTGGCCGCAGCGGGCGACCGGCCCCGGGGTGACGCGCCGCAGGCGCCGCCGGACGGCCCCCGCACCACCGCCCCCGCCCGCCGTCCCGAAGCCTCTCCCGCCCCGCCGGCCGCCGTCTCCGAGCCTTCGCCGCCCGCCGCGTCCCGAAGCCTTTGCCGCCCCGCCGTCACCAGGTCTCCGACTCCGCCGGGGTGCCGGACGGCGCCGCTCCGCCGCCGCGCCCGCGCCGCAGCCGCATGGCCGTCAGGGGCAGCACCAGTACGGAGATCATCGCGGCGCCCACCAGCGCGGCGGCCGTGTCCGTGGGCAGAATGCGCTGATCGGTGCCGATGGTGGTGATCGCGACCACCAGCGGCAGACAGGTGGAGCAGAAGAGGGTCAGCGCGGCCCGGTCGCGGCGGCCGGACTCCCGCGGGGCGAGGGCGTACACCGGACCGCCCCGCACGATCACGAAGAGCGCCAGGAACACCGGCACCAGCAGCAGGGCACGGGCGTCGTGGAGCAGCGCGTCGAGGTCGAACTCGATCCCCGTCACCACGTAGAAGAGGGGCACCAGGAAGCCGAAGCCCACGGCCTCCACCTTGCCCATGATCTCGGGCCCGGTCTCGGGAGCGGCCCCCTGGAGCACCAGCCGGGTCAGCACCCCGGCCGCGAACGCCCCCAGCAGCACGTCGAGCCCGAACACGGTGGCCAGGCCGAGCATCGCGGCCAGCAGCAGCATCACGAAGCGCACCGCGAACTGGCCGCTGCTGTGCAGCGTCTCGTCGACCAGACGCGAGAACCAGGGCGGCCGCGGCCGCAGCGCCCACAGGACGGCGGCCGCGGTGACGACGGCGAAGGCGATCAGCACCGCCGCCGCCTCTCCGGGCCGCCGGCCGCTGAGCAGCAGGGCCACGGCCACCACCGGGCCGAACTCCCCGACCGCCCCGAAGGCCGACGCGGCCTTGCCGAAGGGGGAGCCGAGATCACCGGAGTCCCGCAGGATCGGCAGCACGGTGCCCAGCGCGGTGCTGGTCAGCGCCGTGCCGACGACGAACACCTCGGACAGTCCACCGTCGGCGAGGAGGAAGGCGATGCCGATGCCGAGCGCGAGCGACACCGGCCACGCGGCCAGCGAGCGGTTCAGCGTGGGGCCGCGGACGGCCGCGAAGTCGATCTCGTACCCGGCGAGGAAGATGAGCATGGACAGCCCGAGGTTCGCCAGGGTGTCCGTCACCCGGTCCGTGTGCGCCCAGCCGAGGAGCTGCGGGCCGACGACGATTCCGAGCGCGATCTCGAAGATCACCAGCGGGACGCGGATCCTGCGCGCCGCCCGGTCCGCCAGCAGCGGCGACAGCACGGCGATGAACATGATCAGGACGAGGGTGCCGGGGTGGGACATGCCTGTCTCTTACCTGCCCGCCCGCCTCTCGGGCGCCCTGCCGCGCCGCACGGACCTCCGCCGCCCCGGCGGGGCGGCGGAGGGTGGGCCCTCCGGTCCGGGTCAGGCTGTCGCCCGGGCCGGGGCCGGGGACGCCGCCTCCTGCCGGGCGATCCGGCGGCGCCTGGCCGGCATGCCCACGGTCGGGTTGGCGACGGTCCAGGCCGCGCCCTTGCACACCAGCTCCTTGTACAGGGCCGCCGTCCGGCCCGTCAGGGCGCGCGCGACCGACCGGTCGTCGGCGGTGACGAACTGGATCAGCCCCTCCTTGCGGCCGAGCGAGACGCACTGCTGGAAGTAGCGGATGGGGACACGGGGGACCTTGGTGCCGGCCAGGCGGGCGGCGATGGCGTCGGCGGCCTGCCAGGCCATCGGGACACCCGAGGCGCAGGACATGCGCAGGGGCTTGCCCAGGGGGCCGGCCGCCATCGCCGCGTCGCCCACGGCGTACACGTCCGGGTGGGAGACCGAGCGCATGGTGTCGTCGACCACGATCCGGTCGCCCTCGGTGAGTTCCAGGGCGGTGGCCCGGGCGATCGGGTGGACGGCGAAGCCGGTGGTCCACACGGTGACGTCGGCGGGCAGGGTCCGGCCGTCGGCGGTCGTCACCGCGGCGGCCTCCACGGCGTCGACCGCGGTGTGCTCGTGGACGGTGATGCCCAGTCCGGCGACCACCTTCCGCAGGTGGGCGCGGCCCTTCTCGGAGAGCCAGTCGCCGAGGGCGCCGTGGGCGGCCAGGGCGACGTCCAGGTCCGGGCGGGCCTCGGCGATCTCCGTCGCTGCCTCCACGCCGGTCAGTCCGCCGCCGACCACGACCACGGGCCGGCCCGCTTCCAGGGCGGCCAGGCGGTCGCGGAGCCGCAGGGCGCCGGGGCGGCCGGAGATCTCGTGGGCGTGCTCGGCGGTGCCGGGGACGCCGCCGTCGTTCCAGCCGCTGCCCAGGGCGTACACCAGGGTGTCGTACGCCAGCTCCTCCTGCCCCGAGCCGTCGGCGGCGGCGACCGTGACCACCTTGGCGTCCACGTCCACGGCGGTGGTCCTGGCGAGCCTGAGCTCCACGCCGGTGCCCGCGAACATCTCGTCGAACGGCCGGGGCCTGAGGTCCTGGCCGGCGGCGAGCTGGTGCAGCCGGACGCGCTCGACGAAGTCGGGCTCGGGGTTGACGAGGGTGATGGCGACGTCCGCGTGGTGCAGCCGCCGGGCGAGGCGGCCGGCGGCGGATGCTCCGGTGTAGCCGGCTCCGAGGACGACGATGCGGTGCTGCATGTCCGTGCTCCTGTCTGGGCGGGTCCGCCGGTCTCCGGCGTGGTGTCGCCCCTTGAACCGGACGGCCCCGCGTTTCCTGACAGGATCGGGATGTGACCTGCGTCACATCGCCTCAGAGGGTGTGGAGCGGGGCCTCCCCGTGGTGCGCGGCGGCCCACCGCTCGGTCGCGCGGAGGAGCTTGTCGGGGTTGACCTGGCTGCGGACGGCCACGATGCCCTCCGGGGTGACCTCCAGGCAGGTGATGCCGACGACCCGGCCGTCCACGACCGCGACCACGGCGGGCCCGCCGTTGGCGGTCGACGCGTAGATGCCGGGCGCACCGCCGATCCAGGCCCGCTTGGCGTCGCTGGGCTTGAACAGGCCGCGCAGGAACGTGGCGACCGCGAGCGCGCCCTCGAACGCCTTCGCGCGGGCCGGGATCTTGCCGCCGCCGTCGCCGACCGAGACGGCGTCCTGGGTCAGCAGCCGCACGAGCGGCTCGGTCCGCCCGCTGGTCGCCGCGGTCAGGAACTCCTCGACGATCCGCCGCGCGGCGGCCTCGTCGATCTCGGTGCGCGTCCTGCCGTCCGCGACGTGCTTCTTCGCCCGGTGGTGGATCTGCTGGCTGGCGGCCTCGGTGATGTCCAGGATCTCGGCGACCTCCCGGTGCGGGTAGCCGAAGGCCTCCCGCAGCACGTACACCGCCCGCTCGCCGGGCGACAGCCGCTCCAGCAGCACGAGCACGGCGTACGACACCGAGTCGCGCTGCTCGGCGGTCTCGGCCGGCCCGAGCATCGGGTCCCCGGCGAGCAGCGGCTCGGGCAGCCAGCGCCCCACATAGGTCTCGCGCCGCGCGCGGGCCGAAGTGAGCTGGTTGAGGCAGTAGTTGGTGAGCACCTTGGTCAGCCACGCCTCGGGCACCTCGATCCGTCCGACGTCGGCCGCCTGCCACCGCAGGAACGTCTCCTGCACGGCGTCCTCCGCCTCGCCCGCCGACCCGAGCAGCCGGTAGGCGATGGCCTCCAGCCGGGGCCTGGCGGCCTCGAACCGGTCCACGTCGTCCATGCTCAGCGCCATGCCCGCGATCCTAGGCTCCCCGCCGCCCCCCGGCGAGGACCCCCTGTCGGGGGGCCGCATCGGGGCCCTCGGCCCCCCGTCCCGCATCATGGGAACACCGGTCGAAGGGCCGCCGACGACGGGCCTCCGTACCCGTCCTCACCGACCAATCCGCGAGGAGTCCCCGTGACCGACAGCAAGAACATCAACAACCCCGTGGGCCAGGGCGGCGGCCAGCGCAAGAAGCAGTCCCGCGCCGAACGCCAGAACAACGGCCCGCACCGCAACCGCGACCGCCAGAGCGCCGCCGACCGCAAGGCCGAACTGGTCCGCAAGATGCGCGAGAAGACCGGCACGGCCGAGGGGACCGCCCAGCCGGAGGCCACGGCGCCGCCGGCCGAGGACACCGCACAGAACTGACGCACCTCGGCCGCGGGGCCGGCCCCGCGGCGGCCCCGGACGACGACGAAGGCCCAGGTCGCTGACCTGGGCCTTCGTTCACGAGCGGCTGTCTCCCCCTGTCAGGCGCCGAGGAGTTGCTCGGCGCGCTCGTGCCGGATTCGATACCGGTGCGCGCAATCGTGCCCAGTCGGCAACCCGCGCCATGAGCTGGGGAATCACCGAAGCCCAGAACGTCGACACCGCATCTGACCTGTGTAAACGGCCACCGAAATCATGGTTTCCCTCCGCCTCGTCCATCACGGGGCAGTCGGTCCACGCGGACGGCGGCTGGCTGCTCCACCGAGACCGTCAACAAGCAGGGAGGCGAACCGCCATGATCGAACGAGTCCGCGCCATCCTCGTCACCGCAGACGGCACGATGCTCGTCATCCGTCGCACCAGGCCCGGAATCCCCGAGTACTGGGTCCTGCCCGGCGGCGGCGTCGAACCCGGCGACGAGTCCCGAGAGGCCGCCCTCCACCGGGAGATCCATGAGGAGATCGCGGGGAAGGCCGACATCATCCGCCTCCTCCACACGATGGAATCCGACGACGAGCGCCAGCTCTTCTACCTCGCCCGGATCGCGACCTGGTCCTTCGAGGACCGCACCGGCCCCGAGTTCAGCGTCGGGGGCCGAGGCGAGTACGCGCTGGAAGAGGTGCCGCTGACCGTCGAAGGCCTCGACGGCATCGACCTCAAGCCCGAGGAGATCGCCCACGTGCTCCGGAGAGCCATCAGTGCTGGAAGCCTCGGAGCCGAGGCATCGCTCTGAGCCGTCGAGCCGCTCAGCATGGCCGGCGGGCTGGACCGGATGGTGCGCGCGGCCCGGGAGAGGGCGTGTGACAAGCCGGATCAGGTGACGGGTGGTGCAGAGGTGGTGCGGGACGCCCGGCGAGGTCCGGACAACGACGAAGCCCCAGGTCGCTGACCTGGGGCTTCGTGGAAGAGCGGATGACGGGAATCGAACCCGCGCTATAAGCTTGGGAAGCTCATGTTCTACCATTAAACTACATCCGCGCGGCGGACCTTGATCGGTACCGCATCGTCGCTCACTCTACCTCATCACGCGCCCCGCGATGCATCGCCCCGCGGGGCGTGTGGCGTGTCCGGGCCGTGGAAGGCTGTGCGGGGGGCGGGAGTTGGGGCGTAACCTCGGGGCGCGGAGTGCCGCGTGCGAGTCGGTCCGGGTCATCACCTAATGTGGGGCTTCGTCCGCATTCGTTGGGGAAGGGGCCCGATGGACTTGATGGAGCGCACCGTCGTCCGCTGTGCCGAAGGGCACGTGTTCAGTACCGCTTCGTTTCCTCTGCAGCAGCTCGGCGCGGACCGGCTCGGGCCCGGGCGGCTCGTGCGGTGTCCGCGGTGTGCGCGGCTGAGGAACGCCGTGCCCGTGGTGGTGCAGGGGCGGTCGGACCAGCGGTAACAGAGGCGGGCGCGGGCGCGCGGGCAGGTGTCCGATTGGGGACGGCCCGCGCGCTCTGCGTATCCTCGGGGCGTGCTTCTCTCAGACAAGGACATCCGGGCCGAGATCGACGCCGGACGGGTACGCATCGATCCGTACGACGAATCCATGGTGCAGCCGTCGAGCATCGACGTGCGGCTGGACCGCTACTTCCGGGTGTTCGAGAACCACCGGTACCCCCACATCGACCCCGCCGTCGAGCAGGCCGATCTGACCCGGCTCGTCGAGCCGGAGGGGGACGAGGCGTTCATCCTGCACCCGGGCGAGTTCGTGCTGGCGTCGACCTTCGAGGTCATCTCGCTGCCGGACGACCTGGCGTCGCGGCTGGAGGGCAAGAGCTCCCTGGGACGCCTCGGCCTGGTGACGCACTCGACGGCCGGCTTCATCGACCCCGGTTTCTCCGGGCACGTGACGCTGGAGCTGTCGAACCTGGCGACCCTGCCGATCAAGCTGTGGCCGGGGATGAAGATCGGGCAGCTCTGTCTGTTCCGGCTCGCCTCCCCCGCCGAGGAGCCCTACGGCAGTGAGCGCTACGGCTCGCGTTACCAGGGGCAGCGGGGGCCGACCGCCTCCCGCTCGTTCATCAATTTCCATCGGACGCAGGTGTGAGGCCCGTCGCATGAGCGAGGTACGCGAGAATCTGACCTACGAGAAGTTCGGCGGGGCGATCCGCGAACTCGCGCAGACGATCGCCGACGACGGGTACGAACCCGATGTCGTGCTGTCGATCGCGCGGGGCGGGGTGTTCGTCGCGGGCGGGCTGGCGTACGCGCTGGACTGCAAGAACATCCACCTGGTCAACGTCGAGTTCTACACCGGCGTCGGGACCACCCTGGAGATGCCGGTCATGCTGGCGCCGGTCCCCAACGCGATCGACTTCTCCAACAAGAAGGTGCTGATCGCGGACGACGTCGCGGACACCGGCAAGACGCTGAAGCTGGTCCACGACTTCTGCCTCGACCATGTCGCCGAGGTCCGGTCCGCCGTGATCTACGAGAAGTCCCACTCGCTGGTGAAGTGCGAGTACGTCTGGAAGCGCACCGACGAGTGGATCAACTTCCCCTGGAGCGTGGAGAAGCCCGTCGTGCGCCGCGACGGCCAGGTCCTCGACGCGTAGGCCGCTCGCATGCGGTCGCGCCGGCGGTACCGGTGCCACCGCTGACGCGCGCGCCGTCACCCGGCACACTGGCCGGGTGACAGCGACCTCCATGAGCAAGGGCGCCAACCTTCCGGTGGCCGCCGCCGCGGTACGTGCCGAGCTGAGCTGGCGCGAGGCGCCGGGCGTCCCCGACGCGGACGCATCGGCGCTGCTGCTGACCGGTGCCGGACGGGTGCGCGACGACGCCGACTTCGTCTTCTACAACCAGCCCGAGCACGCCTCGGGCGCCGTGCGCCACCTCGGCAGGCAGCGGGGCTCCGGCACCGCCACCGACGCGGTGTCCGTCGACCTGAGCCGGGTGGAGCCCGGCGTCGAGCGCATCGTGCTGTGCGCCTCCGCCGACGGGGGCGCCTTCGGCCGGTTCCCCGGGCTGGCCCTGCGCCTGCTGGACGCGGGGACGGGGGCGGAGCTGGCGCGCTTCGAGATGACGGCGACGACGGAGACCGCGTTCGTCAGCGGTGAGCTCTACCGGCGCTCCGGGCAGTGGAAGTTCCGCGCGGTGGGGCAGGGGTACGCCTCCGGGCTCGCCGGTCTGGCCACCGACTTCGGGATCACGGTGGACGACGACGCCCCCGCGGCCACTCCCGCACCCGTGCCGGCTCCAGCGCCCTCTCCGGCTCCCACGCCCGCCCCAGCGGCCCCTCCCGCCCTGGCAGCCCCTCCCGTGCCGCAGGCGCCCCCCGCTGCCCCGTCCCCGCCTGCCGGTGCGCCGCGGCTCACCAAGGGCGAGGAGCGTCTGCCCGTCGACATGCGCAAGCGTCTGTCGCTGCGCAAGGAGCAGGTCGCCGTGAGTCTGCGCAAGCACGGCGCGGCCGGTGCCCGGGCGAGGGTGATCCTCGTGCTGGACGCCTCCGGCTCGATGGCCGGCCTGTACAGCAAGGGCGTGGTCGCCGATGTCGTGGAGCGGATGGCGGCGGTGGCCGCGCAGCTCGACGACGACGGCGAGATGCAGGCGTGGACCTTCGCCTCGCATCCCGCCCGGCTGCCCGACCTGCTCCTCGGCGAGCTGCCCGACTGGCTGCGCCTGCACGTGCGGGGCGGCGAGATGAGCCTGTTCGGCAGGCGCAAGCCGCAGAAGGGCCTGCAGCCGGGGCAGGTGGACATGCGGGCGGTCGGCATCCAGAACGAGGAGCAGAAGGTGATCGCCGAGGTCCGCGCGTACGTCCGCGACCACCCCGCCGCCGACCCCACGCTGGTGCTCTTCTTCTCGGACGGCGGGGTGTACCGCAACGCCGAGATCGAGCAGCAGCTCCGGGAGGCGGTCGAGGAGCCGGTGTTCTGGCAGTTCGTGGGCCTGGGGCGGTCGAACTACGGCGTGCTGGAACGCTTCGACACCCTGCCCGGGCGCCGGGTCGACAACGTCGGGTTCTTCGCCGTCGACGACATCGCCACCGTCGCCGACGCGGAGCTGTACGACCGGCTGCTCTCCGAGTTCCCGTCCTGGATGACCGAGGCCCGCCGGGCCGGCATCCTCTGACCCGCCGCACCGCACACGCACCCCACGCGCACCGCACAGGCGCGGAAGCACCGCACACGCGCGGACGCCCGGCCGGAGGACCGGCCGGGCGTCGGTGCTTCGTACGGGCCCGGGGGCCCGCCGGGTCAGACGGTGCCGAGCTTGATGATCGACAGCAGCGCGATCAGCTGGATCGCCGAGGCGCCGAGCGCCTTGGGCCACGGCAGGTCGTGCGACTTGCTGACCATCGAGGTGAACAGCGCGCCCGCCGCCACCCAGGTCGCCCAGCCGAGCACCTGCACCAGGGAGTTCTCGCCGCCGAGGAAGACGGCGAACACCAGGCGCGGGGTGTCGCTGATGGACATGATCAGCATCGAGAGGCCGACCGTCGGCTGCCAGGAGCCGGTGCCGCCGAACTGCCGTGCCAGCGTGTGGGTCACCGCGCCGAGCAGCAGACCGCTGATGACGAACACCACGCCCGCCATGAGCACCGCCGGGACGGCGTTGGACAGGGTCGCGTTGATGACCTCCTCACGCGGCTCGTCCAGGCCGAAGATGGCGAGCAGCCCGTAGAGGAAGGTGACGACGAGCGCCGGGCCCCAGACCGGGTAGTCGCGCATCTGGAGGAAGGTCGGCCCGGGGCGCAGCACGATGCCGCTGAGCAGTTGCTTCCAGTGCAGCCGCGGGCCGGACGGGGCCGCGGGCGCCGCGCCCGCGCGGTAGGTGGCGCCGTCGCCGTAGACGTCGTCGTCCTGGACGCTGAACGCCTGTGTGTGGCCCGGTTGGTTGGCCGCGTACGGGTCGGGGCCCTGTGGCGACTGGTGGTACGGGTCGCCGAAGTACTCGGGCTCGCCGCCGTAACCCCCCTGGTTGCGGGGCTGCTGGTACGGCGCCTGCCCGCTGCCGGCCTGGGGCCACTGCGGGGGCTGCTGTCCGCCGTAGGGAGGCGTGCCCTGGTAGGGGCCGGGCGCGCGGGGCGCCTGGGCCTGCTGCTGTTGCGGGGTGCGGTTGTCCCGGCCGCGTCCGATCCTGAATCCAGCCACGCATTCGAACGTACCCGGTCCGCGCGTGTCCGGTGGCCGTGAGCCGGTAACCGGGGGCCCTTTGCTGCCGAGCTGTGACATCCCTTAAGGGAACCCCGGGGTGCTGTCCCCCGGGTGCGTGTGCCGAGGTCGGCGGGGGTGGGCGCGGTGCGGCGGGGCGGTCCCGCGGGGGCCCGCGCCGGGCGTGCGGGGCGATCCGGATGCCGCGACGACGAAGCGGCCGGTCCTGCCCCCGAGGCAGGTCCGGCCGCTTGCGGTCGTGGGGGAGACGGTTACTTCACGGGCTCCGGTTCCGGGGCGTCCGCCGTCTCCGCGGTGGGCTCCGGGTCGGCCGGGGTCTTCACCGAGTCGAGCAGGAGCTGGGCGACGTCGACGACCTGGAGGCTCTCCTTGGCCTTGCCGTCGTTCTTCTTGCCGTTGACCGAGTCGGTGAGCATCACCAGGCAGAACGGGCAGGCGGTGGAGACGATGTCCGGGTTGAGGGACAGCGCCTCGTCCACGCGCTCGTTGTTGATGCGCTTGCCGATCCGCTCCTCCATCCACATCCGCGCGCCGCCGGCGCCGCAGCAGAAGCCGCGCTCCTTGTGGCGGTGCATCTCCTGCTGGCGCAGGCCCGGGACCTTGTCCATGATCTCGCGCGGGGGCGTGTAGACCTTGTTGTGACGGCCCAGGTAGCAGGGGTCGTGGTAGGTGATCAGGCCCTCGACGGGCGTGACCGGGATCAGCCGGCCCTCGTCGATGAGGTGCTGCAGCAGCTGCGTGTGGTGGATGACCTCGAACTCGCCGCCGAGCTGCGGGTACTCGTTGGCGATGGTGTTGAAGCAGTGCGGGCAGGTCGCGACGATCTTCTTGGCCGACTTCGGCTTCTTCGTCGACTCGTCCTCGTCGTCCTCGCCGAACGCCATGTTCAGCATCGCGACGTTCTCCTGGCCGAGCTGCTGGAACAGCGGCTCGTTGCCGAGGCGGCGGGGCGAGTCACCGGTGCACTTCTCGTCGCCGCCCATGATCGCGAACTTGACGCCCGCGATGTGCAGCAGCTCGGCGAAGGCCTTGGTGGTCTTCTTGGCCCGGTCCTCCAGCGCGCCGGCGCAGCCGACCCAGTAGAGGTAGTCGACCTCGCCGAGGTCCTCGACGTCCTTGCCGACGATCGGGACCTCGAAGTCGACCTCCTTGGTCCACTCGACACGCTGCTTCTTGGCGAGACCCCAGGGGTTGCCCTTCTTCTCCAGGTTCTTGAGCATCGTGCCCGCCTCGGACGGGAACGCGGACTCGATCATCACCTGGTAGCGGCGCATGTCGACGATGTGGTCGATGTGCTCGATGTCGACCGGGCACTGCTCGACACAGGCGCCGCAGGTGGTGCAGGACCACAGGACGTCCGGGTCGATGACGCCGTTCTCCTCGAGGGTGCCGATCAGCGGCCGTTCGGCCTCGGCGAGCGCCGCCGCGGGCACGTCCTTCAGCTGCTCCTCGGAGGCCTTCTCCTCGCCCTCCATGGACTTGCCGCCGCCGGCCAGCAGGTACGGGGCCTTGGCGTGCGCGTGGTCGCGCAGCGACATGATCAGGAGCTTCGGCGAGAGCGGCTTGCCGGTGTTCCAGGCGGGGCACTGCGACTGGCAGCGGCCGCACTCGGTGCAGGTGGAGAAGTCGAGGATGCCCTTCCAGGAGAACTGCTCGACCTGGGAGACGCCGTAGACGTCGTCCTCGCCCGGGTCCTCGAAGTCGATCTCCTTGCCGCCCGTGGTCATCGGCTGGAGCGCGCCGAGGGCGGTCTCGCCGGTGGCGTTGCGCTTGAACCAGATGTTCGGGAAGCCGAGGAAGCGGTGCCAGGCCACACCCATGTTGGTGTTGAGCGAGACGGTGATCATCCAGATCAGCGAGGTGCCGATCTTGATCATCGCGGTGAAGTAGACCAGCGTCTGGAGCGTGCCGAGCGACAGGCCCTTGAACGCGAGGACCAGCGGGTACGACGCGAAGTAGGCGGCCTCGTAGCCCTCCACGTGGTGGATCGCGCCCTCCAGGCCGCGCAGCACGTAGATCGCCAGGCCGATGGTGAGGATGACGTACTCGACGAAGTAGGCCTGCCAGGCCTTGGAGCCGGCGAAGCGGGACTTGCGCCCGGCGCGGGACGGCAGGTTGAGGAGCCGGATCGCCATCAGCACGAGGATGCCGAGGATCGTCATCACACCGATGAACTCGATGTACATCTCGAACGGCAGGAAGCCGCCGACGACCGGCAGGACCCAGTCGGCCTGGAAGAGCTGTCCGTACGCCTGCGCCAGCGTGGGCGGCAGCGTCAGGAAGCCGATCGCGACGAACCAGTGCGCGAAGCCCACGATGCCCCAGCGGTTCATCCGCGTGTGGCCGAGGAACTCCTTGACCAGGGTGACCGTGCGCGCCTTCGGGTCGTCGGTGCGGCTGCCCGCGGGGACGGGCTGGCCGAGCCGGACGAAGCGGTAGATCTGCGCGACGGCTCGGGCGATGAGGGCAACGCCGACCACGGTCAGGGTCAGCGACACAATGATCGCGGCGAGTTGCATGGGAGGCTCCTCGGGCCTGCGAGGGTGGGTGATCCGGCACTACTAAGCGGTAACTTATTCAGTCCATGCTGAGACTACCCACTTGTTCCGCCGCACTGTAGTTGGGCCGCCGGTGATCTGTGTCGCTCAGGCCACCCTGACCGGCACCGGGTGGACCGTGAGATCGCGCCGCCGTCCCCGGGCCGCCGCCGACGGGGTGCGCAGCAGGATCGCCAGATCGAGTCCCAGCCAGTGCTGTTCCACATAATGCAGGTCGAGCACGTCCATTTCCTCCCAGGGCAGCTCCGAGCGTCCGCCGACCTGCCACAGCCCGGTCACTCCGGGGCGGACGGCGAGCCGGGCGCGGGCGGTGCCGCCGCGTCCGGCCGGGGCCGCCAGCGGGCGCGGACCCACCAGGGACATCTCCCCGCGCACGACGTTGAGCAGTTGCGGCAGCAGCTCCAGGAAGTGGCGCCGCAGCAGGCGCCCCACCGGGGTGAGGGCCCCCTCGTGCGTGGTGCGGAACGTGAACACCGTGAACGCGCGGCCGTCCAGGCCGGCCCGCTCCGCGCGTCGCAGCACCGGCCCGGGGGAGCCGGCCGCGACGGCGGCCGCGGCCGCCGCCAGCAGCGGTGCCAGGGTGATCAGCAGGAGCGTGCCGACCGTCAGATCGACGGTTCGCTTGGCCGACATGTCCGCCGCCCTTCGTCGCCCATGAGGATTCGTGCCCGATTTCTGCTGCTATGACTGTTGCAGATGGGTAGGCGGGGGAGGGTGAGCCACGCGAAGAGGCGCACCGGGCGGAGGGTGCCTGTAAGGGCGGGATAAAAGTTGAGCGGCCCCGACTCATGTCTGTTGACTCGATCGATTCCGTCCTGCATCCTTGAGCCTGTTCCACTCAAGTCATCTGGAGGATCGAAATGGCACGTGCGGTCGGCATCGACCTGGGCACGACTAACTCCGTCGTCAGCGTTCTGGAGGGCGGCGAGCCCACCGTCATCACCAACGCCGAGGGTGCCAGGACCACGCCGTCCGTCGTCGCCTTCGCGAAGAACGGTGAGGTGCTGGTAGGCGAGGTCGCCAAGCGCCAGGCGGTCACCAACGTCGACAGGACCATCCGCTCCGTCAAGCGCCACATGGGCACGGACTGGAAGATCGAGCTCGACGGGAAGAACTTCAACCCGCAGCAGATGAGCGCCTTCATCCTGCAGAAGCTGAAGCGCGACGCCGAGGCGTACCTGGGCGAGAAGGTCACCGACGCGGTGATCACCGTCCCGGCGTACTTCAACGACTCGGAGCGCCAGGCCACCAAGGAGGCCGGTGAGATCGCGGGCCTCAACGTCCTGCGCATCGTCAACGAGCCCACCGCGGCCGCCCTGGCCTACGGCCTGGACAAGGACGACCAGACGATCCTCGTCTTCGACCTCGGTGGCGGCACCTTCGACGTCTCGCTGCTGGAGATCGGCGACGGCGTCGTCGAGGTGAAGGCCACCAACGGCGACAACCACCTCGGTGGTGACGACTGGGACCAGCGCGTCGTCGACTACCTGGTGAAGCAGTTCCACTCCGGCCACGGCGTGGACCTGTCCAAGGACAAGATGGCTCTCCAGCGTCTCCGCGAGGCCGCGGAGAAGGCGAAGATCGAGCTGTCGTCCTCCACGGAGACCTCGATCAACCTGCCGTACATCACGGCCTCCGCCGAGGGCCCGCTGCACCTGGACGAGAAGCTCACCCGCGCCCAGTTCCAGCAGCTCACCGCGGACCTGCTCGACCGCTGCAAGACCCCGTTCCACAACGTCATCAAGGACGCCGGCATCGCGCTGTCCGAGATCGACCACGTGGTCCTGGTCGGCGGCTCCACCCGTATGCCCGCCGTGGCCGAGCTCGTCAAGGAGCTCACCGGCGGCAAGGACGCCAACAAGGGCGTCAACCCGGACGAGGTCGTCGCCATCGGCGCCGCCCTCCAGGCCGGTGTCCTGAAGGGTGAGGTCAAGGACGTCCTGCTCCTCGACGTGACCCCGCTGTCCCTCGGCATCGAGACCAAGGGCGGCATCATGACCAAGCTCATCGAGCGCAACACCACGATCCCGACCAAGCGGTCCGAGATCTTCACGACGGCCGAGGACAACCAGCCGTCCGTGCAGATCCAGGTCTACCAGGGCGAGCGCGAGATCGCGGCGTACAACAAGAAGCTCGGGATGTTCGAGCTCACCGGCCTGCCGCCGGCCCCCCGCGGGGTCCCGCAGATCGAGGTCGCCTTCGACATCGACGCCAACGGCATCATGCACGTGACCGCGAAGGACCTGGGCACGGGCAAGGAGCAGAAGATGACCGTCACCGGCGGCTCCTCGCTGCCGAAGGACGAGGTCGACCGGATGCGCCAGGAGGCCGAGCAGTACGCGGACGAGGACCACCGCCGCCGCGAGGCCGCCGAGTCCCGCAACCAGGGCGAGGGCCTCGTCTACCAGACGGAGAAGTTCCTCAAGGACAACGAGGACAAGGTCCCCGGCGACGTCAAGACCGAGGTCGAGACCGCTCTCGCCGAGCTGAAGGAGAAGCTCAAGGGCGAGGACAGCGCCGAGATCCGCACCGCGACCGAGAAGGTCGCCGCGGTCAGCCAGAAGCTCGGCCAGGCGCTCTACGCCAACGCCGCCCCCGAGGGCGCGGCGGCCGGCGCGGCCGGTGGCGAGCAGCAGGCCAAGGCCGACGACGACGTCGTCGACGCGGAGATCGTGGACGACGAGAAGGACACGAAGGGCGGTGCCGCGTGACGGAGGAGACTCCGGGGTTCGACGAGCACGAGGAGAACCCCGACGTCCCCTCCGGCGCGACACCTGACGACGCCGCCGAGTCCGCCGAGCCCTCCGAGAAGGAGGGCCCGGCGGCCCCGGCAGGGGACGCAGCCAAGACCGCAGGTCTGACCGCCCAGCTCGACCAGGTCCGCACCGCGCTCAGCGAGCGCACCGGGGACCTCCAGCGGCTCCAGGCCGAGTACCAGAACTACCGCCGCCGTGTGGAACGCGACAGGGTGACGGTCAAGGAGATCGCCACGGCGACGCTGCTGACCGAACTTCTGCCCGTGCTCGACGACATCGGCCGCGCGCGGGACCACGGGGAGCTGGTCGGCGGGTTCAAGTCCGTCGCCGAGTCCCTGGAGACCGCCGCGGCGAAGATGGGGCTCCAGCAGTTCGGCAAGGAGGGCGAGCCCTTCGACCCGACGATCCACGAGGCGCTGATGCACTCGTACGCTCCGGATGTCACCGAGACCACATGCGTCGCGGTGCTCCAGCCGGGGTACCGCATCGGCGAGCGCACGATCCGCCCCGCGCGGGTCGCCGTGGCCGAGCCCCAGCCGGGCGCGGCCCCGGCACCGAAGGAAGAGAAGCAGGCCGACGAGGAGAGCGGTGGCCCCGAAGCGGGCTGACGCGCGAAACGTCCGGGAGGAGGGACGCCGATGAGCACGAAGGACTTCGTCGAGAAGGACTACTACAAGGTTCTCGGCGTCCCCAAGGACGCCACCGAGGCCGAGATCAAGAAGGCGTACCGGAAGCTCGCCCGCGAGAACCACCCGGACGCCAACAAGGGCGACACCAAGGCCGAGGAGCGCTTCAAGGAGATCTCCGAGGCCAACGACATCCTGGGCGACCCCAAGCGGCGCAAGGAGTACGACGAGGCGCGCGCCCTCTTCGGCAACGGGGGCTTCCGGGCCCCCGGCGCCGGCGGCCCCGGCGGGAGCTTCAACTTCGACCTGGGCGACCTCTTCGGAGGCGCCCAGGGCCAGGGAGCACCCGGCGGCGCCGGCGGCTTCGGCGGCGGCCTCGGGGACGTCTTCGGCGGCCTGTTCAACCGGGGCGCCGGTCCGGGCACGCGGACGCAGCCGCGCCGCGGGCAGGACATCGAGTCCGAGGTGACGCTCAGCTTCACCGAGGCCGTCGACGGGGCCACGGTCCCGCTGCGGATGTCCAGCCAGGCGCCCTGCAAGGCGTGCGCGGGCACCGGCGACAAGAACGGCACCCCCCGGGTGTGCCCGACCTGCGTCGGCACCGGCCAGGTCTCGCGCGGCGGCAGCGGCTCGTTCTCGCTGACCGACCCGTGCGTGGACTGCAAGGGGCGCGGCCTGATCGCCGAGACCCCGTGCGAGGTGTGCAAGGGCAGCGGCCGGGCGCGCAGTTCGCGCACCATGCAGGTGCGCATCCCGCCGGGCGTCTCCGACGGGCAGCGCATCAGGCTGCGCGGCAAGGGCGCGCCGGGCGAGCGCGGCGGCCCGGCCGGCGACCTGTACGTGGTGGTGCACGTCGACAGCCACCCCGTGTTCGGCCGCAAGGACGACAACCTCACGGTCACCGTGCCCGTCACCTATGTGGAGGCGGCGCTCGGCGGCGAGGTCAAGGTCCCCACCCTCGGCGGTCCGCCGGTCACGCTCAAGCTGCCCGCGGGCACGCCCAACGGCCGCACCATGCGGGCCCGGGGCAAGGGAGCGGTCCGCAAGGACGGCACCCGTGGCGACCTGCTGGTCACGGTGGAGGTCACCGTGCCGAAGGAGCTGGACGACAAGGCGAAGGAAGCGCTGGAGGCCTACCGCGAAGCCACCGCGGCCGAGGACCCGCGGGCCGAGCTGTTCCAGGCCGCGAAGGGAGCTTGACATGGAGGGCCGTCCCGGACGAAGTCGCCACCCCTACGAACTGACCGACGAGTCACCGGTGTACGTGATCTCGGTGGCCGCACAGCTCTCGGGTCTGCATCCGCAGACCCTGCGGCAGTACGACCGCCTCGGTCTCGTCTCCCCCGACCGCACCGCGGGCCGGGGCCGGCGCTACTCGGCCCGCGACATCGAACTGCTGCGCACCGTCCAGCAGTTGTCGCAGGACGAGGGCATCAACCTCGCGGGCATCAAGCGCATCATCGAACTGGAGAACCAGGTCGCCGCGCTCCAGGCCCGGGTCGCCGAGCTGTCGGCGGCGGTCGAGGGCGCGGCGGCGGCGATGCAGCAGCGGGAGGCGCAGGTGCACGCCTCGTACCGGCGTGACCTGGTGCCCTACCAGGACGTGCAGCACACCAGCGCGCTGGTCGTGTGGCGGCCCCGACGGTCCGAGTAGCGGGCCGCGCAAGGCGTCGGAGGGGCCGGGGAGCGTGACGCTCCCCGGCCCCTTCGCCGTGCCCCGTCAGGCGCCGTGGGGCGCCCGCTCAGCGGTCGTCGTCGAGGATGCCGGACTGGGCGATGAGGTAGCCGAGCTGGGCCCTGCTGCCGCTGCCCAGGGTGGCGTTCAGCTTGGCGATGTGGGCGCGGCAGGTGCGGACGTTCATCCCGAGGCGGCGGGCGATGGAGTCGTCCACATGGCCTTCGACGAGCAGCTTGGCGATCGAGCGCTGGACGCTGGTGATGCCGTCCATCCCGGGGGCGTAGGAGAGCTGCTCCTCCCACGGGGTGGCGTGCAGCCAGAACTGCTCGAAGACGCCCACCAGATAGCGCACGAGCCCCTCGTGGCGCAGTTCGAGGGCGACCTGCCGGTCGCTCCGGGCGGGCACGAACGCCACTTTCCGGTCGATGATGATCAGCCGGTCGATGATCTCCTCGAGGGTGCGGACCTCGACGCCGTACGGGTTCACCCGCTCCACGTAGGCCAGGGTGGAGGGATGGTGCCGGGCGGTGTGCTGGTACAGCGTGCGCATCTTCACGCCGTTCTGGAGCAGCGGCTCCGCCCGGCGCAGGGCGTGTTCCAGTGTGTCCGGGCGGCGGCCGCTTCCTGGCTGTACCGTGAGAAGTTCCTCCGCACACTCGACAGTTGCCCGGTCGAGTGCTGTGTTGATGTGTGTCAGACCTTCGAGCACGGTGATGGCGTGGCGCGCGGACAGGTCCTGGGCTGTCAGGTTCATGAACGGTTCGAAGGTGCCGGCGATCGACATCGCGAGCTGCCGGCGCTCCTGGATCTCCCGTTCGATGGGGTGCATCAGCTGGTTGAGGGCGAGCGAGGGAGGCACGGGGCGCAGCCACTGAGGGTCGTCGGGGTCGGGGCGCAGCAGTACGAGGTCGAGCAGGCAGGGAGCCTCCAGGGCCTCCGCGCGGGAGAGCCGGCCGGTCCGCAGGGCCGTTGCGTAGAGGTTCTTCCCCGCTTCGCATAGTTCGGCAGCACTATGCCTATGTCCCGTTTCATGCTGGTTCGACGCCATGTGACACCCCCTCAGGGTCCTGAATTACAGGAACATGATGCCCGTGGTCGCTGGTGGAAGCATTCGGCGTGAGACATCGTCTTAGACGCGGGGGGAGGGTAATGAACAGAATGGGGTGGAGATCCTCCATGAACAGGACGGTTGGCATACTTTGCACGCTCGCTGCCGCGGTGGCCGCGTTCGGCGCCGCGGTGACCAACGGCGAGCCCTCGTGGGAGGTCAAGCCGGCTACCGCCGTGGCCAACGGTGAGCCCTCGTGGGAGTCCGAGCCCGCGGTGGTCAACGGTGAGCCCTCGTGGGAGGCCGAGCCCACGCACGTCGTGGTCGCCGGCGGAACCGAACTCTCCTGGGAGAGTGCTCCCGCCGACGCGGACGCCGACGCATGACCATCCCCCCGGACGACCGGGTCTTCCGGCGCGAGATGGCAACGGCCTACCGGTCCGGGTGGCATTTCATCGATCTCGTCACGGCCATCCCCCACCGTGGCGACTCGTTGATGGTCACCCTGTTCGGCGAGCCGATCGTCGTCGCCCGCGAAGAGGACGAGGACGTCCGCGCGTACCGGTGCCTGCGCCGGCCGCGAGGGGCCCCGCAGCCCGTTCGCTGTGCCATCCGGTACGGCATGATTTTTGTCAACCTCGACGCGCGTGACCATCAGCTCGTCGAGTCGGACACCACCGCCACCCCCCGCAGTGCCTGAGCGATTCCCCCGTCGTTTCAAATCGCTCAGGTGCTTCCCCCACACAGCGGCGCCATCGTGGACCTGAAACACGATGGCGCCGTTGTGCTGCCTGGATTCCGCCGCGGCCGCGGCCGCTCCGGGCCGCCGGCGCCTACGCCCGGCCCATGGCCCGCGTCAGCGCGATCTCGATGACCACCCGGTCCGGGTTGGGCCTCGGGTCGCGGCCGTAGCGCACCTTGTAGCGCGCCTCCGCGTCGGCCACCGACGCGGCGTCCGTACGGACGCTCGCCACGCCCTCCAGCGTCGCCCAGCGCCGCCCGTCCACCTGGCAGAGCGCCACCCGCGCCCCCTCGGGGCCCGCGGCGAGGACGTTGGCGGCCTTGCGGGTGTGCCGTCCGGTGATCACCCGGGCGATGCCGCTCTCCGGGTCGTAGGTCGCCCCGACCGCCACGACGTGCGGTGAGCCGTCCGGCCTGGGTGTCGTCAATGTGCAGATGTGCCTCTCGCGCCAGAAGCTGAGATAGGACTCGCCGGGTTCACGGGGGTCGATGGCCATGACCGGAACATAGCTCCCCTTTCGGCCCCACGAGCCACCCTGAGTGGAATAGACTCAACTTTGTGGACGTTGACTGAGTCATTGTGACCGAGGGGCCGAGCGGTCCCTGATGAGCCCACCGGCAAGGAGGAGACACCGCACGTGGACGCCGAGCTGACCAACAAGAGCCGGGATGCGATCAACGCCGCCAGCAACCGGGCCGTGCAGGACGGACACGCCGACCTGACACCGGCCCATCTGCTGCTGGCGCTCCTGGCCGGCCAGGACAACGAGAACATCATCGACCTGCTGGCCGCCGTGGAGGCGGACCAGGCCGCCGTGCGCGCCGGGGCCGAACGCGTCCTCGCCTCGCTGCCCAGCGTCACCGGCTCCACGGTCGCACCGCCCCAGCCCAACCGCGAGCTGCTGGCCGTCATCGCCGACGCGGCGAAGCGGGCGAAGGAGCTGGGGGACGACTACGTCTCCACCGAGCACCTGCTGATCGGCGTCGCCGCCAAGGGCGGGGCCGCGGGCGGGGTGCTGGACGGGCAGGGCGCCACGGCGAAGAAGCTGCTGGACGCTTTCGAGACGGTACGAGGAGGACGCCGGGTGACCACACCCGATCCCGAGGGTCAGTACAAGGCGCTGGAGAAGTTCGGCACCGACTTCACCGCCGCGGCACGGGAGGGCCGGCTCGACCCGGTCATCGGCCGTGACCAGGAGATCCGCCGCGTCGTGCAGGTGCTGTCGCGGCGCACCAAGAACAACCCGGTGCTCATCGGCGAGCCCGGCGTCGGCAAGACCGCCGTCGTCGAGGGTCTCGCCCAGCGCATCGTGAAGGGCGACGTCCCGGAGTCGCTGCGCAACAAGCGCCTGGTCTCGCTCGACCTCGGCGCCATGGTCGCGGGCGCCAAGTACCGCGGCGAGTTCGAGGAGCGGCTGAAGACCGTGCTCTCCGAGATCAAGGACAGCGACGGGCAGATCATCACCTTCATCGACGAGCTGCACACCGTCGTCGGCGCGGGCGCCGGCGGCGACTCGGCCATGGACGCGGGCAACATGCTCAAGCCCATGCTCGCCCGCGGCGAGCTGCGCATGGTCGGCGCCACCACGCTCGACGAGTACCGCGAGCGGATCGAGAAGGACCCGGCGCTGGAGCGCCGCTTCCAGCAGGTGCTGGTCGCCGAGCCGAGCGTCGAGGACACCATCGCGATCCTGCGCGGGCTCAAGGGCCGCTACGAGGCCCACCACAAGGTGCAGATCAACGACAGCGCCCTGGTCGCCGCCGCCACCCTCTCCGACCGGTACATCACCTCGCGCTTCCTGCCCGACAAGGCGATCGACCTCGTCGACGAGGCGGCCTCCCGGCTCCGTATGGAGATCGACTCCTCGCCCGTCGAGATCGACGAGCTCCAGCGCGCCGTCGACCGGCTGCGCATGGAGGAGCTGGCCCTGAAGAACGAGTCGGACCCGGCCTCCAAGCAGCGGCTGGAGAAGCTGCGCCGCGACCTCGCCGACCGGGAGGAGGAGCTGCGCGGCCTGACCGCCCGCTGGGAGAAGGAGAAGCAGGGCCTCAACCGGGTCGGTGAGCTCAAGGAGCGCCTGGACGACCTGCGCGGCCAGGCCGAACGCGCCCAGCGCGACGGCGACTTCGACACCGCGTCCAAGCTGCTCTACGGCGAGATCCCCTCCCTGGAACGCGACCTGGAGGCCGCGTCCGAGGCCGAGGAGGAGGCGTCCAGGGACACCATGGTCAAGGAGGAGGTCGGCCCGGACGACATCGCCGACGTGGTCGGCTCCTGGACGGGCATCCCGGCCGGCCGGCTGCTGGAGGGCGAGACCCAGAAGCTGCTGCGCATGGAGCAGGAGCTGGGCCGCCGCCTCATCGGCCAGGGCGAGGCCGTGCAGGCCGTCTCCGACGCGGTGCGCCGCAGCCGGGCGGGCGTCGCCGACCCGGACCGGCCGACGGGCTCGTTCCTCTTCCTCGGCCCCACCGGCGTCGGCAAGACCGAGCTGGCGAAGGCGCTCGCGGACTTCCTCTTCGACGACGAGCGGGCCATGGTCCGCATCGACATGAGCGAGTACGGCGAGAAGCACAGCGTCGCCCGCCTGGTCGGCGCGCCCCCCGGCTACGTCGGCTACGAGGAGGGCGGCCAGCTCACCGAGGCCGTCCGCCGCCGCCCGTACAGCGTGGTGCTGCTCGACGAGGTGGAGAAGGCGCACCCGGAGGTCTTCGACGTCCTGCTCCAGGTCCTGGACGACGGGCGGCTGACCGACGGGCAGGGCCGGACGGTGGACTTCCGCAACACCATCCTGATCCTGACCTCCAACCTGGGCAGCCAGTACCTGGTCGAGCCCTCGACCTCCGAGGAGCGCAAGCGCGAGCAGGTGCTCGACGTGGTGCGGGCCTCCTTCAAGCCGGAGTTCCTCAACCGGCTCGACGACCTGGTGGTCTTCACCGCGCTGTCCAGGGACGAGCTGGCCCACATCGCGAAGCTCCAGATCGACCGCCTCGCCAAGCGCCTGGCCGACCGCAGGCTCAGCCTGGACGTCACCCCCGCCGCCCTCGACTGGCTGGCCGACGAGGGCAACGACCCGGCGTACGGCGCCCGGCCGCTGCGCCGCCTGGTGCAGACCGCGATCGGCGACCGGCTCGCCAAGGAGATCCTCGCGGGCGAGGTCGTGGACGGGGACACCGTGCGGGTGGACCGCTTCGAGGACGGTCTGATCGTCGGCGTCGCGCGGTAGCGCGGCGCCCGGTGGCCGGGACGGGTCCCGGCCACCGAGGGCCCCCGGCACGGGCGGCTGTCAGCTCGCAGCGGATAGCGGGCGGCGGGGCTTGCGCCGGGCGGGCGGGGATGGGAGAGGATGGCGGCATCCGTACGAAGGGAAAAACACGGTGACCATCGATCCGTCCTCGATTCCGAATTTCGGGGGCCAGCCCCAGCCCCAGGCCGCAGGACCGGCGGGCCCCGTCGTTCCCGACCAGGATCTGGTCAAGCAGCTGCTCGACCAGATGGAGCTCAAGTACGTCGTCGACGACGAGGGCGACCTCGCCGCGCCGTGGGAGGACTTCCGCACGTACTTCATGTTCCGCGGCGAGAACGAGCAGCAGGTCTTCTCGGTGCGGACCTTCTACGACCGTCCCCACCCGGTGGAGAAGCGGGCCGAGATCCTGGAGACGATCGACGACTGGAACCGCCGCACCCTGTGGCCGAAGGTCTACACCCACCAGCACGAGGAGGAGGGCGCCGAGCCCTCGCTGCGCCTCATCGGTGAGGCCCAGATGCTGATCGGCACCGGCGTCAGCCTGGAGCACTTCGTGTCCTCCACGGTGAGCTGGGTCCGCGCGTCGATCGAGTTCGACAAGTGGCTGGCCGAGCGCTTCGGTCTGGCGACCGCCGAGGAGAAGCCGGCCGACGAGGCCTGAGCCGCCCCGCCGTCACGAAGGGCCCGCACCGCGCGAGCGGTGCGGGCCCTTCGGCGTGCGCGGCCCCGGGGGCTGGCGGGAGGCTTCGACAGCCGGGCCACGGCCTCCCGGAGCACCTCGGTCCGCTCGCGGAAGGCGAGGCGTACGGGAACGGCCCCACCGGGACGTAGGGGAGGAACTGCTTCACCGGGCCGCGCCGTGGCCGTCCGTTCCAGGTCAGCCCGAGGCCAGCTGCTCCGCAATCTCCGCGATCCAACCGGACGTCTTCGCCGGGTCGTTGAGGGTCTCGGCCCACGCGTCCGGCTCCAGCTTGTGCTGGGCGGGTCCGGACTTGAGGGCGATGAGCAGGGACCTGGCGGACTCCCGCATCTCGGCCGTGGTGTGCCCGGAGATGTCGGGCCCCGCCGCCAGGGCGTAGATCTCCCGCGCCATCGCCTGGCGTTCCCCCTTGGACACCTTCTTCCAGAACTTCAGCGCGTGCTTCAACGACTCCGTGCGGGAAGCGGCCTCCGCCGGGGTTTCGCCCTGCGGTGCCCAGCGCTCGGGGTGGTGGACCTCTTCGTAGCGCTTCGTGGCGGCGCGGAGCGCCTTGTACAGGGTGACGCCGAGGACGAGACCGGCCCCGGCCCCGGCGAGGCCCCAGCCGACAGGGTTGCTCGCCAGCCCGACCGTGCCCGCCGCGACCGCCGTCACGACGCCGGCTGCGGCCTTGACGGACTCGCCGCCGCCGCCGGCCGCCTCCTTGCCGATCTTGGTGAGCTGCTTCTTCTTCGCGTACTGCTGCACCTTGCTCAGCTTTTCCACGTCGTTCTCGGCGCGCTGGAGGGTCTCGCCGGCGTCACGGGCTTCGGCCATCGCCTCCCAGGCCGCGTCGATGGCCTCGGAGACGAGCTCCAGCCGTCCCGGGCCCTCGTGCTTCCAGTAGCTGTCCAGCGCGACGTAGGCCTCCGCCGCGGCCCAGTCGGCCTGCTCGCGCGACTCGTTCAGCCGTGCCAGTGCTCCCGCCTGGACGAGGTGGGGATCTCCCAGCTCCTTGATCTGCTGGTACTTGCGGGCCGCTCTCCCGATACGGAAGGCGGACCGTATGCCCTTGACCGTGCCGACGGAAGCGCCGGCGATACCGCTCGCCTCGGATGCCACTGCCGCGTCCGCCGCCTTCTGGATCTTGGTCACCTCCTTGGCGATGGCTGCGCTGTAGCTTCCCGAACCGGCGGCGCCGACGACCGTGTCGACCCCTTTGGTCTTGGCCTTCTTGTTCGCCCTGTGGTGGTCGGCCCCGGTCTCGTGCTTCTTGGCGTCCTTCATGTTCTTGTACGCGTCCATGCCGTTGACCACGGTGCCGGCGGCCTCGGTGAGGAGGTTGCCCGACGCCGCGGAGGTTCCCGAGGCGGCGGTGGAGTGCTTGAGGCTCTCATTGGCCGCGACGGCGGCCTGTTGGGTGAAGGCCGCGTTGGTGGGGGTCTGGAAGCCCTTGACGAAGGTGTCGATGGGTTCGAGATTCTTCTTGAACCTGTCGAGGAGCGCGGCGATCCGGTCGCGGTAGTTCTTCTTCGCCTGGGGGGACGCGCCGCCGTTCGCCGCCGCGTTCCCTCTCTCGGCGTCCCGGGCGCGCTGCACCATCGCGGTCGTGGCCCGGTTGCCGGCGCGGGACTGCATCTCCAGCAGGGCGCGCTCCGTCGGGCGTGCGGACGTACTCCTGGTCCGGCTCCCTTCCTCACGGCGCCGGGCCGACGTCAGGACCGCCGCGGACTGCCGTGTCGAGGTGCGGTGGATCGGCGTGCTCATGGATGTACCTCTCCTGTACCGGGACCGGGGCGAGGCGAAGGTAGCCAGACCTGGCCAACAGGAGGGGTACGGCGGAGAAATTCCTTCCCCGCGGACGCCGTGGGACGGACGCCGTGGGGCGGATGCCGTGGCGCGGACACTGCGGGACGGACCGGACCCGGCGGCGCGCCGGGCCGTTGCGTGTCTGACGCACCGTCGTGTCGCGCCTATGAACGGCGAGTTCAGGAACCCAGGCGCCGCAGGCGGCTGCCGGCCTCGATGAGGACGTCGTCCTTCTTGCAGAAGGCGAAGCGGACCTGGCTGCGGCCGGCGTCGGGGTCGTCGTAGAAGACGGAGTTGGGGATGGCGACGACGCCGCAGCGTTCGGGGAGAGCGCGGCAGAAAGCGTAGGCGTCCTTCTGGCCGAAGGGGGTGATGTCGGTGGTGATGAAGTACGTGCCCTGGGGCCGGTAGACCTCGAAGCCGGCCGCGCGCAGGCCGTCGCCGAGCAGGTCGCGCTTGCGGTGGAGGTCGGCGCGGAAGTCGTCGAAGTACGAGTCCGGGAGCCGCAGCGCCTCGGCGATCGCGTACTGGAAGGGGCCCGCCGAGACATAGGTCAGGAACTGCTTCACCGAGCGGACCGCCGCGACCAGCTCCGGCGCGGCCGTCAGCCAGCCGACCTTCCAGCCGGTGAACGAGAACGTCTTGCCCGCGCTGGACACGGTGACCGTGCGCTCCCGCATCCCGGGGAAGCCGGCGAGGGGCAGGTGCTCGCCCTCGAAGACCAAGTGCTCGTACACCTCGTCGGTGACCACCAGCAGGTCGCGTTCGACGGCCAGGGCGGCGACGGCGGCCAGCTCCTCGCGGGTCAGCACGGTGCCGGTCGGGTTGTGCGGCGTGTTCAGCAGGATCAGCCGCGTCCGCTCCGTGACCGCGCCGCGCAGCTCGTCCAGGTCCAGCCGGAAGGCCCCCTCGTGGGGGCGCAGGGTCACCGGCACCCGGATGCCGCCCGCCATCGCGATGTTCGCCGCGTAGGAGTCGTAGTACGGCTCCAGGGCGATCACCTCGTCACCGGGCTCGACCAGGGCCAGCAGGGCCGCCGCCACGGCCTCGGTCGCGCCCGCGGTGACCAGGACCTCGGTGTCCGGGTCGTACGCCAGGCCGTAGTGGTGCTGCTGGTGGGCGGTGATCGCGGCGCGGAGCTCGGGGACGCCGGGGCCGGGCGGGTACTGATTGCCGCGGCCGTCGCGCAGCGCCCGCACGGCCGCCTCCCTGATCTCCTCGGGGCCGTCCGTGTCGGGGAAGCCCTGGCCGAGATTGATCGCTCCGGTCCGTGCGGCCAGCGCGGACATCTCGGCGAAGATCGTGGTGCCGAAGGGCGCCAGTCTGCGGTTGAGCAGGGGCCGTGATCCCGGTTCGTGTCCTGTCATGAACGCCATCCTGGGCCGAACCTCTGGAGTTGCTCAAGTCGGCTTTGGCTTTCCGGGCGTGAGGGCATTCCCTTTTCACACGCGTGGAAAGTGCAGGAACAGGCACCGGAACACGGAAGCGGTCGCGCAGCGTCGCGGGGGACTCGCTTCGGGGGACGAGCAAGGACGGTGAAGTGATGGTGATCTTCGGAATTCTCATCGCACTGGTGATCGGGATCGTCGTGGCGATCGCGGTGACGGTCGAGCGCGCGACGTCGTCGTCGCGCCCGAGGCGGCGGCGCCGGGGTTCGAGCAGCTGGGCCGACGGCGGTGGCGGTTCGGGCGGGTGCGGCGGTGGTTCCTCCTGCGGCAGCAGTTCTTCGTGCGGCGGCGGGGGTGGATGTGGCGGAGGCAGCTGACACGGGGCAGCTGGTCCGCTACGGGTGAATCTGCCCGGCGGGGGTGACAACTCCCGCCGGGCGGCTTCCCGTTGACGGGGGACTTTGCCCGTGGCAGGGCCGATGGCGGTGGAATGCGGTTTCATCGGCCCTTTTCGATTGAACAGTTGAACCGTGGGGCCCCCGGGGGGATGGAAACCGCAGCAAGTTGGCGAAAACCGCTGTGGTCGTGGCGTAGTTCGTGATTCCCTCGAACCTGGAACCAGTTGGTTCCGGCCAGTTCTCGGACCTGAAGCGGACCCCGAGCGGTCACCCCCCTCACGTCGTGCGCTCCGTTCCGGGGGCGCCGTGTCCACGTGTCCACCCCGCCCGATGCGCGTCCTTGCGGAGCCGACCCATGCTCACGACCATCGATACCGCCTACACCGACACCCGTGCCGACGATCTCGCCTGGGCGCTGGGCCGCGAACCGCTGCCCGCGCTGGCCGTCCTCGACCTCGAACTGTCCGGTGCGTCGTTGCAGTTGAGGCTGCTCGGGGCGTCCCATCAGGTCCTCCTCGACCAGGGGGAGGCGTCGTGCTCCGAGACCGTCGCCTGCATCCCCGGATCCAGCACGCCGCTCCCGCTGGGCGTGGCCAAGCGGCTCGGCGACTGGGAGTACGAGTTCGCCGCCCGGGTGGAGACGCTGTCGCGGCAGTCCTTCGCGGGCCGCGCGCAGGAGCTGCTCGCGCTGGTCGCCGACCATCCGCACGGGCTGGCCGGAACCTTCCCCGGCGACCCCCACGCGTTCACCGCGATGCTCGCCCAGCGGGGCGAGCGGCAGGTGCAGTGGCGGACCTGGCACGCCTATCCGCAGGAGGGCCGGCTGGTCGTCACCCGGACCAGGGTCGGCACGCTGGCCATGGCGTCCGAACACAGCAGTTAGCTCTTGTGGGTGACAAAACGCGGGACATGTGTGACGTAGCGTTACGAAAGTGATCGACCGGCATCAACTCTCCCCGCACACGGACGTGGTCATGCTCCCCGTGCGGCCCGAGGCGGCCCGGTATCTGATCCTGGCCGTCGTCTTCGTCTGCGCCGCCTGCGGACTCGTCTACGAGCTCGAACTCGTCGCCCTCGCCTCCTATCTGATCGGCGACTCCGTCACCCAGGCGTCCGTGGTGCTGTCGCTGATGGTCTTCGCGATGGGCCTCGGCTCCCTGCTCGCCAAACGCCTGCGCTGCCGCGCCGTGGTCGGCTTCGGGGTGCTGGAGGCGGTGCTGGCCCTGGTCGGCGGCGGCTCGGGGATGATGCTCTACGCCGCGTTCGCCTGGAGCGGCGGCTCCCATCTGGTGCTGGTGTCCATCTCGCTGGCGATCGGCGTACTGATCGGCGCGGAGATCCCGCTGCTGATGTCCCTGATGCAGCGCGTCTCGCGGCGCGACGCCGAGGGCACCGTCGCCGACCTCTTCGCCGCCGACTACGTGGGCGCCCTGGTCGGCGGGCTGGCCTTCCCGTTCCTGCTGCTGCCGTGGCTCGGCGAACTCACCGGCGCCCTGCTGACCGGGGCGGTGAACGCGGTGGCCGGCGGCGTGCTGGTGCTCTGGCTGTTCCGCCGGGACATGAGCCCCCGCAGCAGACGCCGCCTGATCCTGCTGAACGCGGCGGTCCTCGCGCTGCTCGCCGCCGCGACCGCGCTCGTCGGCGACTTCGAGGCGGCGGCGCGGCGGGCCGTCTACGGGGACCAGGTCCGGGTCGCCGTGCGCACCGAGGTGCAGGAGGTCGTCCTCACCGGCCGGGCCTCCCAGCCGCCCGACCTCTTCATCGACGGGCGGTTGAAGGTGCGCGGCAGCGACGAGCACCGCTACCACGAGGCCCTCGTCCATCCCGCCATGAACGGCCCCCACAGCCGGGTGCTGATCCTCGGCGGCGGCGACGGCCTCGCCGCCCGGGAGGCGCTCGGCTACGGGGACGCCGGCTCCGTGACCGTCGTCGACCTGGACGCCGGCCTGGTGCGCCTCGCCCGCCGGGACCCGGCGCTCTCCGCGCTCAACAGCCGTGCCTACGACGACCCGCGGACGGGACACGTCACCGCGGACGCCTTCTCCTGGCTGCGGGGCGCGCGGCGCGGGGCCTACGACGTGATCGTCTCGGACCTGCCCGAACCGGGGACGGCCGGCGGGAAGCTGTACTCGCTGGAGTTCTACGGGCTCGCCCGGCGGGCGCTCGCCCCCGGCGGCCGGATCGTCGTCCACGCCGGCCCGGCCGGGGCCGCGCCGGGCACCTACTGGACGGTGGACGCCACACTGCGGGCGGCGGGCCTCGCGACCACCCCGTACCGCGCCGAGGGCGACCACGGCTTCCTGCTGGCCGCGGTGGGGCACGCCCCGGGCCTCGGGCTCGACGCAGCCGTGCCCCCGCTGCGCTCCCCGCTCGCGGAGCGGCTGCCCGGGTACGGCCCGGCGGCGGAGCACGGCCGCCCCCGGGGGGACGGCCCGGAGCCGTCGACCCTGGTGCGTCCCCGGTACGCCCGCTGACGCCGCCCGGCACGCGCCGGCGCCGTGCGGGCGGGCGGAACGCCGAGGCCGTGCGGGGGGTGTGCCGGTGCGTGCCGTGTGAAAGGCAGACGTGGCGGGCCGCTCTGAGTAGGCTCGGATCCCATGGAGCATGAGGCGTTCGTTCCGGTTCCGGCTGAGACCCTTCGACAGGCGCTGCGGGACCCAGCCCGGGTCGCCCGCTGCGTGCCCGGGCTCCAGCAGGACGCCGACGAGGCGGCGGGGCCGCTCTCCGGGAGACTCAAGGTCCGCGTCGGCAGCCACACGATCACCTACCGCGGTGTGCTGCGGGTGGTGGAGCAGGGCCGTGACTTCGTGGTCGACGCGGAGGGCACGGAGGTCCGGGGCAGCGGCTCCGTGAAGATCGGGCTGACGGTCCGCCCCGAGCCCACCGACGGCGGGACGACGCTCACCTTCACCGGCTCGGCAGGTGCGGAGGGCCGCCTGGCCGAACTGGCCGCCGACGCGCGGACCTCGGCGGCCCACCGGCTGCTCGACCGGTTCGCCGAGGCGCTGGCGGCGGTGGCGTTCGAGGAGCCGGCGGCCCCCGCGGCCCCCGCCGCGGAGGCGGCGGATGCCGGTTCCCCGGCACCCGGGCCGGCCGCCGGCGACACACCGGACGGCCAGGAGCAGGCCGACCACGTCGACGACATCGCCGAGGAGCCCGGGGACGGCACCCCCGGGGCTGGCGACGGGGACATCACCGAGAGCCAGGGCCTCGGTTCGGTGTTCGACGTCCCCGTGCCGCCCCCGTCGCTCGGACCGGACGCGGAGGACGCCTTCGACGACGAGTCGGACGGCCCGGCGGCCGACGCCGACGAGGAGGACCTCTCCGCGATCGAGGACCTCCAGGACCTGGACGAACTCGCCGGACTGCCCGGTGAACCGGCCGCGGAGGCGGCCCACGCGCGGCGCACCATGATCGGGCGCAGCGCCGAGGAGGTCGACCACGCCCCGCCGCGCGGCCGTTACGCCCCGACCCCGACCCCGGCGCCCGCGGCCTCGGCCACCGGGGCCGCCCTGCGCTGGCTCGCGCCGGCGGCCGCGCTCGCCATCGCCTCGGCGGTCGTCGTCGGCCGTGCGCTGCGCCGCAGGAACTGAGCCGCGCGGGCGACGGGTTGAGACCACGGGGTCCGGACTCCGCACGGCGGGTCCGGACTCCGGTGCGTCCGGCACGGCGACGCCGCCGCGCGGCCGGCGCGGCTAATGTCGTCCTGTGACCAGCAGCGAAGAAAGCGTCCGGCTCGCCGCCGGAGATGTCGAGTTGACCGTGCATCCGCAGAACGGCTGCCGTATCGCGAGCCTGCGCGTCGGCGGCACCGAGCTGCTGCGGCAGGGGGAGAAGTACGGCGCGTTCCCCATGGTGCCCTGGTGCGGCCGCACCCGGGACGGCCGGTTCCGCAACGGCGACCTCGTGCACCGGCTCCCGCTCAACGCGCCCCCGCACGCCATCCACGGCACCGGCCGGGACACCGCCTGGCGCACCGCGGCGGCGGGGAAGAGCGACGCGGCGTTCACCTACGACCTGGCGGAGCCGTGGCCCTACGCGGGGCGGGTCACCCAGACCTTCACGCTCACCGACGACGCGCTGACCGTCGCCCTGGGCGTGGAGACGGCGGAGACGTCGTTCCCCGCGCAGGCGGGCTGGCACCCGTGGTTCCTGCGCAACATCGGCGGCGAGGACGTGCGGATCGCGTTCACCCCCGAATGGCAGGAGGAGCGCGGCGACGACCACCTCCCCACCGGGCGGCGCATCCCGCCGGAGCCCGGGCCCTGGGACGACTGCTTCGGGATGCCCGCGGGTGTCGACGTCACCCTCACCTGGCCGGAGCAGCTCGAACTGACGGTCGCCAGCCGCACCCCGTGGGTCGTGGTCTACGACGAGCAGGACGAGGCGGTGTGCGTGGAGCCCCAGTCCGGCCCGCCCGACGGCCTCAACACCCACCCGCGGCTGGTCACCCTGGTCGACCCGCTGGAGATCGCGACGACCTGGACCTGGCGGCGGCTCGGCGGGGGCGCCCCGGAAGCCGCCCTCTAAGCTGACGGCTATGACTGACGTTCGTGCTGAGCTGCTCCAGCAGATCAAGGACAAGGCCGTGGTCCACGGCAAGGTGATCCTCTCCTCGGGTATCGAGGCCGACTGGTACATCGACCTGCGCAGGATCACGCTCGACGGCGAGGCCGCCCCGATGGTCGGCCAGGTCATGCTCGACGCCACCGCGGAGCTGGACTACGACTGCGTCGGCGGTCTGACCCTGGGCGCCGACCCGGTCGCGACCTCGATGCTGCACGCCTCCGCCGCGCGCGGGCGGCGGCTCGACGCCTTCGTGGTGCGCAAGGCCGGCAAGGCCCACGGGATGCAGCGCCGCATCGAGGGCACGGACGTGAAGGGCCGCCGCTGCCTGGTCGTGGAGGACGTCTCCACCACCGGCGGCTCCCCGCTCACCGCCGTCGAGGCGGTCCGCGAGGCCGGCGGCGAGGTGGTGGCCGTGGCGGTGATCGTCGAGCGCGGCGCCGCCCCGAAGATCGCCGAGGCGGGTCTCCCGTACGTAAACGCGTACTCGCTGGACGAGCTGGGTCTCGCCTGACCATGGTGTGACCTGCGGTGATACCGAAGGGCGTGCTGTTTCACGTGAAACAGCACGCCCTTCGCGCGCGCGGGCAGAACGGGCATGCTGGACCCCGCGCGGGAGTCTGGAAAGATAGGCCGCGACGATGACGTCGCCCCCAGGTCAGGGCCAGCACCACATACCCGCACATCACAAGGAGCGGACACATGCCCATCGCGACTCCCGAGGTCTACAACGAGATGCTCGACCGGGCGAAGGCAGGCAAGTTCGCCTACCCGGCCATCAACGTGACTTCGTCCCAGACCCTGCATGCGGCACTGCGTGGCTTCGCCGAGGCCGAGAGCGACGGCATCATCCAGATCTCCACCGGTGGTGCCGAGTTCCTGGGTGGCCAGCACAGCAAGGACATGGTCACGGGCGCCGTCGCCCTGGCCGAGTTCGCGCACATCGTCGCCGCCAAGTACGACATCACCGTCGCGCTGCACACGGACCACTGCCCGAAGGACAAGCTGGACGGCTACGTCCGCCCGCTGCTCGACGTCTCCGCCGAGCGCGTGAAGGCCGGCCGCAACCCGCTCTTCCAGTCCCACATGTGGGACGGCTCCGCCGAGACGCTCGCGGACAACCTGGCCATCGGCCAGGAGCTGCTCGCGCAGGCGGCCGCGGCGAAGATCATCCTCGAGGTCGAGATCACCCCGACCGGCGGCGAGGAGGACGGTGTCACCCACGAGATCAACGACGAGCTCTACACCACCGTCGACGACGCCCTGCGCACCGCCGAGGCCCTCGGCCTGGGCGAGAAGGGCCGCTACCTGCTGGCCGCCTCGTTCGGCAACGTGCACGGCGTCTACAAGCCGGGCAACGTGGTCCTCCGTCCCGAGCTGCTGAAGGATCTCCAGCAGGGCGTGGGCGAGAAGTACGGCAAGACGTCCCCGTTCGACTTCGTCTTCCACGGCGGCTCGGGCTCGACGGCGGAGGAGATCACCACCGCCCTGGAGAACGGCGTCGTGAAGATGAACCTCGACACCGACACCCAGTACGCCTTCACGCGTCCCGTGGTGGACCACGTCTTCCGCAACTACGACGGCGTCCTGAAGGTCGACGGCGAGGTCGGCTCCAAGAAGACCTACGACCCGCGTACCTGGGGCAAGCTGGCCGAGGCGGGCATGGCGACCCGTGTCGCCGAGGCCTGTGCCGCCCTGCGTTCCACCGGCACCCGGATCAAGTAACACGCGCGGTACGCCGGGCCCGGCGTCCCCTCGGGGGCGCCGGGCCCGCGTGCTGTCCGTGCTGTCCCCAGGGAGGGTTCCGCCATGGGCTCGGAGACACACCCCGCGGCCGCCGCGCACGCGGACGCCGGAGCGCGCGGGCGCTTCGACTTCGACACCGTCGTCGACCGCCGCGGCACCTGGTGCGTGCAGTGGGACGGCGTCGCCGACCGCTTCGGAGTGGACGGGCTGCTGCCGTTCACCATCTCCGACATGGACGTCATGTCGCCGCCCGTGGTGCTCGACGCGCTGCGGGACCGGGTCGGGCACGGTGTCTTCGGCTACACCGACTGGCGCCAGGAGGACTTCCTCTCCGCGATCCGCGACTGGTTCGCCACCCGCCACGGCACACCGATCGACACCGGCCGGGTCGTCTACGGCCCGTCCGTGCTCAACCAGCTCTCCCAGCTGCTGCGGATGTGGTCCGGCCCGGGGGACGGCATCGTCGTGCACACCCCCACCTACGACGGCTTCACCAAGGCGATCACCGGCCTGCGGCGGGACCTGCGCGGGGCGCCCGTCGGCGACATGGACGCGCTCGGGGCGCAGCTCGCCCGTCCGGACAGCAAGGTCCTGGTGCTGTGCTCGCCCCACAACCCCACCGGACACGTGTGGACCGAGGGCGAACTGCGCCGCATCGCCGGACTCGCGGCGGACCACGGTGTCGCCGTCATCAGCGACGAGATACACGCCGACTTCGTGCACACCGGCCGCCACCTGCCCTGGACCGGCTTCGGTTCCGGCCGCTGGGCGCTGATCACCTCCGCGACCAAGGCCTTCAACTTCCCCGCGCTGAGCGGCTCCTACGGCATCATCGGCGACCCGGACGACCACGCGGAGTTCCTGCGCCGGATGCAGACCGCGGAGGGGCTCGCCTCGCCGGCCGTGCTCTCGCTCACCGCGCACATCGCCGCCTACCGCGAGGGCGCGCCCTGGCTGGACGCACTCGTCGCCCATGTCGCGGGCAACCTGGACATGCTCGCCGGCCGTCTCCGGGCGGCGTTCCCCGGCCTCGGCTGGCGTCCGCCGGAGGCCGGCTACCTCGCCTGGATCGACCTGCGGCCCCTCGGGGTCGGCACCACGATCACCGACGAGGCGCTCCAGCGGGAGCTGATCGAGAACGAGAAGGTCGCGATCATGCCCGGCACGACCTACGGCTCCGCGGGCTTCGTCCGGCTGAACGTGGGCTGCCCCCGTGCCAAGGCCGAACTCGGCGCGGACGCGCTGATCCGCGCGCTCCGCCGCCTGGGGGCGTAGACCTCCGGCGCCTCCCGCCGCGGCCCGCGCACCGACGGGAGCGGCGGGGAATGGCGGGGCGGGCCGTGGGTGGGGATGATCGGCGTATGGACGACGAGCGGCGGCGCGGCCCGGACATCAGGCTGTCGTCCGCGACCGGGCGCTGGATCGTGCTCACCACCGTGCTCGGATCGGGCATGGCGCTGCTCGACTCCACCGTGGTCAACGTGGCGCTGCCGCGCATCGGCGAGGACCTTGACGCCGAGCTCTCCGTCCTCCAGTGGACGGTCAACGCGTACATGCTCACGCTCGCCGGACTGATCCTGCTCGGCGGGGCGCTCGGCGACCGGTACGGGCGCCGGCGGATCTTCGTGCTCGGCGTCGTCTGGTTCGCCGTCGGCTCGCTGCTCTGCGGTGTCGCCCCGAACGGCGAGGTGCTGGTGGCCGCCCGGGCGCTCCAGGGCATCGGGGGCGCGCTCCTGACCCCCGGCTCGCTCGCCCTGATCCAGGCGAGCTTCCATCCCGACGACCGGGCGCGCGCGGTGGGCCTGTGGTCCGGTCTCGGCGGCGTGGGCGCCGCCATCGGGCCCTTCGTCGGCGGCTGGCTGGTCGACGGACCGGGCTGGCGGTGGGTGTTCCTGCTCAACGTCCCGCTCGCCGCGCTCTGCGTGCCCGTCGCCCTGCGCCATGTCCCGGAGTCCCGCGACCCCGGCGCGACCGGCCGCTTCGACGTCCTCGGCGCCGTGCTCGGGGCCGCGGCGCTGGGCCTGGTCACCTACGCCCTCATCGACGGGACGTGGTGGGCGGGACTGGCCGGAGTCGCGGTGGGCGCGGCCTTCGTACTGGTCGAGGCGCGGCGGCCGGATCCGATGCTGCCGCTGTCGCTCTTCCGGCTGCGGCTGTTCACCGCCGTCAACCTGGTCACGCTCTGCGTGTACGCGGCGTTCGGCGGCTTCTTCTTCCTGATCGCGCTCCAGCTCCAGGTGGTCGCCGGGTACTCGGCCCTGGGCGCGGGCACCGCGCTGCTGCCGACGACCCTGCTGATGCTGCTGCTGTCGGCGCGGTCCGGCGAACTCGGCGAGCGCATCGGACCGCGTATCCCGCTGACCGTCGGGCCGCTGCTGTGCGCCGCCGGGATGCTGATGACCCTGCGGGTCGGCGAGGACGCCTCCTACCTGGTGGACGTGCTGCCCGCCCTGGTGGTCCTCGGGTTCGGCATGGTCACCCTGGTCGCGCCGCTGACCGCGACCGTCCTGGCGTCCGTCGACACGGCACGGGCCGGCATCGCGAGCGGCATCAACAACGCCGCCGCCCGCGCCGCCGGCCTGCTCGCGGTGGCGGCGCTGCCGCTGCTGGTGGGCATGGGCCCGGAGGCGTACCGCTCGGCCGAGGAGTTCGGCGACACCTTCCGCAGCGCGATCCCGCTCTGCGCGGGAGTGCTGGTGGCCGGGTCGCTGATCGCGTGGGCGACGGTCCGCCGGCCGGTACCGGCCGGGGAGGAGGCCCGCTGCCATCCCGAGTGCCGGGTCAACTGCGGTGTCAGCGCCCCGCCGCTGGAGCCGGCGGTGGTGCGGGAGCGGTCGCCCGGAGCGGACGGCGGCGCCGCCGACCTGTGACACTGGGGCCATGTCCATCCACGAAAACCTGCTCGGGGGACCGCCCCCGACCCACCTGCCCGACGAGCCCGAGCCGCGCGAGCTGCTCGCGGGCGGCACCGCGCCCGCCGATGTGGCGGCGAAGTACCCGACCAGCTCCCTGGCCTGGGCCCGGCTCGCCGACGACGCCTTCGAGCGCGGCAGCGTCGTCGAGTCCTACGCGTACGCCCGTACCGGCTACCACCGCGGTCTGGACGCGCTGCGCCGCAGCGGCTGGAAGGGCCACGGCCCGGTGCCGTGGGAGCACGAGCCCAACCGCGGCTTCCTGCGCGCCCTGCACGCCCTCGCCCGGGCCGCGCAGGCCATCGGGGAGCAGGGCGAGTACGAGCGCTGCGCGCAGTTCCTGCGCGACTCGTCCGAGACGGCGGCGGACACCCTGGGCTGACCGGGGCACCCCGGCGTCCGCCGCGGGCCCGCACCCCGGCGGGTGCGGGCCCGCGGCCGGGTACGATCGCACAGACAGTCGACATACCTGTGTTCAGCCGGTCTGCGCGGTGTCCTGTGCCGCGCCGGCACCGGCCCCCGCCCGGCCCGCCCGGACACCGGTGTCCGGGGGGAGAGATCTGTCGTGGGCAAGCGCGCCGCCGCGTCCGCACACCGAGGGTGCGGGACCCGCGACGACGGCCGCCGCCGGGCCGGAACCGGCCCCGGGGCCGCCCGCCGCGGACGGCGGCGCACGCCGGCCCGGTTCCTCATGACGGCGGTCCTCGCCGGCGTCCTCTCCACCGCGGGCGGCGCGGCCCTCGCCCACTGGCACTCCACCGCTCCCGGCGCCGCCGCGGCCGGCCCGCCCCGCGAGACGGCGTCCGCGCCCTGGGCCCCGCCCGGCGAGCCCGCCGCCGGGCCGTCGCCCACCCGCTCCCCGTCGCCCCGGGCCGCCGTCCCCCCGCCCCCGAAGCCCTCCGTGAAGCCGACGCCGAAGGCGTCCCCCAGGACCGCTGTGCCGCCGCGGGTCCCGGTGTCGGGGCCCGGCACGTTCACGGCCGCCGACGCCGCGGGGCAGCCGTCCGGCACCGGCACGCTGCGCCGCTACCGGGTCGAGGTGGAGAACGGCATCGACGTCTCCGCGAGCGGGGCCGCCGCCGAGATCCAGGAGATCCTCGCCCACCCGCGCGGCTGGGCGGCGAACGGCCGCGGCCGGTTCCAGCTCGTCGCCTCGGGCGCCGACTTCACCGTCCGGATCGCGACTCCGGACACCGCGGACCGGCTCTGCCGCGCCCAGGGACTCGACACCGGGGGCGAGCTGAACTGCGAGACCACGGACGGCGTCGTGGTCAATCTGCGCCGCTGGCTGCTGGGCTCGCCCACGTTCGCCGGCACCCCCGCCGAGTACCGGCACCTGATCATCAACCACGAGGTCGGCCACGAGATCGGCATCCGCCGGCACCTGGGCTGCCCGGGCCCCGGCAGGCCCGCGCCGGTCATGATGCAGCAGATCAAGGGCCTCGACGGCTGCCGCTCCAACGCCTGGCCCTACGCGGAGGACGGGACGTATCTCACGGGGCCGCCGGCGTGAACATGGTCCTATGATGCGGGTGGGGACCGGGGCCCACCCGCATCAGGAAGGGGCGGACCGCTACCCGGACCGTCGAGGAGACAGCGATGTCACATGACGCCGCCCCGAATCTGGATTTCGCGGGCACCACTCCTTACGAGGACTACGTCCAGGCGGACGTGCTCACCCATTTGCAGCACCCCCTGTCGGACGACCCCGGCGAGATGGTCTTCCTCGTCACCACCCAGGTGATGGAGCTGTGGTTCACCGTCGTCGTGCACGAGTGGGAGACCGCCGCGCACGCGCTGCGCCAGGACGACATCCCGGTCGCGATGGACGCGCTCAAGCGGTCCGCGCGCGAGCTGGAGGCGCTCAACGCCTCCTGGCGGCCGCTCGCCAACCTCACCCCCGCCCAGTTCAACTCCTACCGCAGCGCCCTCGGCGAGGGCAGCGGCTTCCAGTCGGCGATGTACCGGCGCATGGAGTTCCTGCTCGGTGAGAAGTCGGCGTCCATGCTGGTGCCCCACCGCGGCGCCCCCCGGGTGCACGCGGAGCTGGAGAAGGCGCTCCACGAGCCGAGCCTCTACGACGAGGTGCTGCGGCTGCTCGCCCGCCGCGGGTACGCCGTACCGGCCGAGGTGCTGGAGCGGGACCTGTCCCAGAAGTACGAGCCGTCGGAGCAGGTCGAGCGGGCCTGGGCCGAGCTCTACGGGGCCGAGGAGCAGGACACCGAGCTGATGCGGCTCGCCGAGGCGCTGACCGACGTCGGCGAACTCGTCTGGCGATGGCGCAACGACCATCTGGTCGCGACCCGGCGGGCGATGGGCTCCAAGGTCGGCACCGGTGGCTCCGCGGGTGTCTCCTGGCTGGAGAAGCGCGCCCGCAAGAACGTCTTCCCCGAGCTGTGGACGGCGCGCAGCCATGTCTGAGTCCCTGGCCGCCAAGGCCGCGGCGCTGGACGCCGCAGACGAACTGGCCGGTGCGCGAGGGCTCTTCGCGCTGGACGACGCCGTCTACCTCGACGGCAACTCGCTGGGCGCGCTGCCCGCGCACGTGCCCGACCGGATCGCGGACGTGGTCAGGCGCCAGTGGGGGCAGCTGCGGATCCGCTCCTGGACCGAGGGCGACTGGTGGACGGCGCCGGAGCGCATCGGCGACCGCATCGCGCCGCTGGTCGGCGCGGCACCCGGCCAGATCGTGGTCGGCGACTCCACCAGCGTCAACGTCTTCAAGGCGGTCGTCGGCGCGGTGCGGCTGACCGCGGACCCGGCGCGCACCGATGTGCTGGTGGACGCCACGACGTTCCCCACGGACGGCTACATCGCCGAGTCGGCGGCCCGGATGACGGGCCGCCGGATCGTGCCGGTGGCCCCCGGAGAGCTGGCCGGCGCCCTCGGCCCGGCGACCGCCGCGGTCCTGCTCAACCACGTCGACTACCGCTCCGGGCGGCTGCACGACCTCCCGTCGCTCACGGCCGCCGTCCACGAGGCGGGCGCGCTCGCCGTCTGGGACCTCTGCCACAGCGCGGGCGCCCTGCCCGTCGGCCTCGACGCCCACGGCGTGGACCTCGCGGTCGGCTGCACGTACAAGTACCTCAACGGCGGCCCGGGCGCGCCCGCCTACCTGTACGTGGCACACCGTCACCAGGCCGCGTTCGACACCCCGCTGCCCGGCTGGACCTCGCACCGGGACCCGTTCGCCATGACCCCCGGGTACGCGGCGGCCGACGGCGCGGTCCGCGGCCGGGTGGGCACGCCCGACATCCTGTCGATGCTGGCCCTGGAGGCGGCGCTCGACGTGTGGGACGGCGTCTCGGTCGACACCGTCCGCGCGAAGAGCCTGGCCCTGACGGACTTCTTCCTGGAGTGCGTCGCGGCGTACGTCCCCGCGGGCGCGGTCACCTCGCTGACCCCGGCAGCCCACGCGGAACGCGGCAGCCAGGTCGCCCTGAGCTGCGCGGACGCGCCGCGGGTGATGGACGAGCTCATCGCCCGGGGCGTCATCGGCGATCTGCGCCGCCCCGACGTGCTGCGCTTCGGCTTCACCCCGCTGTACGTCGGGTTCGCGGACGCGGAGCGGGCGGCACGCGTGCTGGGCGAGGTGCTGTCGGAGGTACGGGCCGAGATGCCGGCCGAGGTGGCGGCCGAGCGGCCCTAGGTGTTCTGTCCAGGGAGGTTGTGGACGGGTGATGCAGGTCTCGGCTGAGGCGGGTTGAACGGGTGAGGGCCTTCCGGGTTCGGTGTGGATTGCGACGTCTGCACCGACCAGAAAGGCCCTCGTGCCCCACCGTAATGCACCCCTGACCGAGACCGGACGCCTTCGCCTGGCCCGCTGCGTGGTCGAGGACGGCTGGCCTCTTCGCCGGGCCGCGGAACGCTTCCAGGTCTCACCGACCACCGCCCAGCGGTGGGCCGAGCGCTACCGGACGCTCGGCGACGCCGGCATGACCGACCGTTCGTCCCGCCCCCGCCACAGCCCGCGCCGGACACCGACCCGCACCGAACGCCGGATCATCAAAGTCCGCCTCCTTCGCCGCTGGGGACCGGCCCGCATCGCCCACCTGCTGGACCTCGTGCCCTCGACCGTGCACCGGGTCCTGACCCGGTTCGGGCTGGCCCGGCTGACTCATCTGGACCGCGCCACCGGCCGCGTCATACGCCGCTACGAACGCGAACGGCCCGGCGAACTCGTCCACGTGGACATCAAGAAGCTCGGCAACATCCCCGACGGCGGCGGCCACAAGGTCCTCGGCCGCCAGGCCGGCCGCAGAACCCGCAAGAACGCCGGCTACAGCTACCTCCACACCGCCGTCGACGACCACTCCCGCCTCGCCTACAGCGAGATCCACCCCGACGAGCGCAAAGAGACCGCGACCGCCTTCTGGACACGAGCCGAGAAGTTCTTCGCCGGTGCAGGGATCACCGTCGAACGTGTCCTGACGGACAACGGCTCCTGCTATCGCTCCCGTGACTGGCGCGACGCACTCGCGGCGGCCGGGATCACCCACAAGCGAACCCGGCCCTACCGACCCCAGACCAACGGCAAAGTCGAACGCTTCAACCGCACCCTGCTGGACGAGTGGGCCTACGCCCGCCCCTACCGGTCAGAGCAGGCACGACGCGACGCGTTCCCGGACTGGCTGCACTTCTACAATCACCACCGCGGACACACCGCACTCGCAGGCAACCCACCCGCCAGCCGCGTCCCCAACCTCACAGGGCAATACACCTAGGCCGTGTCTGACAAATCCCGCCTGGCGCGCGACGCCCGGCACGCACTCCCCCAGCTACCGCTGGGAGGTACCCCCATGCCGCGTTGTCGGAGTCATCCGAGTACGCCCAGTACGAGGATGATCCTCCGCCTTGCGATTGCACGCACCGGACGCCGCGCGCCCCGCCCTGCGGGCGGACGGCGCCATTTGTCAGACAAGGCCTAGTAGTGCTTGGTCATGTGCGATTTGCCATGGCGTGTCTTCTTGATCGGCCGTGTCGTTGACTGGATGTGCTGAGCGAGGAGTTGGCCGCGGTTCGGTGTGATCTGGAGGACTTCGCGGCGGAGATGTTCGAGCCGTTCGCGCGGGCGGATCAGCGCCGGTGGGGCGGCGTCTATCTGCGGGGGCTGCTGCTGGACGGCGGCCGCAAGTCGGTGGAGCCGATGGCCGCCCGCCTTGGCGAGGAAGGTAACCGGCAGGCCCTGGCCCACTTCGTGACCTCCAGCCCATGGGATGCGGCGCATGTGCGGGCCCGGCTGGCCTGGCGCATACAGCCGGTCATCAAGCCCATCGCGCTGGTCATCGATGACACCGGATTCCTCAAGGACGGGGACGCGTCGGCGTGCGTGACCCGGCAGTACACCGGCACTGCGGGCAAGGTCACCAACTGCCAGGCCGGTGTCTCGCTCCACCTGGCTTCCAACAGCGCCTCCGCGGCGGTGAACTGGCGTCTGTTCCTGCCAGGGAGCTGGGATCCCGCCTCACCGACAGCCGATCCGGCCAAGGTCGCCCGCCGTAACAAGTGCGCCATCCCTGCCCAGGTGGGCCATGTCGAGAAGTGGCAGCTGGCCCTCGACATGATCGATGAGACTCGATCCTGGGGCATCGAAGTGCCCCAGGTCATCGCCGACGGCGGCTACGGGGACACCGCCGCCTTCCGGCTCGGCCTTGAGACACGCGGACTCGACTACGTGGTGGGCATCTCGACCACAACCACCGCACACCCCGAGGACGCACAGCCTACGACCCCGGCCTACCTCGGCAGGGGCCGGCGGCCGGTCCCTGCATACCCCGAGTCGGCACAGCGAGTGAAAGACCTGGTCATCGCGGCCGGCAAATCCTCTGCACGGCCGGTGCAGTGGAGGGAAGGATCACGGCCGGGCAGTGGCCGCAGCGGATTCAAGCGCATGTACTCGCGCTTCGTGGCCCTGCGGATCCGGCCCGCCGGACGTGAGATCCGCAAGGCCGCGACCACCGCCGAGCTTCCGGTCCGCTGGCTGCTGGCCGAATGGCCCGCCGACCAGGACGAGCCCGTGCAGTTCTGGCTCTCCAACTTGCCCGAGACCACCCCGCTGCCCGTCCTCGTGCGCACGGCGAAACTCCGCTGGCGCATCGAGAACGACTACCGCGAGATGAAACAAGCCCTCGGCCTGGCCCACTTCGAAGGCCGGACCTGGCCAGGCTGGCACCACCACGTCACCCTTGTCTCAGTAGCCCACGCCTTCTGCACCCTCCAGCGACTGAGCCGATCCCCAAAAGAGACGGCGCCGGCCTGAGCCTCTACCGAGTCGTCCGCGAGCTGCAGATACTCCTCGCGACCTGGACCGGCGCCTGCCCCACCTGTCACCGCGACATACCGGACCCTGCACCAACATGACCAAGCCCTACTAGGCATCCGCGGGCGTCCGGCCCGGGCGGGGCAGCCACCCGCCCGGGCCGGACGAGCCGCTTCCGGCGCGCCCCCGGGGCGCGCCGGATCCCGCCGCCGCGCTGTGCGGCGGCCGGGCCCGGGGCTGATAACGTCCGGCTGCTGTTCATGGTCGAATTCGCGCATCCCGCGGGACTGTTGGAGCACCACATGCCGGACCCCGTCGCCCGAGACGCCGCCGAGGAAGAGTCGGCGTTCTCGCACCCTGCCGTCGAACCGGACGCCACGCTGCCGTACGGCGACCACCCCGATCAGGTCGTCGACTTCTACGCACCCCACGGCGGCCGGGCCAGCGCGCCGCTCGTCGTGCTGCTGCACGGGGGCGCCTGGCGGGCGCCCTACGACCGGCGGCACGTCACCCCGTTCGCCGACTTCCTCGCCCGCCGGGGCCTCGCCGTCGCCTGCGTCGAGTACCGGCGCGGCCGGGAGATCCCGCAGCAGCGCGGGACCGGCCCGGTCGCCGGGCGGTGGCCCGACACCTTCGACGACGTCGCGACGGTGATGGACGCCCTGCCCGAGCTGGCGGCGAAGGCCCTCCCGCAGGCGGACCCCCGCCGGACGGTCGTCACCGGCCACTCCGCCGGCGGGCAGCTCGCCCTGTGGGCGGCGGCCCGCCATGTGCTGCCCGCCGGCTCCCCGTGGCGGCTGCCGGCGGCCCCCGCGCTGCGCGGCGTCGTCGCCCTCGCCCCGATCGCGGACTTCGGCACCGCCGTCGGGCTCGACGTGTGCGGCGGCGCGGTCGGCCAGCTGCTGGGCCCCGCCGACGCGTACGAGGAGCGGGCCGCGCACACCGATCCGGCCGCCCTGCTGCCGACCGGGATCGCCACCGTCGTCGTGCAGGGACGGTGCGACACCGTCGTGCCGCAGGCGGTCGGCGAGGCCTTCGTCGACGCCGCGGCCCGGGCCGGCGAGACCGTCGGGCTGACGCTGCTGGAGGAGGTCGGCCACTTCCCGCTGATCGACCCGGCCGCCGACGCCTGCGCCGTCGTCGCCGAGGAGATCGCCCAACTGGCCTGGTAGGAAAGGCGCGGCGCCCACCGGATCGCGGACACGAACTGACCGCAAGCCTTCCTACGGTGGGCCCCATGACACAGAGCGAACACCCCTCCACCGTCCTCGTCACCGGAGCGACCGGCACCGTCGGCCGCCAGGTGGTGGCCGAACTCCTCGACCGCGGACACACGGTCCGCGCGCTGACCCGCGACCCGGCGACGGCCCGATTCCCGGACGGTGTCGAGGTCGTCGGCGGCGACCTCACCGAACCGGAGACCCTGGAGTCCGCGCTGGACGGCGTCGCCGGACTCCACCTGATCACCTTCGGCGGCGCCGCCTTCTCCCCGCTGGAGACCGGCCCCCGGGTCCTCGCGCTGGCCCGGGCCGCCGGGGTGCGCCGGGTGACCGTGCTCAACGGCGGCGGGGCCACGCCCATGGAGGACGCGGTCCGGGCCGGCGACATCCCCTGGACGGTGCTGATGCCCGTCGAGTTCATGGGCAACACCCACGAGTGGGCGGACGGCGTCCGCACCGCCGACGAGGTACGGGCACCGTTCGCCGGCCGGCTGAGCGCTCTCGTCCACGAGGGGGACATCGGCGCGGTCGCGGCGGTGGCGCTCACCGAGGACGGTCACGAGGGGCAGGCGTACGTCATCACCGGGCCGCAGGTGCTGACGCTGCGGGAGCGGGTCCGGGTGCTCGCCGACGCCCGGGGCCGGGACATCCGGCTGGTGGAGCTGAGCGAGGCCGAGGCACTGGAGGAGTGGACGGCGGCGGGGGCCGACGAGGCCACGATCGCGTTCCTGCTGGACGTGTACAAGAACACCCCGCTGGTCGGCCGCACCGTCTCCGGCACCGTGGAGAAGGTCACCGGCCGCCCGGCGCGGAGCTTCGACGCCTGGGCGCGCGAGCACGCGGACGCGTTCCGCGCGTAGCGCGGCGGGGGCGCGGGCGGGTGCCGGCCTCCGGCACGGCGGGCCGCGCGCGCCCGGGCGCGGGTTCGGGGCGGTCGCGGCCCGGCAGCGGGGCACCTGCCCAGCGCGTGCCCCGCTGCCCGTCGCGGGCCGCCGCGGGACCCGGCCACCGGGGAGCCGCGGCGGCCCGGCCCCACCCCCCGCCCCACCTGGTAGTACTCAAGGCGGATGCCCAAGGATCCGCAGCGAAGGTGACGACCCCGCCCGCGGGGCCGCTTACCTTCGATACGTGACCGAGAAGACTCGCAGCCCCGAGTACCGCCTGGCCCAGGGCGCGCTCAGCGGCCTCCGCCAGGACCTGTTCCACGACGCGTTCGCGTACCGCCCGCTGCCGCCGCTCGCCGCCGACAGCACGCTGGTGCGCAGGCTGCCCGGCGAGCGGATACGCCGGCGTGCGGTGTGGCTGCCGCACGCCACGGTGCTGTTCCTCGCCTTCTGCTCGCTGTTCCTCGCGTCCGCCTCGGACGGCGGCGACTTCGACGCGCTGCTCCTCGGCCTCGTGCCCGCCGGCACCGTCGCGATGACCCTGATCAGGCCCGTCGGCGCGTTCTGGTTCTCGCTCCTCAGCACGCCCTTCGTGGCCGTGCTGAGCGGGGCCTGGGGCGAGTGGCCCTGGTCGCCGGGCGGCTTCCTGGCCCATCTGACGGTGATGACCGTGGTCGCGCTGCGCACCCGGCCCCGCACCGCGGCCTGGATGTGGGCGCTGACCGCCGTGTACTCGATGTTCGTGAGCACCTTCCTCAGCCGCGGCTACGGCACCAACGCGCCCGCGATGCTCTTCCTGTCCGCCGTCGCCCTGCTGATCGTCGGCATGATCCTCATCCGCAGGGACGCCCGGCAGGAGGTCGAGGCCCAGCAGACGGTGACCGAGACCGAGCGCGGACGCCGCACGCTGCTGGAGGAGCGCACCACCATCGCCCGCGAGCTGCACGACGTCGTGGCCCACCACATGTCGGTCGTCGCGATCCAGGCCGAGGCGGCGCCCTACCGGGTCGAGAACCCGCCGGAGGAGCTGGAGAAGGCCTTCGCCACCATCCGCGAGAACGCGGTCGCGGCGCTGACCGAGCTGCGCCGCATCCTCGGCGTCGTGCGGGCCGAGGACTACCAGGCGCCGGACGCCCCCCAGCCGATGCTCACCGACCTCGACAACCTGCTCGCCAACGTCCGCGACGCCGGGCTGGACACCGAGAAGGCCGTCACCGGCGCGGTGCGCGAGCTACCCCAGGGCGTGGAGCTGTCGGCCTACCGGATCATCCAGGAGGCGCTGAGCAACGCGCTGCGCCACGCGCCCGGCTCGACGGCGCGGGTCGAGGTCTCCTACGTGCTCGGCGGCATCGGCCTGCGCGTCGTCAACACCGCGCCCCGTGGGACGGTGAAGCCGTCGCCCGGCGCCGGCCACGGCATCACCGGCATGCGCGAGCGGGTGACCATGCTGAACGGTGTGATGACCGCCGAGCCGACCGCCGAGGGAGGGTACGAGGTGACCGCCTTCATCCCCGTCGCCCCGGCCTCCGTCACCGAGGAGACCTCATGACGATCCGCGTCCTCATCGTCGACGACCAGGCCATGGTCCGCGAGGGCTTCTCGGTGCTGCTGAACGCGATGCCCGACATCGAGGTGGTCGGCGAGGCGGTGAACGGCCGCGAGGCCGTCTCCCGGGTCGCCGAGCTGGCGCCCGACGTCGTCCTGATGGACATCCGCATGCCGGAGCTGAACGGCATCGACGCCACCCGCGAGATCGTCGCCGCCGGCACCGGCGCGAAGGTGCTGGTGCTCACCACCTTCGACCTGGACGAGTACGTCTACCAGGCGCTGCGCGCCGGGGCCTCGGGCTTCCTGCTGAAGGACGCCTCGGCACGGCAGCTCGCCGAGGGCGTGCGGGTCGTCGCGGCCGGCGAGGCGCTGCTGGCGCCGACGGTCACCCGCCGGCTGATCACCGAGTTCTCCAAGCTCGCCGAGGCGCCGCGGCCCGCCGCGATGACCCAGGTCGGGGACCTGACCGAACGCGAGACGGAGGTCCTGGTGCTGATCGCGCAGGGACTGTCGAACGCGGAGATCGCCTCCCATCTCGTGGTCGCCGAGTCCACGATCAAGACGCATGTGAGCCGGGTCCTGGTGAAGCTCGGGCTGCGCGACCGCACCCAGGCGGCGGTCTTCGCGTACGAGGCGCGGCTGGTCACCCCGTCGTAGGCGGCGGGGCGTGCTCGTCCCGGGCGGGAGGGCGCCGTCGCCGGGGGCGGGGATGGCGTCCCGTTCGCGGGCGGGGTTAGCGTCCCTCCATGGACGCAGCCCTCCGTCTCTTCCGGCCCGACGACCCGGACTTCGCCGCCGACCCGTACCCGGCCTTCGCCGAGCTGCGGGCGCTGGGCCGGGTGCACCGGTACGAGCCGACCCGGCAGTACCTGGTGCCCGGCCACGCGGACGTGTCGGCGCTGCTGCGGGACCGCCGGCTGGGGCGCACGTATCTGCACCGCTTCGGCCACGAGGAGTTCGGGCGGACACCGCCGCCCGCGGCGCACGAGCCCTTCCACACGCTGAACGACCACGGGCTGCTCGATCTGGAGGCCCCCGACCACACCCGGATCCGCCGCCTGGTGACCAAGGCGTTCACCCCGCGGACCGTGCAGCGGCTGGAGCCGGTGGTGCGGAAACTGGCGGCGGAACTGGTCGGGGACCTGGTGGCGGCCGGCGGCGGGGATCTCGTCGCGGCCGTCGCCGAGCCGCTGCCGGTGGCCGTGATCGCGGAGATGCTCGGCGTGCCGGAGGCCGACCGGCCGCTGCTGCGGCCCTGGTCTGCCGACATCTGCGGGATGTACGAGCTCCACCCCTCCGAGGAGACCGCGCGCCGTGCCGTGCGGGCGTCGCTGGAGTTCAGCGCCTATCTGCGGGAGCTGATCGCCGAGCGGCGCGGTGCGCCCGGGGAGGACCTGGTCTCGGCGCTGATCCTCGCCCACGAGGAGGAGGACCGGCTCAGCGAGCAGGAGATGATCTCCACCTGTGTGCTGCTGCTGAACGCCGGCCACGAGGCGACCGTGAACACCACCGCCAACGGATGGCGGACGCTCTTCCACCACCCGCGGCAGCTCGCGGCCCTCCGCGCGGACCCGGCGCTGCTGCCGACGGCCCTGGAGGAGCTGATGCGCTTCGACACCCCGCTCCAGCTCTTCGAGCGCTGGGTCCTCGACGACATCGAGATCGACGGCACCCTCGTGCCGCGCGGCAGCGAGCTCGCGCTGCTCTTCGGCTCCGCCAACCGCGACGGGGCCCGCTTCGAGAACCCCGACGAGCTGGACCTGGCCCGCCCCGACAACCCGCACATCAGCTTCGGCGCGGGCATCCACTACTGCCTGGGCGCGCCCCTCGCCCGCCTGGAACTCGCGGCGTCCTTCGGGGAGCTGCTGCGCAGGGCGCCGGGGCTGCGGCTCGTCCGCGAGCCGGAGTGGAAGCCCGGCTTCGTGATCCGGGGGCTGAAGGAGCTGCTCGTCGAGGTGTGACCGGCTCAGGCCCCGGGGCCCTGGCCCGTGCGGGCGAGCCCGGTGTCCACGTAGGGGAACTCGGGCCGATCGTACGGCTCCCACCAGCTCGTCAGCCCCCATACGCCGAGGGCGCCGGCCGCCACGGCGGCCAGCAGCGCGGGCACGGCCCGCCCGGTCGTGCGGACCACCAGCAGCCACACGGCGAGCGGCACCAGGGCCCCGCCGAGGGCGACGAGCGGCAGGTCGATCCAGAGCACGCTCAGGTCCCGGTGCTGCTGCTCGAAGCCGCCGTGGACGCTGACACGGGCGAGCGGGGCCCAGCTCAGCACGGCGACGCAGGCACCGAGCGCGGCGAGCGCGAGGCCGAGGCAGCCGGTGCGGGAGGTACGGTCCACGGTGATCATGACGCCCGGCGCCGCGCCCCGGTTCCCGGGGCCTGCCGGGGGCGGTTGCGCCAGGGACCCGTCCCCGGCCCGGTGCGCCGGGGGCGGCCCGCGGCAGGCCCCCCGGTGGCTCAGGTCAGGACGTCGCGGCGGCGGAGGGCCACGAGGCCGGCGGTCGTCAGGGACGCCGACACGAGGAGCAGCACCGCGACCGGGGGCCACGTCATCGCACCGCCCGGCAGCTTGGGCAGGTGGCCGAAGGGCGAGAGGCCGAGCACCGGGCGGGGGACGTCGAAAGCGGGACCGATCCAGCCGACCGCCACCGCCGCCCCGGTGGCGCCCCACGCCGCCACCGCAGCCCGGGGCAGCGCCCCGTGGAGCAGGACCGCGAGCCCGCCCAGCGTCCACATCGCCGGGAGCTGCACCAGCGCGGCGGCCGGCAGCGGGCCGAGGTCCCTGCCGTGGCCCAGCCACAGGCCCGTTCCGGCGAGCAGCATGAGCACCGCCGAGCCGCCGAAGGCGATCACCAGATGGCCGGCCGCCCAGCGGATCCGGCCGACCGACGACGCCAGGACCGGCTCGGCGCGCCCCGAGGTCTCCTCGCCGTGCAGCCGCATCACGGAGGCGACCGTGTACAGCGCGCCGATCATGCCGAACAGGCCCGCCATGGTGGCCAGGAACGCCTCGGTGAGACCGGCGCTCCCGCCCATCCGCTCGAAGATCCCGCGCGCCTGCGCGTTGTCGCCCACCAGACCGGCCGCTCCGTCGGCCATGCCGCCGAAGACGGCCCCGGCGGCGAGGAAGGCCGCCGCCCAGCCGGCGAACGCGCCGCGCTGGAGCCGCCGGGCGAGGCCGGCGGCGGTGGCGATCCGGCCCTCGGCGGGGCCGGGCGAGGCCGGCAGGAAGCTCATGCCGACGTCCCGCCGCGAGGCCAGCGCGTACGCGGTGGCCGCTCCGGCCGCGGCGGCCAGGGCGAGGACCGGCAGCAGCCACCAGCGCTCCCCCTCGGGGGCGTAGGGGCGGACGTGCTCGGCCCAGCCGAGGGGGGAGAGCCGGGTCGGGAGCGGGACGCCGGCGGACCTCTGGGAGTCGCCCGCCGCGCGCAGCGCGAAGGCGAGCCCGAGGAGGCCCGCCGTGGCGCCCTTGGCGAGCCGCGCGCTCTCGGTGATCTGCGCGACGACGGCCGCCAGAGCGCCGAAGACCATGCCGGTGCCGCCGATGGCGAGCCCGAGGGCCAGCGCCCCCGCGGCCCCCCGGCCGGCCAGGCCGGCGGTGACGGCGGCGGCGACGAGCAGATTGGCGGTCAGCGCGGTGAGCAGGGCGGCCGTCAGCGGCGCGCGGCGTCCCACGACGGCCGCCGACAGCAGCTCCTGACGGCCGGTCTCCTCCTCCTCGCGGGTGTGCCGCACGACGGTGACCAGGCTCATCACGGCGGCGAGGACGGCCGCGAAGACCCCGAAGCGCCAGGCGACGAGGGCGCCGACGGAGTCGCCGAAGACCGGTCCGACGAGGGAGCGCATGGAGCTGTCGGCGTTCATCGACGCGGCGGCCGCGGCACGTTCGGCCGGGGTGGCGTACAGGCCCTCCAGCGTGCCGGCGCCGCTGACCACGAGCAGTGCGGTGACCAGGATCCACAGCGGCAGCACGACGCGGTCCCGGCGCAGCGCGAGGCGCAGCAGGGCTCCCGTGCCGGCCAGTCGTCCGTAGCCCGCGGCGCGGCGGGCGGCGGGCCCGGCCGCCGTGGCGGTGGTGGCGCTCATCGCCGCGCCTCTTCCCCGGGCGATTGCCGCGTCGCCGGCTCCTGGGGCGCGTAGTGGCGCAGGAACAGCTCCTCCAGGGTGGGCGGTGTGCAGGTCAGGGACCGCACGCCGGAGGCGGTGAGGCTGCGGAGCACCGGGTCGAGGCGGTCGGTGTCGACCTGGAGGCCGACCCGCCGCCCCCGCACGTCCAGCGCGTGCACCCCCGGCATGCCCGCGAGCCCGTCGGGCGGCGCGTCGAGCTCGGCGACGATGCTGGTGCGGGTGAGGTGGCGCAGTTCGGCCAGCGAACCGGTCTCGACCGTCCGGCCGCCCCGGATGATGCTGACCCGGTCGCAGAGGGACTCGACCTCGCTGAGGATGTGCGAGGACAGCAGCACGGTCCGTCCCCGGTCGCGCTCCTCGCGCACGCACTGCTGGAAGACCTCCTCCATCAGCGGGTCGAGCCCGGAGGTCGGCTCGTCGAGGATCAGCACGTCGACGTCGGACGCGAAGGCGGCGACGAGGGCGACCTTCTGGCGGTTGCCCTTGGAGTAGGTGCGGCCCTTCTTGGTGGGGTCGAGCTCGAACCGCTCGGTCAGTTCCGCCCGGCGCCCCGGGTCGAGGCCGCCGCGGAGCCGTCCGCAGAGGTCGATGACCTCGCCGCCGGAGAGGTTGCGCCACAGGGTGACGTCGCCGGGGACGTAGGCGACGCGCCGGTGCAGGGCGACGGCGTCGTGCCAGGGGTCCTTGCCGAGCAGCTGGGCGGCGCCGGAGTCGGCGCGCAGCAGGCCGAGCAGGACGCGGATGGTGGTCGACTTGCCGGCGCCGTTGGGCCCGAGGAATCCGTGGACCTCGCCGGTCTCGACGGCCAGGTCGAGGCCGTCCAGTGCGCGGGTCCGGCCGAACGACTTGTGGAGGCCGGAGACGGTGATTGCCTTCGTCATGATTCTGAACGTACGCGTGTTTCACAAAATTGTGAAGTTAAGGAAGCGTATGAAGGGCGTATAGGATCGTGGCGTCGGCGGGCGGGACGGGCACACGAGGAGACGATGAGGCCATGAGCGGCAACGAGGAGGCCATCTCGCGCTTCGTGGAGCGCTTCGCTTCCGAGCTGACCGAGGCGGGCATGCAGCGGATGGCCGCCCGGGTCTTCGCGGCGCTGCTGGCCTCGGAGAGCGGATCGATGACCTCGCAGGAGCTGGCCGGGCAGTTGCGGATCAGCCCGGCGGCCGTCTCCGGCGCCGTCCGCTACCTCTCCCAGGTCAACATGGTCGGGCGCGAACGCGAGCCCGGGTCCCGCCGTGACCGCTACGTCCTCCACAACGAGCTCTGGTACGAGGCCTTCGCCAACCGCGACCAGATCCTCACCCGCTGGGAGAAGGTGCTGCGCGACGGCGCCGACGTGCTCGGCCCGGGGACCCCGGCGGGCACCCGCATGGCGGAGACGGCGGAGTTCTTCGAGTTCGTCCAGCGGGAGCTGCTGGCCATGATGGACCGCTGGCGCGCCCACAAGGCCGCCCGCGCCGACGGCTGAGATCCCGCGGGCGGCGGCCCGCCGCCCGGCGCGCTCAGGCCGCCGGCAGGGTCAGCCCCCAGGCGCCGGGGCGGACGGTCCAGGTACGGGTGCGGACCGGGCCGGTGACATGGGTGTCGGCGCGGTAGCGGAAGTCCGGGCCCGAGACGGTGACGGACAGCGCGTCGGCCCGGAGCGGTGCCGGGACGGCCCGGCGCCGCACGACGACCTCCGCCCGGCCGTCCGGGCCCGCGCGCACCGACACGGCCTCCACCGGATCGTCCAGGTCCGCGAGCACCACGCCGTCCGCCTCCACGCGCAGCCGGTGGTGCCGGGGCGCGGGGGCGGGCGGGGCGGGGCCGACCAGGGTGCGGACGAGGGAGCGGGCGGCGTGCCAGACCGACGCCTCGGCGCGGGCGGCCGAGCGCAGCGCGGGGATCGTCAGGCCGCCCAGGACGACGCCGTCGGACTCGTCGACGAGCAGGTCGAGCCGCCGCACCGCCCCGTCGAGCACGGCGCGGGCCGCCGCGACGGCGCCCGCGGGCACGCCGAGGGAGTGGGCGAGCTGCACCGAGGTGCCCACCGGGACCAGCGACAGGGCCCCGTCGCCGAGCCAGCGGTCGCGGTGCAGCAGGGCCACCGCACGCAGCAGCGCCCGGTCGTCGCCGACCACCACGGGCCGCCTCGACCCCCTGCGGGCCAGCGCCCGGGCAAATTCTTCCGGACCGTCGGGGAGACAGATTTTCGCCTCCGACCCGCCGCACAGCACATCCTTCGCGATACGCACGGATTCGCCGTCCATTCGGCGGGCGACCGGGTCGATGACCACCAGCAGCTGGTCGTGATCCGACACCTCGGTCCTTCCTCGGGTAGCATCTTTGTGCAAGAGCCCCTTGCGCTATTGCGCCAGGGGCTTCGTCTATTCCGGGGCAACCGGTCCGAAGACTCAGGCACGGCTCAGGCCCCCTGACCTTCGTCTTGCCCCGCCCGGAAGGGGTGTACGCCTGTGCCCGCACTTGTGCTGCTCGGTGCTCAGTGGGGTGACGAGGGCAAGGGAAAGGCCACCGACCTCCTCGGTGGATCCGTGGACTATGTGGTGCGCTATCAGGGTGGCAACAACGCGGGCCACACGGTGGTCGTCGGTGACCAGAAGTATGCGCTGCATCTCCTCCCTTCCGGAATCCTCTCGCCCGGATGTACTCCGGTCATCGGCAACGGCGTTGTCGTGGACCCCGCGGTCCTGCTCTCCGAGCTGAGCGGGCTGAACGACCGCGGAGTCGACACGTCCAAGCTGCTGATCAGCGGAAACGCGCATCTGATCACCCCGTACAACGTCACCGTCGACAAGGTGACGGAACGGTTCCTCGGGAAGCGCAAGATCGGCACCACCGGCCGTGGCATCGGCCCGACCTACGCCGACAAGATCAACCGCACCGGCATCCGCGTCCAGGACCTCTACGACGAGTCGATCCTGGAGCAGAAGGTCGAGGCGGCGCTGGAGTCCAAGAACCAGCTCCTCGCCAAGGTCTTCAACCGGCGCGCGATCGAGCCGGGGAAGATCGTCGAGGAGATGCTCCAGTTCGCGGACGCCCTGCGGCCGTACGTCGCGGACACCACGCTGATCCTCAACGACGCCATCGACGCGGGCAAGGTCGTCCTCTTCGAGGGCGGCCAGGGCACGCTCCTCGACGTCGACCACGGCACGTACCCCTTCGTGACGTCCAGCAACCCGACCGCCGGCGGCGCCTGCACGGGCGCGGGCGTGGGCCCGACGAAGATCAGCCGCGTCATCGGCATCCTCAAGGCGTACACGACCCGTGTCGGCGCCGGCCCGTTCCCGACCGAGCTGTTCGACGAGGACGGCGAGGCGCTGCGCCGGATCGGCGGCGAGCGCGGTGTGACCACCGGCCGTGACCGCCGCTGCGGCTGGTTCGACGCGGTCATCGCCCGCTACGCGACCCGGGTCAACGGTCTGACCGACTTCTTCCTCACCAAGCTGGACGTGCTCACCGGCTGGGAGCAGATCCCGGTCTGCGTCGCGTACGAGATCGACGGCAAGCGCGTCGAGGAACTGCCCTACTCGCAGACCGACTTCCACCACGCGAAGCCGATCTACGAGACGCTGCCGGGCTGGTCGGAGGACATCACCAAGGCCAAGACCTTCGCCGACCTGCCGAAGAACGCGCAGGCCTACGTGAAGGCGCTGGAGGAGATGTCCGGCGCGCCGATCTCCGCGATCGGCGTCGGCCCGGGCCGGACCGAGACGATCGAGATCAACTCGTTCCTGTAGGCGCGTCCGCCGCCGCCGGCGGCACACCGCGGGGCGCTCCGTCCGACGACGGGGCGCCCCGTTCGCATGGGCCCCGGGGCCGGGGCGGGCGGACAGCGGTCGCACGCCCGGGCGGACCGCAGCACGGCCGGGAGGGCCCCGTACGCCCCGTACGCCTCGGGCGCCTCGGGCGGACCGCCGCCCGCCGGGACCGCCGCGGGCCCGGGGCGGGTCAGCTCTCCCGGGACCGCCGCGGGCCCGGGGCGGGTCAGCTCTCCCGGGACCGCCGCGGGCCCGGGCGGGTCAGCCCTCGCGGCGGAAGGCGGCGGGCGGGTCGTCGTTGCCGACCTGGGCGATGACGGCCTCGTCGGTGCTCTTGAGCCGGATCGTCTCCGTGACGCCCTTCTCGCACTGGTCCTCCGGCTCGGCGACCGTGACGATCGACGGCCCGAGGCGCACCGAGGTGCTGTTGGCGTCCGCGAGGGTGCTCTCCCACTCGCAGTGGTAGGCCGGGCCGTCACCCGTCCACCTGGCGACCACCTCGCCGTACGCCCCCTGCTCCAGGACGAGGGTCATGGAGGTGCCGCTCTCCATGCCCTGGCGCTTCCAGGTGCCGAGGAACTCGGCGGGGATCGGGGTGTCGGACGGCTCGGTGCGCTTGAGGATCGCCGTCTCGTCGCCGTCGCCGCTGGTCCAGGTCAGCGAGCCGTCGTCGCGCAGCCGCAGGGTCTGCTCGCCGCCGTCGCTGCACCCGTCCTCCGGGATGGAGCTGACCGAGCGGGAGTCCAGGACCATCAGGCTGCCGAACGAGACCAGCTTCGCGGCGCCCGTGCACAGCTGGGACTCGAAGGAGTTGAACGTCGTGGCGACGTCCTCGCCCTCGATGCCCTGGGAGATGGTGATCCGCCGGAGCGCGACGACATTGCCGTCGGAGTCCTTGCCCTCGCCCTGCCAGGTGCCCAGGTACTCGTCGGCGATCGAGCCGCCGATGGAGGCCGAGGGCGCGGGGCCGGGCGGATCGGTGATCTCGGCCCCGGTCGGGTCGGCGGTCGGGTCCTCGCCGCCGCCCCCGCCCACGGGCTCGTCGGTCTTCTTCGCCCCGCCGGCGCTGGAGTTCTTGTCGTCCTTCTTGTCGTCGCCCAAGGTCATGGCGGCGTAGGTGATGCCTCCGCCGAGCAGGGCGACGGCGAGGGCGACCGAGCCGACGACCAGCCCCAGGCGCTTGCGGCGTGCCGGTGCGGGGGCGGGCGACGGTGTCGTCGGCAGGGGATCGCCGAAGACCCCCAGCGGGGCCGCGACCGGAGTCGGGTGCGGCGCGGGGGCCGGGTGCTGGGCCGGGTCGGGTGCCGACGACGGCGCGGGGTCCGGCGCCGGGGTGTGCGGCGGCCGCGCGTCGGAAGCCGGGGACGGCTCCGGCGCGGACGCCGGCGGCGGGGTGGGCTCCGCCTCGGGGACCGGCGGCGCCTTCGCGGGCACCGGCGGGGTCGTGGGCGCCTGCGCGGGCGGTGAGACCGGCGGGGGCGGCGTCGACCCGGGCGGCGGCGGTGCCGGGGTGCGGGGCACGGTCGTGGGCAGCGGCGGAGCCACCGGGGGCGCGGGCATCGCGACCCGGGTGCCGGGAGCCTCGCTGTCCAGCAGCAGGGCCGCCTGGCGGCCCAGTTCCGCGATCAGCCCGGACGGCAGCCACGGCTCGGTGTCGGCCTCCGCCGCGACGGCGGCGGTCCGCTCGATCAGCTCGGCGGGCGACGGCCGGTCGGCGGGCTCCTTCGCCAGGCAGGCGCCCACGAGTTCGGCGAGCGCGTCCGGGAGGCCGGACAGCTCCGGCGGCTCCTGCGCGATCCGGTACATCACCGCGTGCATACCGCTGTCCGGCGAGCCGAACGGCTGGCGCCGGGTGGCGGCGAAGGCCAGCACCGAGCCCAGCGAGAAGACGTCGCTCGCCGGGGTGAGCGGCTCGCCGCGCACCTGCTCGGGCGACATGTAGCCGGGGGACCCGATCACCGCGCCGGTGCGGGTCAGCTTGCCGTCGGCCGTCACCGCGTCCAGCGCGCGGGCGATGCCGAAGTCGATGACCCGCGGGCCGTCGATGGTCACCAGGATGTTCGCGGGCTTGAGGTCGCGGTGGATCAGCCCCGCCCCGTGGACGGCGACGAGCGCCCGGGCGAGGCGGTTGGCGAGGATGAGCACCGAGCGCTCGGGCAGCGGCTCCGGGCGGCCCGCGATCACCGCGTGCAGCGAGGGCCCCGGCACGTACCCGGTGGCGACCCACGGCGCGGCGGCCTCCGTGTCCGCGTCCAGCACGGGCGCGGTCCATTCCCCGCCGACGCGCCGCGCGGAGGCGATCTCCTGGGCGAACCGCCTGCGGAACTCGGGCTCCGACGCCAGCTCGGAGCGGACGAGTTTCACGGCGACGGTGCGGCCACCGGCCGAGCGGGCCAGGTAGACCTCACCCATGCCGCCCGCACCGAGTCGGGCAAGGAGCCGGTAGGGGCCGATATGTGACGGATCGTCATGTGTCAGCTCATCCACGCGCCGATCCTCGCACAGCACCGGCGCGAGGTGGCGGCTGTCGCCGTATCGGGAACTTCTGTATCCGGCTCGTGACCTGCGCACTCCGGCGGGGCCGCGGCGGCGGGGCCGTGCCGGGCGGTGACCGCGCCGGGCGGGGACGGGCGCGCGCGCCCGGCCGGACTTCGGCGCGGCGGCGGCCCCGGGGGGCTGGACCGCCCGGGGGTGTCCTGCGGGGCCGGCCGATCGGCCGACGGAGCGTCAGGTCGGTTGTGCCGTACGGCAGTTCGGCGCATCCGGTGCGCTCGTGCCGCCCTTGTGGCGGACGGTCTCCTGTGCTGTCATACGGGTGATCACGCCACCCGGGGGGAGACCGGCGTGCTGATGCCACCGCGTCCGGAAGCGCCCCGTTTCGTCGGTCCCTACCGCGTCCTCGCACGCCTCGGATCCGGGGGCATGGGCGAGGTCCATCTCGCCGCGGACGAACGGCGTCCGCCGGACCGCACCCTCGTCGCCGTCAAGACCGTCCGCCGGGACGTGGCACGGCAGCCCGGCTTCCGCGACCGCTTCCGCCGGGAGATCGGCACCGGACGCCTGGTGGGCGGCCGGTACACGGCGCGGCTGCTCGACGGCGACCCGGACGCCGAGAGTCCGTGGCTCGCCACCGAGTACGTCCCCGGACCGACGCTCGAACAGGTGGTGCGCGAGGCAGGGCCGCTGCCCGAGGCCACGGTGCGCCGGCTCGGGCTCGACCTGGTGCGGGCGCTGCGCTCGATCCACCACGCGCAGGTGCTCCACCGGGACCTCAAGCCCGCCAACGTGCTGCTCACCGCCGAGGGCCCCAAGGTCATCGACTTCGGGATCGCCCGCGACTTCGGCGCCAGCACCATGACGGACACGGGCGTGGTCATCGGCTCGCCCGGGTTCATGTCGCCCGAGCACGTGGCGGGCAGCCGCCGGGTGGTGGCGGCGTCCGACGTCTTCTGCCTCGCCGCGGTGCTCTGCTGGGCCGCGACCGGGCGCACCCTCTTCGGGGACGGCCCGCTGCCCGTCGTCCTGTACCGGATCGCCGTCGCCGAGACCGACGCGGCCGATGTGCCGCCCGGGCTGCTGCGGCTGCTGGACGGCTGTCTCCACCGGGACGCGTCCGCCCGCCCCGACACGGCGGAACTGGAACGGCGCCTGGCGGACGCCGCCGGAGACGACGACGCCTACTGGCCCGACGGCGTCCGCCGGGCGGTCGACGCCCGCCGGGCCGAGGCCGACGCGCTGCTCGCCGCACAGGGACCGGTGACCGCGCACCCGCCCACCGCGCCGGGGCGGCCGCCGCGCCCCGCGGGGCTCCCGGCCGGGGCGCCGCCGGGCGGCCCGGGCGGCGGTGGCGGTCGTGCTCGTGGTGTCCGCCGTGGCCGGGGCCCGGGCGTACCTCTTCGACGGCGGCGGTTCCGGCGGTGGTTCCGGGAGCGGCTCCGGCGGCGGGGAGGGCGGACAGGCGGGCGCCACCCCGGCCGGCACCCGCGCGCCGGCGGTGTCCTCCGTGGACGCGCTGGGCGGCAGCGACCGCAGCCGCGTCTTCGCCCTCGCCGCCACCGAGCGGCCGCGGAACTGGAAACCGTGGTCCGCCCGGCTGCCGGACGCCCCGGCGGGATGCGCCGCCGACCCCGCCCTGGTGGTCTGCCGGCTGGCCGACGGCAGCGTGCAGGCGCTCCGCTCCGGCGACGGAAAGGCGCTCTGGCGCACCGAACGGCCGGACACGTCCGGGGAGCCGGCCGGTACGCGGCCGGCCGGGACCACCGTCCCGCTGGTCGCCGGCGCCCTCGTGGTGAGCGCCGAGGAGGGCAGGCTGCGCGGCCGGGCCGTGGCGGACGGACGGATCGTGTGGGACGTGCCGCTCGGCGGCCGGGCGGCCGGCCGGCTGATCGGCGTCGAGGGACGGGTGTTCGCCGGCCGCGCCGGCCCGGACGGCCTGCACGTCGGCGCCCACCGGATCGCGGACGGCGCCCGTGACTGGACCAGGCAGGTCGCCGGGCCCGGGGCGGCGGCCGGGAGCGGGGCCCTGCGGTACGGGGCGCACGGCCACGCGGCGGGACTGCTGTACGCCAACACCGAGCGGGGCCTGGAGTCCTGGGACACCGACACGGGATCGCTGCGGCACCTCGCGGAGTCCTTCGACGTGGACGGCTTCGGCGAGCAGAGCACCGAGACCCGGCAGTGCCCCGACCTGCGGCTCGCCGCCGGCCAGATCTTCTGCCCCGACCCCGACGGCGCCGGGCTCCACATGCGGGCGGCCGAGGACCTGTCGGGCCTCTTCCGCGAGGACACGATGCGCCTCCCGGCCGGGGCGGACCCCCGCAGGGCCGTGATCGGCGCGGTCTACGTGGGGCGGGCGCTGGTCCTCCCCACGGGAAGCGGACAGGTGCGGGAGATCGGCGGCGGAGCGGACGAACCGCTGGAGTACGACGTGGCCGGCCCCGGCGGGCGCCCGGTGCCGCTCTCGGTGCCCGTCCTCGTGGGCACGACCGTCGTCTTCGCCGACGACACCTCGCTGTACACGCGGCCCCAGGGCGGCGAGGTGGCGAAGTCCCCCGTACGGGGCGCCCCCGGGGCCGGCGGCAGCGGTTCCGGCCGGGGACCGGAGCTGCTGTCCGTCGGCGGCACGGTGCTCCTCGCCTACGGCGACGGCACGGTGGCCTCGACCGCGCTGCCCGGCCGCTGACCGGAACCAGGAGGAGGGGAAGCGATGATCGAGCAGCTGGACGGGGCGTCGGTCCGCCGGCTCGGCCCGTACGTCACCGTCGGCCGGCTCGGGGCGGGCGGCATGGGCGAGGTGCATCTCGCGCGGCTCGACCTCGGCCCGGTGCCGGAGCCGGGCCCGGGCGCCGTGCCGGGAGGCAGGGTGGTCCTCGCCGCCGTGAAGACCATCCGGGCCGACGTCGAGGCGGACGCGGACTTCCGGGTGCGCTTCCGCCGCGAGGCCGAGGCGGCGCGGTCGGTGCGCAGCCCGTACACGGCCGAACTGCTCAGCGCCGCCCCCGACGACGATCCGCCGTGGCTCGCCACCGAGTACGTCGCGGGACCCTCGCTCGCCGACGCGGTCGCCCGCTCCGGCCCGCTGCCCGTGGCGGCCGTCCGGGCGCTCGGCGCCGACCTCGCACGGGCACTGCGCGCGATCCACGGCGCCCGGATCCTGCACCGCGACCTGAAACCGGCGAACGTCCTGCTCGCCGCCGACGGCCCGAAGGTGATCGACTTCGGGATCGCCCGCGCCTTCGACGGCACCGCCCTCACCGCGACGGGGCTGGTCGTCGGTTCGCCCGGCTTCATGTCACCGGAGCACCTGGTCGGCGGCGAGGCCGTCGGCACGGCCTCGGACGTCTTCGCGCTCGGCGCCGTGATCGCGTACGCCGCGAGCGGCCGGGGCCCGTTCGACGACGGGGAACTGGTCGCCGTCTTCCACCGGATCGCGCAGGGCGACGCCCGGCTCGACGGTGTGCCCGGGGAACTGCTGCCCGTGGTGCGCGCCTGTCTGGCGCAGGCGCCCGCCGACCGCCCGACGACCGACGAGGTCCTCCGGATGCTGGACGAGGCGGCGGCCTCCCCGCGCCCCGGCGCCGTGCTGGGGCGACGGCCGGGGGCGTTTCCCTGGAACGCGGCGGTCGCGGACCTGATCGCCGCTCACGAGGACGCGACCCGCCGGTGCGTGGAGAACGCGCCGCCGCCGGCCCCCGTCCCGGCCGCCCCGCCGGGGAACGCACCCGGGGCGGCCGCCGCGGCCCCCCGCCGCCGGAGCCGGGCGTTCCGGGTGGGTGCCGCCGTGGCCGCCGGTCTGGTCGTGGGGCCCCTGACGGCGGTCCTGCTGAACGTGCTCGGCCCCGACCGGACGGACGACGGGGGGCCGTCCGCCGCTCCGACCCCCTCGCCCAGCAGCCCCGCGCCGGAACCGGACGGCGTCGAGGCGGTGTCCGCTTCGACCCGCTTCGGGGCGCACACGCTGGCCTACCCCGAGCCCGGCACGGCGGGATCGCGCAGACCCGGCGGCTGGAAGCCGTGGGACGTCACCACCGACGCTCCGCTGCACGGCTGCGTGGCGACCGTCGGCCACCTCGTCTGCAGCGGCCCGGAGGGCGTCGAGGCCCGCCGGACCGCCGACGGCACCCTGATGTGGAAGCACCCGCTGGCGCTGCGCCCCGGGGAGCCCGCGATGGTGCCCGCGGTCTCGGGCGACGAGCGGGTCTACCTGCCCGAAGGGTCCGACGTGCTGGTCGCCGGGCTCGACGACGGCAGGCCCGTCGCCCGCTGGGCGGGGCCCGCCGGATTCCTGCCGGAGATGGCCGTCGCGACCCAGGGGGTCGTCTACATCGGCTACCAGGGCAGGGGCGGGGTCGGATTCGCGGCGCAGATGCTGTTCCGCGCCTACCGGGAGAGCGACGGCACGATGCTCTGGGAGAAGTCGCTGGACTCCGCGTACCCGGCGAGCCTCACGCTCGCCGGGGGTGTGCTCAACGTGCAGGGCGCGGGCGCCGACAGCTGGCAGCTCGACCCGGCGACGGGGCGGGTGGCCGCCGAGTCCGAACTGTGCGCGGACACCGTCGGGCCCAACGGCGACCTCTACTGCTCCGCACCCGGCGGCGGCACCAGGATCCTCGCCCGCGGCACGCTGAAGGAAGTGCGCACCGTCCCCGGCTACCCGCTCGCGGTGAACGGTGACGGCATCGCCGTGTCCCTGACCGAGAACACCGCCGGAGCGGATCTGATGGCGGTCGACGTCACCACGGGGGAGGTGCTGTGGACCAGGGCGGCGCCCGAGGGGATGCCGAGCAACGTCGGGACGGGGAACGTCCTGCTGGTCGGCGACGCGGCGCTCGTGCTGCTGCCGGACCGCGTGGTGTCCCTCTCGCTCGACGACGGCGGCGTCCGGGGCGTCCGCGAGACGGCCGACATCTGGGCCGAGGACCGGTACACGCCGCCGCGGAGCCTCGTCGTCGGGGACGTGCTGATGCTCGTCGAAGGGGAACGCGCGGTGTCCGTCGCCCTGCCCTGAGACGAACCGGCCCCGGGCACAACCCTTCGGCCGTCCCGGTGGTCCCACCGGACACCATGCGAACCATGCGAACCATACGAACCGTTCTCGCCGCGACGACGGCGGCGGGGGCCGTCGCGGCCTTCGTGACCTGGCCCGCCTTCGCCGACACCGGCGGCGGCGCGATCGCCGTCGTGGCCGTGGTCTGGCTGCTGTTCGAGCTCCGCGGACTGCGGCGCGAGCGCGAGCGCGCCCGGGCCGAGGCCCTCCCGGACGACGCGCCGGACCCGGGCCCCGGTGAATGGGGTCCGGTCGCGGACGCGCTCGACTGAGGCCCGTCCGGTGGCGGAACGCCCTCGCCCGGGGCCGTCCGGTCGCGGGACGCGCTCGGCCGGAGGCCCCTGGCGCACGTCCTTCGTGACCGGCCGGTACGGGACGGGCGGCGACGCTGTCACCCGCATCTCGTAGGCTCCCGTGCCATGAGCGAGGGGGAGCCCGGCAGACGGGTGATCGACGGCCGGTTCGCGCTGGAGGCACGGCTCGGCGGCGGCGGCATGGGCATGGTGTGGCGGGCGCGGGACATCGTGCTGGACCGGGCCGTCGCGCTGAAGGAGGTCCGGCCGCCGGACCCGGGGCTCGCCGAGTACGACCCGCAGGGCGCGGCGCTGCTGCGGGCCCGTGTGCTGCGGGAGGCCAGGGCGCTGGCCCGGGTCGACCACCCCAACGTCGTCACCATCCACCATGTCGTCGACGCCGGTGAACACGCCTACCCCTGGCTGGTGATGGAGCTCGTCACCGGCGGCTCGCTCGCCGACCGGCTGGCCCGCGGGCCGATGGAGCCCCGGGAGGCCGCCCTGCTCGGCCGCGAGGTGTTCGCCGCGCTGCGCGCCGCGCACGCCGTGGGCATCCAGCACCGGGACGTGAAGCCGGCGAACGTCCTGCTGCGGCCCGACGGACGCCCCGTGCTCACCGACTTCGGCATCGCCGCCATCCGGGAGTCGACCGCCCTCACGGCCACCGGCTCCATCATCGGCACGCCCGACTACATGGCCCCCGAGCGGATCGCGGGCGGCGACGGCGGCCCCGGGGCGGACCTGTGGTCGCTGGCGATGATGCTGTACGTCGCCGTCGAGGGCGACCACCCGCTCCGCAGGAGCAGCACGCTGGCGACGCTGGCCGCCGTCCTCAATGAGGAGTTGCCGCCGCCGCGGCGGGCCGGTGTGCTCGCCCCGGCGCTCGCCGCGATGCTGGCGAAGGACCCGGCGGCCCGGCCGGCGCCGGACGCCGTGGACGCGATGCTCGCCGAGGCGGCGGCCGGACGGAGCCCCGCGCCGCCCCCGACCGGTGGCGGCGGCACGACCTCGTTCCACCTGGCCCCGCCGATGCGGCCGGACAGCCCCACGGGGCCCGGTCCGGTGCCCGCGGTGCCCCCGGCCGGCGGACACCCCGCGGCCACGGCGTGGCCGGCCGGGCCGGCGGCGCCGTACGCGGCGCCGTACGGCGGCCCGCACTCCGTGCGGGACGCGGTGCCCGGCGGGGACCTGCACGACCGGGCGCTGCGGATCACCGCCGCCGGGGACGGGCGCACCGTCCGGGAGGAGCGGCTGCGCCGCCGCATCACACGGATCGTCGTCGCCACGTCGCTCACCTCGACGGTGCTCGCCGGCGTCCTGGTGTGGCGCTTCCTCCCCGACGACGACCAGGGCGGCGGGGACGGCGCCAAGCCGGGGCCGTCGGCGACCGCGTCCCGGGCGCCGTCCGCCTCGGGAGCGGCCGACCGGCCGGACGCGTCGCCGGGCACCGGGGGCGGGGAGGACGACGCGGCCACGGACCTGCTCACCCCCGAGGGGATCCGCACGGCGGTCGCGGCGCTCAAGAAGGAGACGGGCACGGACCGGCTGTGCGGCCTGAACGTCTACCGGGAGTACGTCTCCGCCGATGTGATGCTCGACGGCAGCAACTCCCGGTACGACTCCTACACCTACCGTCCGGGGAAGGGGGTCGAGAAGGGCATCATCAGCGGTTCGGTGACTCCGCTGGAGAGCCCCTTCGACGTCGACGACTTCGACTGGGACGCCGTGCCGGGGCTGTTCGAGCGCGCGGACAAGGAGCTCAACGTCCCGGACGTCACCATGCGGTACCTCCTCGTCTCCGGTGCCGATCCGACCTTCGGCGACCCGAAGGGCATGTCGGCCTACCTCAGCAACGACCACAGCCAGAGCGGCTACATCGAGGCCGACCACAAGGGCAAGGTCCGCAAGGTGATGCCCAACGACGAGGACTGAGCCCCCGCCGTACCGGCCGCGGGGTCAGGGGTGCTCGAACCACTGGAGCACCCCCGCCGCGGCGAAGCACAGCGCCCCCGCCAGGGTGCCGGCGTCACCGACGGCCAGGCTCGCGGGCACGTCCTCGCCCGGGGTGACCAGGTCCGCGAGGGCGGCGATCATGAACAGCGCCGAGCCGGCCAGGTTGACGGCGGTGATCCACCAGCCGAGGTCGTGCGGGCGCACCCCGCCGGGGCCGTGGCACACCTCGGCCAGGGCGAGCTGCCCGGAGATCAGGAAGAGCACGCAGCCGATGACGTCCGGCGCCCACACCAGGCGGGCCGCCTGCTGGGTGCTGAGGCCCTGGAGGAACGAGTCCAGCAGGTTGACGCCGAACACCAGCGTGCCGGCGAACAGCAGGAAGGTGCCCAGCCAGTCGATGCGCATCGGCTCGTAGCTCCACCACCGCCACGCGGTGGGCTCCAGCCGGTCGCCGCCGGCCGGGCGGCGGGGCGCGTTGACGGCCTGGAGGAGGGAGGCGTAGCCCCCGGTGTTGAAGAACAGGCCCCCCGCGAAGTAGGCGACCGTCACGGAGGTCGTGTCCGCGTCCGCGATCGCGAGCGCCGCCCCGGCGGCGAAGAGCAGCCCGCCGACGGTGAACGTCACCGCCGCGACGGAGTTGAGCGCCCGCAGCCGGGCGAGCGTCGGGGCGTCGGCGTGGCGCACCACCGCCTCGGCCTCGTGCGCGGCCCGCACGGTCAGCGCCCCCAGCTTGCGGACCGTGCGCGACTCCCACACGGCCTCGCTCCCGCCGGCGCCGCGCAGGGTCAGCCGGGTGGTGAACGGCCCGGCGCCCTCGGACAGCTCGTCGGGCTCCCGGCCGGCCGGTTCCTCGTCGCGACGCACCCGCGTCAGCGTAGTGACGCGGGACGTCCCGGCCCGGCAGCGACGCGGGGACGTCCGGGTCCGGCAGCGACGCGGCCCCGCCCGGGGCCGGGGATCAGGGGCCGTCCTCGCCGCAGATCCGCAGGCCCCTGGGCGTCGCGCAGGGCAGATGGCCGTGGGTGGTGATCACGTCCTGCCCGCCGCCGCGGCTCATCCAGGCGAGGAAGGCCGACACCAGGGAGTCGGCCGGCGGCCGGCCGTAGGTGTAGGCGTACTCGATCTCCCGGTACGGGTAGTCGCCGGTGCCGATGGTGTCGACCGAGGGCGCGTCGCCGTCGATCGTCAGCCGGTGGAGGCCCTTCAGGTCGTCGCCCGCCCGCAGTTCGCTGTAGCCGATGGCCCCTTCGTGCGCGGCGACGGCGGCCAGCACCTGGCGGGTGCCGTCCAGTTCGCAGCGGACCACGGGGGCCTCCGGGTCGTCCTTGGTGACGCAGTCGCGCGAGGAGCTGGCCGGCTCGTTGCGGTGCAGGACGCGGCGCTGGAAGACCTCCCGGGTACCGGAGTTGGCGTCCCGGCTGACCAGGCGCACCGGCAGGCCGGTGACGCCGTCGATCTGGCGCCAGTCGGTGATCTCGCCCCGGTACAGCCGGCGGACGTCCTCCAGCGAGAGGTCCCGCAGCGGCACCGCGTCGTTGACCACCAGGGTGAAGACCGACACGGCGACGCGGTGTTCGCGCAGCGCGGGGTGCCCGCCGGGCTTGGGGCCGTCCGAGAGGGCGATCATCGCGGGCGAGCCGCCCTTCGCCGCGGCGCCCGCGTCGGCGAGGGCGCGGATCCCGGCGGTGCTGCCGTGGGCGTCGACCTCGACCGACGAGCCCGCGCAGTCCTTCTCGTACTTCTCCGCCAGCTCCGTGAGCACCGGTTCGAAGGCGGTCGAGCCGGTCAGCGTCACGGTGCCGGTGGCGCAGCCCATCGGGGGCCGGTCGTCGTCGCGGGCGACGATGATCGAGGCGAGGGTCACCACGCAGACCGTGAGCAGCACGGTGACGAGCCGGGCCGCCCGGCTGAACAGGGGCAGCCGCTCGTCCGTGGGGACGGCCCGGTTGGGCAGCACGTCGCCGTCCCTGATGCCCCCGGTGACGGTGATGTCCCCGCCCACCGGGCCGCCGGTCAGCAGCACGAGCAGCTTGAAGTGCTGCCCCTGGTTGAGCGGGACGCGGGGCAGATGGATCACGGCGCCGCTGTGGCGCATGCCCGCCGCCGCGGTGAAGTGGTCCATCAGGTGCTCCGCGCCGCGCGGCTGGGTGACCGCTATGGCGCGCACCGTGCGGCCGGTGAACTCGGCGCTCAGACCGTGGATCTCGCGGCCGGTGTAGTCGTCGCCCGCGATGCTCTGCGACCCGTCGTTCTCGATGCGCAGCAGGACGAGGGTGGCGTCGGCCATCTCCGGCGCCTCGTTGAACAGCCCGAGGCGGAAGTTGGGCCGTCCGGCGCGGACGCTGCTGCCGATCGCGGTGTCCATCTGGACGCGGTAGCCGATCCGCCGGCGGCGCGGCACCCGGCGCTCGTACCAGAGCACCCCGCAGGAGACGAGCACGCCGAGCAGGGCGGTGGTCACGGCGACGACGTTCTCGGGACTCAGCCACTCCACGGGGCAACGGTAGGGCGGTTTCCGGCCGCCGTGAGATCAACTCCGCTGTGTTCCACGGGAGTTCGGCGGGCGTTCAGCGATCCGGCGGCCGGCGGCGGTCAGTCGCGGAGGTACACGCCCGGCTCGCCGTCCGCGCCCATCCCGTAGGCGAGCAGCCGTTCCTTGCCGCCGTACGGGGCGATCCGCAGGTTCTGGGAGCCGCCGTCGCGCCAGCACTCGGGGTCCGACACCTTCTCGTCCGCGGCCGGCGGGCCGAGCACCAGCAGGCCGCCCGCCCCGGCCAGCACGGCCGTGGACGCGCAGTGGAGGCTGCCGCCGGTCGGTTCGCCGGTCTCCTCGTCGGTCCGCGGGATCTCCGACTCGAAGCGGACGACCGCGGAGCCGACGGGGCCCTGGGTCACCGTCAGCCGGCGTTCGAAGAGATCGGCCTGGCCGCCGTCCCACTGCGGGCCCGACTCGTCCTCCAGCCACTCGCCGAGGAACTTCGCCGGGACCACCTCGGGCCCGGTGGGCGCCCGGCGGAACGTCGCCGTCACCGCGCCCGACGTCCACTCCAGGACGTCGGGGGAGCGCACGGTGAGGGTCTGGTGCGCGGCCGGGGTGCACTCCTTGCCGGGCACGCTCACCGTCACATCGCTCTCGCCGAAGACGATCCGGTCGGCGTCCGCCGACACCAGCACCGAGCGCCCCATGCACAGCCGTTCGCCGGTGACGGTGGCGTACACGGCCGTCTTCTCGCCGCGCCGGCCCTGCCCGATCTCGATCCGGCCGGTGGACTTGGGGACGTCTGCGGTGCCGGCCAGCACGCCCTCCCAGGCGCCGACGAACGCCTGCGGCACGTCACCGGTGGGACGGGAGGCGTCGCCGCCCTTGCCGGTGGACCCCGTCCGGCCGGAGGAGCGCTCCGGGTCCCCCTCGCGCTGCTGCCAGACGACGGCCGCCGTCCCGCCCGCGAGCACCACCACGGCCAGCGCCGCGCCGAGCACGGCCAGGCGCCGGCGGCGGGGCGGGGCGGGGCGGGTGCCCGTGGCCGGGCCGTCCCCGGTGACGGACGCCGGGTCGGTGGTGCCGGGCACGGGGGTGTCCGCGTCGAGCACCCGGGCGGCACTGCGGCCGAGGCCCGCGAGCACGTCGGCGGGCAGCCAGGCACCGGGCGGCCCCTGCTCGCCGGCGGCCAGCACGGAGGCGGGCGGACGGCGGGCCGGGTCCTTGTCGAGGCAGGCGCGGACCAGCGGACCGAGCTCCTCCGGGAGCCCGGTGAGATCCGGTTCGTCGTGCGCGATCCGGAACATGGTGGCGTGGGCCCCGCTGTCGGCCGAGCCGAACGGTGCCACACCGGTCGCCGCGTAGGCGAGGACCGCGCCGAGGCAGAAGACGTCGGACGCGGGCGACAGCTTCTCGCCCCGCACCTGCTCCGGCGACATGAACCCGGGCGAGCCGACGACCGCGCCCGTCCCCGTCAGCCCGCCGTCGGTGACGGTGTCCACCGCACGGGCGATGCCGAAGTCGATGACACAGGGCCCGTCGACGGTCAGCAGGATGTTGGACGGCTTGAGGTCGCGGTGCACCAGGCCCGCCGCGTGGATGTGCGCGAGCGCGTCCGCCAGCCTGGCCGCCAGGGCCCGCACGGTGGCCGCGGGCAGCGGACCGAACTCCTCGCCGACCACCCTGCGCAGCGAGGGACCCGGCACATAGGTCAGGGCCACCCAGGGCGACACGGCCTCCGTGTCGGAGGCGATCACCGGCGCGGTACCGCCGCCGACCCGTTCCAGCGCGGCCACCTCGCGGGCGAACCGGCGGCGGAACTCGTCCTGTTCGGCGAGCTGCGCGTGCACCACCTTGACGGCCACGGTCCGGCCGCCCTCGGAACGCGCCAGGTACACCCGGCCCATGCCGCCGGTGCCCAGTCTCCCGATGAGGCGGAACGGGCCGATACGCGTCGGGTCGTCGGAGGTCAGGTCGTCCACGCCGCGATCCTTCCACAGGGGGCCGCCCGCGGGCCGGGGCTTCACGGCCTGTCCACGGGAGTGCGGCGAGGCTCACGTGAACGGGCCGCCGCCGCCCCGCGTATGGAACGTCGCACACCGGGACGGACGACTCAGGGGCCGCGCATGAGGCACGCACGACGCACCCTCCGGCGGCTGGTGCGGCTGGCCGCGGCCGGCGGGCTGGTCCTCGGCGGTCTGATGACCTCCGGCGCGATGGCCGCCGGACCGGGCGAGGGGCCGGCCGCCGGGGCGTCCGACCTCCTCGGCCGCCTCGGCACCGGCCGCACGGCCGGCAGCTGGACCGCCGCCGACGGGCGGACCGTCGTGGCGGTCACCGACGCGGCGGCGGCGCGGGAGGTGCGGGCGGCGGGCGCCCGCCCGGAGCTCGTCCGGCACAGCGCCGACCGGCTGCGCGCCGCGGTCGCGTCGCTGCGCGCGGCACCCCGGGTGCCGGGCACCGCCTGGTCGGTCGACTACGCGGCCAACGAGGTGACCGTGCGCGCCGACGGCACCGTCTCCGCCGCCGACTGGGCCCGGATGTCGTCGCTGGCGGAGGGGATCGGCGACCGGGTGCGGATGGAACGCACCCGGGGGCGGTTCACCACCCGGGTGAACGGCGCGGACTCCATCGTCGGCCCCGGGCGCCGCTGTTCGGCCGGGTTCAACGTCACGGACGGCCGGGACGCCTACCTGCTCACGGCGGGCCACTGCGGCCCCGGCGGCGCGGTCTGGGCGGCGGGGGAGCAGACCCTGGCGACGGTCGGCACCACGGTGGTGTCCGCCTTCCCCGGCACCGACTTCGCGGCCGTCCGCTACGAGAACCCCACCGCGGCCGACCGGACCAACGTCGTCTCCGTCGGCGGCGGCCGGGGGGTGCGGATCGTGGGGCTCACCGAACCGGTCGTCGGGGCGCAGGTGTTCCGCAGCGGCAGCACCACCGGACTGCGCACCGGCCGGGTCACCGCGGTCGACGCCACCGTCAACTACCCGGAGGGCACGGTGACCGGTCTGATCGAGACCACCGTCTGCGCCGAGCCGGGGGACAGCGGCGGACCGCTCTTCGCGGAGGGCCTCGCCCTCGGGGTGACGTCCGGCGGCGACGGGGACTGCGCCGCCGGCGGCACCACGTACTTCCAGCCGGTCGGCACGGCGCTGGAGGCCCTCGGGATGCGGCTCTCCGGCATCACCCCGCCGCCCGGCCCGGCCGCCGGCGAGACAGTGCCGCCCCCGGCCACCGCGGCCCCGCCCGTGTCCGGGGCCGCGCCCGGGACCCCGGGCGCCCCGGTGGCGCGGCGCCGGAGCGAGGGGATCGTCGGGCTGGACGATCCCGGCGTCGGCATCGGCATCGTCGGCGTGAGCCTGGCCGCCCTGGTCGCGGCCCGCTGGGTCGCCTCGGCCGAGGACCGGCGGGAGTTCCGCACGTTCCAGACGGCAAGCTGGGGCTGATCCGGCCCGGTCGGCCCGTCGTCGTGCGGGTGAGCGGGGGCTCGGTCAGCCCGTCTTCGTGTAGGTGAGGGGCGTGCCGCCGGAGCCGACGAGTTCCCGGACGATCACGGTGTCGGACGGCATGTTGAGCCGGCTCCACTGGCCGGGCGAGCAGGACACCGGGTCCCCGGAGGTGACCCGGGTGGGCCCGAGTTCCAGCGGCGGGCCCACGGCGCGCAGGGTGGCGGTCCAGGCGCACTCGTAGTGCGGACCGGTGCCCGTGAGGGTCATGACCAGCTCGCCCCGCCGCCCCTGAGCGATCGTCATCTCGCGCACGTTGGTGCCGTCCGCCGTGTCGAACGAGGCGCGCCAGTCGCCGAGGTACTCCATCGGGACGTCTCCGTCCGTGGCGGTGGGCGAGGGGGGCGGGGTGGCGCCGTCCCCCGTGCCCTGCGAGGCGCCGGCCTCCCGGGTGCCGTCGCCCTCCTGCGGGGAGGCGCCGCCGGAGGGCGAACCGCCCGGGTCGGGGGACGCGCCGTTCTTCCCGTCGCCGCCGGTGTGGTCGCCGGACATGACGGCGTAGACCGCGCCGCCCGCCCCGAGGGCGACCACCAGCGCGACGGCCGCGAGGGCCAGGGTGCCGGCCAGCCGGGAGCGCCCCGGAGCCGCCGGGGCCGCCGGGCCGGGCTCGGGCGGGGGCGGCGGCACGGCGGGCGCGAACAGGGCGTGCGGGTACTGGACGGGGGTGTGGTGGGCCGGGGGTGCTGGACGGGGGTGTGGTGGGCCGGGGTGGGGCCGTCCTGCGGGGCGGGCGCGGGCGCGGGGTGGGCGGGAGCCGCCGGGGCGCCCGGCGACGGTGCCGGGACGGCGGGCGAAGGCGTGGGGGCGGGCGGGGCCGCCGGCACGGGCGGGGGCGCGGTCCCGCCCGCGGGGGACGGCCCGGGCGCGGCGGGGCCGCCGGGGTCGCGGACGGGTCCGGGGCGGCGGCGTCGTCGGAGCCCGGCTGCTCGTACTCCAGCAACCCGACCGCGTGCCGCCCCAGTTGCGCGACGAGCGCGGCCGGGATCCACGGCTCGGCGTCCGGCTGCCGTGCGGCCGCCGTGCGTTCCAGCACCTCCGGCAGCCCGGGCCGCGCCGCCGGGTCCTTGCGGAGGCAGTCGCGCACCAGGCCGCGCAGCCCGCCCGGGACCCCGTCCAGCGACGGCTCCTCCTGCGCGATGCGGTACATCTGGGCGTGCACCCCGGTCCCGGACGTACCGAACGGCAGCCGCCCCGTCGCCGCGTACACCAGCACGGAGCCGAGGCAGAACACGTCGCAGGCGGTGGTGACCCGGTCGCCGCGTATCTGCTCGGGCGCCATGAAGCCGGGGGAGCCGATGAGCGCGCCGGTGCGCGTCAGCCCGCCGTCGGTGACGGTCTCCAGCGCCCGCGCGATGCCGAAGTCGATGACCCGGGGGCCGTCGATCGTGATCAGGACGTTCGACGGCTTGAGGTCCCGGTGGATCAGCCCGGCCGCGTGGATGTCCGTCAGCGCGTGCGCCAGGCCCGAGGCCAGTACGGCGGTGCTGCGCTCCGGCAGCGGGCCGTGCTCCGACACCACCGTCCGCAGGGCGGGGCCCGCGATGTACCCGGTGGCCACCCAGGGCTCGGCCGCCTCCGTGTCGGCGTCCAGGACGGGGGCGGTCCAGGAGCCGCCGATCCGGCGGGCGGCGAGCACCTCCCGCCGGAAGCGCTCCCGGAACTCCTCCCGCACGGCCAGCTCCGGGCGCACCAGCTTCACGGCGACGGTCCGGCCGCGGCCGGACCGTGCCACGTAGACCTGGCCCATGCCGCCCGCGCCGAGCCGGGCCAGCAGCCGGTAGTCGCCGATGGTGCGCGGATCCCCGGGCGCCAGCTCTTCCATGGCCATCCGGCCCTCCCCCGTGCCTGAGTGCCCCGCCGTGCGGCGGTCGGAGGAAGGATAGGCCGCCGGGACACGGACCGTCAGTCCGTGCGGCCGGGGCCGGCCGGGCGCGCGGCGGGCTCTTGCCCGCCGCCGGAACCGATCGCCTCCATCGCCCGCGACAGCCGCTCCAGCACCCGTACCGTCTCCGCGAACCCCTCCTGCCCCAGCTCCTCCTGGAGCCGGTGCGCCAGCGCCGAGTGGCCGGGGCCGAGCCGCCCGACGGCCTCCCGCCCGGCACCGGTGGCACGGAGCAGTTTGGCGCGGCGGTGCGCCGGGTTGTCCCCGTACGCGGCGAGGCCCTGGCCGACGAGGACGTCGGCGATCCGCTGGACGCTCTGCCGGGTGATGCCCATGGTCCGGGCGATCCCGGCGACGGTCGCCGGCGCCCGCACCACGGCCCCGAGGACCTGCCAGCGGGCCGCCGTCAGCCCCGCCTCGCGGGCGATGCCGTCCGAGACGGAGACGAACTCCCCGTTGAGCCGGAAGACGCCGAGGGCGGTGCGGGTGAGCAGTTCGCGGGGGTCGGCGGGGCGGGACGGCTCCGCCGACCCGTCGTTGTCGTCGTGCGCGTTCATGACGCGAGGATCTCGTACGCCGCCTGGTCCGAGTCGTGGAACAGCCGGTACCAGGCGTCCAGCCGGGGGCCGTCGTAGACGCCGAGCCGGGCGAGGACCTCCCGGGCGAGGGCGACGGGCTCCGTCGGCCCCGCGGTGATCAGGTCGCCGTCGGTGACGGCGTCGGCCTCTTCGTAGTGCGCGCCGCCCGCGTATCCCGTGGCGTCCAGATAGAAGGGGACGGCGCTGGTGTGCGCCCGGTCGTCGAGCAGGCCCTCGCGGGCCAGGCCGGCCGTCGCCCCGCAGATCGCGGCGACCGGCACGCCCGCCGCCAGGAAGTCGCGGGCCTTGGCGGCGAACGGGGCGAGCTCGTCCCCGGTGTCCCACAGGGAGGCGCCGGTGAGGATCAGCAGCGCGCTGTCGTCCGGGACGAGGTCGCCGAGCGCGAGGTCGGGGAGGACCCGGAGGCCGCCCATGGTGGTGACGGGCCCGGTGGTGGCGCCGACCGTCCGCACGGTGAAGCCGTTCTGGGTCAGATGGGCCGTGGTGTGGCCCGTCTCCCAGTCGGCGAAGGTGTCGTACACGGCCAGATGGACGGTGGTGCGGGACATGGTGCCCTCCTCGGCGCGCGGCCTGATGATGACAACAGGCTGTCATGACGACAGTATGCTGTCAATCGTGTTCCGGTGCGGCCCGACACCCTGCCCAGATAAGCGGCCGACGCCATACAAGGTGGCCATGTCGGGCCCCGCCGGCGCCTCCTTACGCTGAGCCGCATGACCCCTCATGTGCCTCACGCCGATCCGCAGGCCGGTGCCGCCGTCAAGGCGGCGGACCGCGCCCATGTGTTCCACTCCTGGTCCGCCCAGGGCCTGATCGACCCGCTCGCCGTCGCAGGCGCCGAGGGGGCGTACTTCTGGGACTACGACGGGAACCGCTACCTCGACTTCACCAGCGGCCTCGTCTACACGAACATCGGCTACCAGCACCCCCGGGTCGTCGCGGCGATCCAGGAGCAGGCGGGCCGGCTGGCGACCTTCGCGCCCGCGTTCGCGATCGAGGCGCGCTCCGAGGCGGCCCGGCTGATCGCCGGGCGCACGCCCGGGGACCTGGACAAGATCTTCTTCACCAACGGCGGCGCCGAGGCCGTCGAGCACGCCGTCCGGATGGCCCGGCTGCACACCGGCCGCCCCAAGGTGCTCTCGGCCTACCGCTCGTACCACGGCGGCACCGCCACCGCGATCAACATCACCGGCGACCCGCGGCGCTGGGCCAGCGACGCCGGCACGGCCGGCGTCGTCCACTTCTGGGGGCCGTTCCTCTACCGCTCGCCGTTCTACTCCGCGACCGAGGAGGAGGAGTGCGCGCGGGCGCTCGCGCACCTGGAGGACACCATCGCCTTCGAGGGGCCGGGCACGATCGCGGCGGTCGTCCTGGAGACGGTCCCCGGCACCGCGGGCATCATGACGCCCCCGCCCGGCTACCTGGCCGGCGTCCGCGAGATCTGCGACCGCCACGGGATCGTCTTCGTGCTCGACGAGGTCATGGCGGGCTTCGGCCGCACCGGCCGGTGGTTCGCCGCCGAGCACCACGGCGTCGTGCCGGACCTGATGACCTTCGCCAAGGGCGTCAACTCCGGCTATGTGCCGCTCGGCGGCGTGGCGATCTCCGGCCGGATCGCCGCCACCTTCGACAAGCGCCCCTACCCCGGCGGCCTCACCTACTCCGGACACCCCCTGGCCTGCGCGGCGGCGGTCGCCACCATCCAGGTGATGGAGGACGAGAAGGTCGTCGAGAACGCGGCCGCGCTCGGCGAGAACGTCATCGGCCCCGCCCTGCGCGAACTCGCCGGACGCCACCCCTCGGTGGGCGAGGTCCGCGGCACGGGCATGTTCTGGGCGCTCGACCTCGTCCGCGACCGCGAGACCCGCGAGCCGCTGGTCCCGTACAACGCGACGGGCGAGGCGAACGCCCCGATGGCCGCCTTCGCCGCCGCCTGCAAGCGCAACGGCCTGTGGCCCTTCGTCAACATGAACCGCACCCACGTCGTCCCGGCCTGCAACATCACCGAGGCCGAGGCCAAGGAGGGCATCGCCGCACTGGACGCGGCACTCACGGTGGCGGACGAGCACACGGTCTAGCCCCGGCCCAGGGCCCGGCCCCGGGGGCGCCCGGCGACGGGCTCCCGGGCGGGCCCGGCACTCCGGCCCCGGGAGACCCGCGCTCCGGGGCCGGCCCGCCGGGGCGCGACCCCGTCGGGTCCCGCGGGCATCCCCGTACATCCCTCGTCACGTCTCGCGCGTCTGTAACGGTGCCGGCTTCCCCGCGCCACCGTCCCCGTCCCCGTGCCCGGCGCGGGACCGGGGGCGGGGGCGCGGGTGACACCCTTCGAGGGGGGACTGTGACTTCCATGGAACGCGGCCGCGACGCGGCCGGTCCGCGCAGAGACACCCGCGCCCGTGTGCGCGTCGCCGCCTGTACCGCGCTGGCCCTGGCAGCGGGAACGCTGCTGTCGGCCCCGGCCGCCGCGGCCGGGGAGAACCCCGGGCGGTTCCAGCGCCCCGTGTCGGACGCCCGGGTGCCCGGCGTCGCGCCGCTCCGCGCGGACGCCGGCGGCGGGGGCGCCGCCTTCGGCGCCCGTGCCGCGGCCGCCGTCCCGCGCAGCGACGTGGACGGCGACGGACTGTCCGACATGATCGTGCAGGACGCCAACGGCGTCGTGCAGGTCTCCACCGGCACCACCGCCCACGAACTGGTCTACGACGACGGCCAGGGCTCCGCCTACCAGGTGTTCAAGGACGTCTTCGCCACCGGCGGGCTCCGCGCCGACGGCCCGGTCCACTTCACGCTCTCGGCGTCCGGCCGCCTGTCCGCCTACGCCAACGACGTCTACACGCCCAGCCGTTACTGGTCGGGCGGCGGCTGGCAGATCTACAACAAGGTCTTCTCCCCGGGGGACCTCACCGGCGACGGCGTCGGCGACGTCCTCGCCCGTACCTTCGCGGGCGAGCTGTACCTGTACCCGGGATCGGCCGACGGCGGGGCCCCGCTCGGCGGGCGGATCCTGGTCGGCGGCGGCTGGGGGCAGTTCGACCAGCTCGTCGGCATGAACGACGTCGACGGCGACGGCATCGCCGACCTCTTCGCCCGGAACACCGCGGGCGAGCTCTTCTTCTACAGCGGCACCGGCGACGCGGCCCGGCCCTTCGAGGGCAAGGTCCCGGCCGGCTCCGGCTGGAACATGTTCAACGCGCTGGTCAGCGTCGACGACCTCGACGCCGACGGCCGCGCCGATCTGCTCGCCCGCACGGTGAGCGGCGCCCTCTACCGCTACAGCTCCACGGGCGCGGGCGGATTCGCGCCCCGGGTGCAGATCGACACGGGCTGGAACGCGGTCAACCAGTTCGCCAACGCCGGAAACGTGTCCAACTGGGGCAAGGAGGACCTCGCCGGCCTCGACACCCAGGGCACCCTCTGGTGGTACCTCGACCGGAACAACGGGAACTTCTCCGGCCGCGAGCGGATCAGCGACGTCGGCGGGTGGAAGGGCGCCACCATCGCCGTGACCTCGTCCCTGGACGACGACAGCTATCCCGAGATCCTCCAGATCCGGGACGGCGGTCTGTACAACTTCGGCGTCGACGGCACGGCCTACCGGATCGGCGGCGGCTGGGGTGTGTACAACACCCTCGTCGGCCCCGGTGACCTGTCGGGCGACGGCAAGGGCGACATGGTCGCCCGCGACGGCTCGGGCACGCTGTACCTGTACCGCGGCAACGGCAACGGCACGGGCTTCGCGGCCAAGCAGAGGATCGGCACGGGCTGGGGCCAGTTCAACGCCCTGCTCGGTGCCGGGGACATCTCCGGCGACGGCCGCGCGGACCTGATCGCCCGGGCCACGGACGGCAAGCTGTACCTCTACGAGGGCACGGGTGTCGCCGCGTCTCCGTTCAAGGCGAAGAAGCTCATCGGCTCCGGCTGGGGCTCCTTCACCGCGCTGGCGGCGCCTGGCGACATGAACGGCGACGGGCGCGCCGATCTGGTGGCCCGCGGCGGCAACGGCACGCTCTACCGCTACGACTCCGACGGCAAGGGCAACTTCAAGCCCAGGGCCACCGTCGGCACCGGCTGGAACACCTACTCCGGCCTGTACTGATCCACCCGCCCGGGAGCGCCGTCACGGCGCTCCCGGGCCACGGCCGCCGCCGGCGCGCGAACCGGCGGAAATTGATCGCCGATCCCGTACATCCCTTGTCCCCCCTCGCGCGTCTGTAACGGTGCTAGCTTCCTTGCACCGTCTTCCCCTCTGTTCCGGGCGCGCGCCCGTGTGCGCAGCGCCGGACCGGGACGGCGGTGCAGGTGACACCCTTCGAGGGGGGACCTTGACTTCCATGGAATCCGGCCGCGTCGCGGCCGGTCCGCGCAGAAACACCCGCGCCCGTGTGCGCGTCGCCGCCTGCACCGCGCTGGCCCTGGCCGCCGGCATGCTGCTGTCGGCCCCGGCCGCCCAGGCCGACGAGAACCCGGCGCCCCACCGCGGCATCGAACTTCCCGCGGCCGGCGCCGAGCTGCCCAGGCTCGACCTGCCCCGCCCGGACGTGAACAAGGGCGCCTTCACCGCCCAGGACGCGGACGCCCCGCTGGCCGCCCCGCGCAGTGACGTGGACGGCGACGGCTGGTCCGACATCGTGCTCCAGGGCCTCGGCGGCACGGTCTTCGTCGACACCGGTGACTCCGTGTGGGAGCCCACGTACCAGGACGACGGCAGCCAGATCAAGGACGTCTTCCTGGCCGCCGGTCTCCGTGCCGACGGCCCGGTGCACTTCACGCTGTCGTCCACCGGCACGCTGTCGGCCTACACGAACGACCTGTACTACCCGTCCCGCTACTGGTCGGGCGGCGGCTGGCAGATCTACAACAAGGTCTTCTCGCCCGGCGACCTCACCGGTGACGGCATCGGCGACGTCCTCGCCCGCACCCACTCCGGCGAGCTGTACATCTACACCGGTTCCACCAACGGCGCGCACCCGCTCGGCGGCCGCACCCTGGTCGGCGGCGGCTGGAACCAGTTCGACCAGCTCGTCGGCATGAACGACGTCAACAACGACGGCATCGCCGACCTCTTCACCCGCAACACCGCGGGCGAGCTCTTCTTCTACAGCGGCACCGGCGAGAAGACCCGCCCCTTCAAGGGCAAGGTCCTGGTCGGCTCCGGCTGGAACATGTTCAACACGCTGTTCAGCATCGACGACCTCGACGAGGACGGCAACGCCGATCTGATGGCCCGCACCTACGCGGGCGACCTCTACAGCTACGCGTCCACCGGCACCGGCGCCTTCTACCCCCGGGTGAAGCTCGGCAGCGGCTGGAACACGGTCGACCGCTTCGCCAACGGCAGCAGCGTGCCCTCCTTCGGCAAGGACGAGCTCATCGGGCTCGACACCGCCGGCAGCCTCTACTACTACTACGACCTCAACAACGGGAAGTTCGCCCCGCGCCAGCGGATCGGCGACGGCGGCGCCTGGAAGGGCGCCAAGCTCCAGCACTTCTCCTCGCTGGACTCCGACGGCGTCTCCGAGCTGCTGGAGGTCTACAACGGCCGCCTCTACAACCTGTCCGCGGGCGCCTACGACATCGGCGGCGGCTGGGGTGTGTACAACACCCTCGTCGGCCCCGGTGACCTGTCGGGCGACGGCAAGGGCGACATGGTCGCCCGCGACGGCTCGGGCACGCTGTACCTGTACCGCGGCAACGGCAACGGCACGGGCTTCGCGGCCAAGCAGAAGATCGGCACGGGCTGGGGCCAGTTCAACGCGCTGATCGGCGCCGGGGACATCTCCGGCGACGGCCGCGCGGACCTGATCGCCCGGGCCACGGACGGCAAGCTGTACCTCTACGAGGGCACGGGTGTCGCCGCGTCTCCGTTCAAGGCGAAGAAGCTCATCGGCTCCGGCTGGGGCTCCTTCACGCTCGCCGCGCCGGGCGACATGAACGGCGACGGCCGCGCGGACCTGGTGGCCCGCAGCGGCAACGGCACGCTCTACCGCTACGACTCCGACGGCAAGGGCAACTTCAAGCCCAGGGTCTCCCTCGGCACCGGCTGGAACACCTACGCCAGCATCCGCTGATCCCGGTCCCGGGAGCGCCCCCGCGGCGCCCCCGGGCCACACCGCCCCCGTCCGTCCCTCCGGGGCACGGACGGGGGCGGACCCGTGTCACGGCCCGCCCCCGGGCCCGGCCGCCGGCACGGCGCTCCACGGCCCCACGCCCCAGGGCCGGACCGCCGTGCGTGCGCCGCCGGCACGGCTCCACGCCCCCGGGCCACGACGCTCCACGCCCCCGGGGCAGAGGCACTTCACGCCACCGCCAGGACGACCTTCCCGCGCACCGTCCCGCCGGCCAGGAGTTCGTGCGCCCGGCCCGCCTCCGCCAGCGGCAGCACCGCGTCGACGTGCACCCGCAGCCGCCCCGACTCCACCAGTGCGGCGATCTCCCGCAGGCCCCCGTTGTCGGGCTCGACGATGGTGAACCCGGCCCGCAGCCCCCGCTGCCGGGCGGCGTCCGCCAGATAAGCCTCCGCCGGGGACGCGATCGACACGAGCATCCCGCCCGGGCGCAGGACCTCCAGCGAGCGCGGCCCGTACTCCCCGCCCACCGCGTCCAGGACGACGTCCACGTCCTTCACCGCCTCGGTGAAGTCGGTCTCCCGGTAGTCGACGACCTCGTCGGCCCCGAGGGCCTTCACGAAGGCGTGCTTCGGGCCGCTCGCCGTGCCGGTCACATGGGCGCCGCGCGCCTTCGCGATCTGCACCGCCAGATGCCCGACACCGCCCGCCGCCGCGTGGACCAGCACCCGCTGCCCCGGTCCGACCCCGGCCGTGTCCACCAGCGACTGCCACGCGGTCAGCGCCGCCACGGGCAGCGCGGCGGCCTCCGTGTGCGAGAGCCCGGCGGGCCGGAGCGCGAGGTGGCGGGCGGGCGCCGTGAGGAACTCCGCGTAGGCGCCCGCGGGCCGCGGCAGCCGGGGCATGCCGTACACCGCGTCGCCCGGCCGGTACATCGTCACCCCGAGCCCGACGGCCTCGACGGTGCCGGAGACGTCCCAGCCGAGCGGCACCGGGCGCTCGCCGAGCAGACCGCCGGTCTCGCGGTGCCACAGGTCGGTCGGATTGACGCCGGCCGCGTGCACGCGGACCAGCACCTCCGACGGGCCCGGTGCGGGCCGTTCGGTCTCGACGATCCTCAGGACCTCGGGACCGCCGAGGACGTCCTGGCCGATGGCACGCATGGTTCTGCTCCCTCACGAAGGCTGCACGGGTCGGTGCACACCACCCTCCGCCGCGGGGGAGCCCGGATCGAGTGGCCGGATGGCCATGGTGTGGAAGGATCCGGCCATGGCAGCAGCCCGGGCATCCGCACCGCACCGCGTCGTCGTCCTCGCGCTCGACGGCGTCTACCCCTTCGAGATGACCATCCCCGTGCGCATCTTCGGGACCGCCGTGGGCCCGGACGGCAGTCCGCTCTACGAGGTCCTCACCTGCTCGCTCGACGGCGGTCCGGTGCGCACCAGCGCGGACTTCTCGGTCACCGTCCCGCACGCCGCCGACGTCCTCGCGACGGCCGGCACCGTGGTGATCCCGCCGTACGCCTGCGGCCCCGGCGCCGTGCGCACCCGGCTGACCGCGCCGCTCGCCGACGCCCTCGCCTCGCTCCGCCCGGGCACCCGCACCGTCTCCATCTGCACCGCCTCGTACGTGCTGGCCGCCGCCGGCCTGCTCGACGGCCGCCGTGCGACCACCCACTGGAACGACGCGGACGCCTTCCAGCGCGCCTTCCCCCGGGTGACGGTCGACCCCGGGGTGCTCTTCGTCGACGACGGGGACGTCCTCACCGCGGCGGGCGTCGCCGCGGGCGTCGACCTGTGCCTGCACCTGGTGCGCCGCGACCACGGCAGCGAGGCCGCCAACCGGGTGGCCCGGCTGTGCGTCGTGGCCCCCTGGCGGGAGGGCGGCCAGGCGCAGTTCATCGAGCGTCCGGTGCCGCCGCCGGCGGCGGCCTCCACGTCGGCCACCCGGGCGTGGGCGATGGAGCGCCTGGACCGGCCGCTGACCCTCGCCGAACTGGCCGCCCACGCCCGGATGAGCGTGCGCACCTTCTCCCGCCGCTTCCGCGCGGAGGCGGGCGCGACCCCGGGCCAGTGGCTGACCCAGCAGCGCGTCCACCATGCCCGCAGGCTGCTGGAGACCACCGATCTGCCCGTCGACGCGGTGGCGAACCGCGCGGGGTTCGGGACGGCGGCGTCGCTGCGGCAGCATCTGACGGCGGCGCTCGGCGTCTCCCCGACCGCCTACCGCCACACCTTCCGCCCGGCGCCGCACCCGGAGCCCGCCCCGATGGCCGGCGCGGCGGCCCCGCACCCGGAGCCCGCCCCGGTGGCCGGCGCGGCGGCCCCGCAGCCGGAGCCCGCCCCGGTGCGGACCGGGTCCCGAAGCGTCGGGCGGGCCGGGGCCTGACTCCCGGATGCGGCCCGGGCGGCCCGTCCCGGGCCCCGGCCCCGGGTTCGTCCCGCGCCCCGGTTCCGCCTCAGGCCCCCGGCTCCACCTCCAGGAACCGGCGGCCCCGGGGCCCCCGGTACAGCAGCGGCTCCCAGCCGAGCCGGGTCAGCACCGCGGCGCATTCCTTGAGGCGGCCGTCCTCCTCGTGGGCCGCGCCGCTGCCGTGCGGACCGAGCCACTCGACCCGCACGGTCCGGGGCCGTTCCCCGTCGCCCACCCGGTAGCCCGTCGCCGTGCGGGTGCCGTCCGGCGCCGCCGCCGACGGCGGGACCCCGGCCGCCTCCAGGGCGAGCGCCACCGCCCGCGCCATCCGGTGGGTCTCCCAGGGCGCGGGGAGGGCCTCCGGGTCCGGAGCCCCGGCATGGGAGAGGCGGCGGATCTGGAGCAGGCCCTCGAAGGCGGTGCGGACCTCCGCCGCCCGCCCGGGGGCGTCCACCGCCGGGCCGTCGCCGCTCGACGGCTCGAACACATCGGTCACGTACGTATCTCCTTCCCCGTCAGGACCGTACGCTCCAGGTCGAAAGCGCCGGTCCCTGGCCTATCGTGTCCGGGACCGAAGCAGAAGGAGAACGCCAGGATGCCCGGCAACGGCAGCGGCGGCACCGCCGTCACCCGCAGCACCCTGCGACAGCAGATCGCGGACGCGCTGCGCGACGAGGTGCTCGCGGGACGGCTGAGCCCCGGGCAGGAGTTCACGGTCCGCCAGATCGCCGACCAGTACGGCGTCTCCGCGACCCCCGTGCGCGAGGCGCTCGTCGACCTCTCCGCCCAGGGCCTGCTCGACTCCGACCAGCACCGCGGGTTCAAGGTGCACGAGTTCACCGTCACCGACTACCGGATGATGGTCGAGGCGCGTGCCCTCGTCGTGGACGGCGTCTTCCACCACTACGAGCGGTCCGGCCGCCGCGAGGACGGCGGCCCGGGACCGTTCGACGTGCAGACCCTGGTCTCCGTACGCCGCCGGGCCGAGGAGGCCGCGCGCGCGGCGCGCGCCGGTGACCTGGACATCCTGATCGGCTACGACCTCCGCTTCTGGCGGGAGCTGTCCTCGGCCGTCGCCAACCGCTACGTCTCCGACTTCCTGCACCGGCTGCGCGTGCAGGCATGGGTGTTCGCCGTGCCCCGTCTGCGGTCCGACCCCGACCCGTCCCCCTGGCTGTGGAGCGGCCACGAGAAGATCGTGGACGCCGTCACCCGCGGCGACGCCCAGGGCGTGCGCGACGAGATCGTCGCCTGCAACACCCATGAACTGGCCTGGGCCGACCGCCTGGAGCGGCGGGAGCGGCGGGGGCGGCCCGGCCAGGAGCATCAGGAGCGGTGAGTGTGGATCTGACTGTCGTCGTCCCGGCGTACAACGAGGAGATACGGCTGCGCCCGACGCTCGACGCGATCTGCGCCCATCTGCGGGCCGATCCGGAGCGCTGGGGCACCTGGGAGCTGATCGTCGTCGACGACGGCTCCACCGACGGCACCGCGAAGATCGCCCGGGAGGCGGCCGCCGAGGAGCCCCGTATCCATGTGCTGTCGGACGGGACCAACCGCGGCAAGGGCCACGCCCTGCGCACCGGTGTCCTCGCCTCGTACGGGCGGCGGGTGCTGTTCACCGACGCCGACCTGGCGACCCCGGTCGAGGAACTCGACCGGCTGGACGCCGAGCTGACGGCGACCGGCGCGGACGCCGCGATCGGCTCCCGGGCCCACCCCGACGCCCGGATAGAGGTCCACCAGCGGCGGCTGCGCGAATGGCTCGGCCGCTCGGGCAACCGGCTGATACGCCTGGTGGCGGTCTCCGGCATCCGCGACACCCAGTGCGGGTTCAAGCTCTTCGACGGCGACCGGGCGCGTGCCGCCTTCGCCGACTCCCGGCTCGACGGCTGGGCCATCGACGTCGAGATCCTGCGCCACTTCCGCCGGGCCGGGTGGGAGGTCGCCGAGGTCCCGGTGCGCTGGTCGCACATGCCCGGCTCCAAGGTCCGCCCCGGCGACTACGGGCGGGTGCTGCTGGAACTGCTGCGGCTGCGGGCCCGGGCCGTGCGCCGGGCCGACCTGGCCGTCGCCGGACTCTTCCTGCTGGCCTCGGTGCTGCTCTACAAGGACCTGTGGGCCGATCTCGGCCACGGATACCTGCGCGACGCCGGACAGGACCAGAACCAGTGGGAGTGGTTCTTCGCCGTCACCGCCGACAACGTCGTGCATCTGCGCAATCCGCTGTTCACCACCCTCCAGAACAATCCGGACGGCGTGAACCTGATGGCCAACACGGCCATGCTGGGCCTGTCCGTCCCGTTCGCGCCGGTGACCCTGCTGCTGGGACCCACCGTCACCTGGGCCCTGGTCCTCACGCTCGGCCTCGCGGCGACGGCCACCGCCTGGTACTGGCTGATCGCCCGCCGGCTGGTCCGCAACAGGGCCGCGGCCGCGCTGGGCGCCGCCTTCGCCGCCTTCGCGCCGCCGATGATCTCGCACGGCAACGCGCACCCCAACTTCCTCGTGCTGTTCATGATCCCCCTGATCGTCGACCGGGCGCTGCGGCTCTGCGAGGGCCGCCGGACGACCCGCGACGGGGTGGTGCTCGGCCTCTTCGCGACGTACCAGATCTTCCTCGGCGAGGAGCCGCTGCTGCTCGCCGCCATGGGCATGCTGCTGTTCTCCCTCGCCTACGCGCTCGTCCGCCGCGACGTGGCCCGGGCCGCCTGGCGGCCGCTGCTGCGCGGCATCGGCACCGCGCTGATGGTCTGCCTGCCGCTGGTGGTGTTCCCGCTGGGCTGGCAGTTCTTCGGGCCGCAGAGCTACACGAGCGTGCTGCACGGCGACAACGCGGGCAACAGCCCGCTGGCGTTCCTCCAGTTCTCCGGCCGCGCGCTGCTCGGCACCGACGCCGGTGCCGACCCGCTGGCCATGAACCGGACCGAGCAGAACGCCTTCTTCGGCTGGACGGTGCTCGCCCTGGCCTGCGCGGTCGTGATCGCCCTGTGGCGGTCCGCCCTGGTCAGGGCGCTGGCCGCCACCGGGATCGCCGCCGCCCTGCTCTCGCTCGGGCCGAAATTCCGCATCCCCCACACCGACGTCGTGCTCACCGGGCCGTGGCGGGCGCTGGCCCACCAGCCGCTGTTCGAGTCCGTCATCGAGTCCCGGGTGGCGATGATCTGCGCCCCGGTCATCGGCATGCTGCTCGCCCTCGCCGCCGACCGGCTCGCCGCCGTGCCGCGGCGCCGGACGAGGGCGGCCGGCCTGGTCGTGCTGGCCGCCGCGCTGGTGCCGGTGCTGCCGACGCCGTACCCGGTGCGGGAGCGGGGCCCCGTCCCCGACTTCATCGCCCAGGGTGTCTACCGCGACTACCTCGCCGAGGGCGAGTCGCTCGTCACCGTGCCGCTGCCCGACCCGGGCAGCGCGGAGGCGCTGTACTGGCAGTCCTCCACCGGGCTCGGCTTCCGGGTCGCCGGGGGCTACTTCAACGGCCCGTGGGGGCCCGACCGCATCGGCATCTACGGGGCCACCCCGCGCCACACCTCCAACCTCCTCGGCGAGGTCCGCAACACCGGCCACGTCCCCGAACTCGGCCCCGGCTGGCAGGCCCAGGCACGCGCCGACCTCGCCGCCTGGCGGGCCGGCGCGGTGGTGCTCGCCCCGCAGTACAACGACGGCCCGCTGCACGAGACGGTCACGAAACTGCTCGGCACGCCGGGAGAACGCGTGGCCGGGGTATGGGTATGGGACGTGGGGGAGCGGGGCGGCGCGCGGTGACGGGCGCCCTTCGCCCCGGGTTCCCCCGGTACTACGCTGTCCCGTCCACCGTCCGCGCGCCCCGCCGGCGCCCGAACCCACGTCCCGCGAGCCCCGATCCGAACGGCGCCGCCGACCGAACCGCCCGAACCGCTGAGAGCGAGCCTTCCCTTGGCCTGTGACCTGTGGCTGGTCCCCCTTGTCGACGTGCTGTGCCACAGCCCCGACAACCCGTTCGCCGAAGAGATCGCCTCCTACGACAAGGCCCTGACCGGAGCCGGCCTGCCGACCGTGCCCGTCTTCGCCTACATGCCGGGCCTCTCCGGCGACGTCGCGCCGGTCGCCGGGTTCGACTACGACGCGCTGCACTTCCTGCGCCGCGCCTACCTGCTGCAACTGTGCGGACTCGCCGTCACACCGGTGGACGAACTGGGCGGCGACTACGAGCAGTTGCTGGAGATGTTCGAGTCGACCGCGCAGCAGTCCCACCTGGTCTGGCACTACGACCACGCCGGCGCCTACGTGCCGGTGGACTTCGCCGCGCCCCTGTTCAACGACGAACTGCTGGAGGGCGGCGGCCCGCTCGGCTCCACCCAGGGCCTGCTGCGCGAACTGGAGTACGTGGCCCCGGCGATCGGCATCGACCCCGCGAACCCGCCGGCCGCCCCGCGGCCCCCGGACGGCCCCACCGCCCTGGAGGAGCCGGCCGGTCCGATCCCCTACGACGAGAGCCCGTTCGCGCGCGAGCGGCACGTGTGGCTCGGACTGCACGCGGCGGCCACGCGCAGCCTGGGCCAGGGCTCGATGATCATCTTCAGCTGACACCCGGCCGCCGTCCGCGGCTCCCGCGGCGCACGCGCCCCGGCGCGCGACGCCCCGCGGGGGCCGCGCGCCGGGCCCGGCTCCCGTGGTTCCGCGGAACGCCGCCGTCGCGTAAGACCGCCGACCGCCGGGCGACACCTCGGGCCGGTAGGACCGGTGCATGTCACAGACGAACACCCCCGCCCAGGCGGTGGCCACGGAAGAACTTCCCAGGCCGGAGCGGTTCGACGACGTCAAGGGCTGGTTCTGGCCCGCGGACCAGCTCCTCTTCGACTGGTTCCTGCGGCGCCAGGAGGCCGAGGACCTGAAGGGCGACCTGCTGGAGCTCGGGGCGTACCTCGGCAAGAGCGCCGTCTTCCTGGGCGGCTACCTTCGCGAGGGGGAGTCCTTCACCGTCTGCGACCTGTGGGACTCCCCGGCGCCCGACGACTCCAACAGCGCCGAGATGGACCGCTCCTACGCGACCCTGACCCGCCGCGCCTTCGAGGCCAACTACCTCTCCTTCCACGACGCCCTGCCCACCCTGGTGCAGGCCCCCACCTCGGTGATCACCTCCCGGGTCGCGCCCGCGAGCTGCCGCTTCGTGCACGTCGACGCCTCCCACCTCTACGAGCACGTGCACGGCGACATCGAGGCGGCGCGCACCCTGCTCGTCCCCGACGGCATCGTGGCCTTCGACGACTTCCGGGCCGAGCACTGTCCCGGCGTCGCGGCCGCCGTGTGGGGCGCGGTCCCGACGACCGGGCTGCGGCCCGTCGTGATCACCGGCACCAAGCTGTACGGCACCTGGGGTGACCCGGACCCGGTGCGCGAGGAACTGCTGGAGTGGCTCGCCGGGCGCACGGACCTGTGGCACGGCGTGGAGGAGGTCGCCGGGCGTCCGCTGATCCGGGTCAAGGCCGACCGCTCGACGGGCACGCCGGAGCACCCCGTCTCCCGCCACGAGCCCCTCCCCGCACCGGAGCCCGGGCCCGCCCCCGAACCGTCCCCGGCGGCCGCTCCCGCGGAACCGGCCGCGGCTCCCGCCCCGCCCCGCCGCCCCTCGCTCGCACGGCGTGTGGCGCGGGAGGTCCTGCCGCCGATCGTCGCGCGCGCCCTGGTCCCCGGCCGCCGCCGCTGACCCGCGGAATCGGAGCGCGTGACTCCTCTCCTGCTTGCTAAGCTCCGGCTGTTTTCGGACACGGCCCGGACCGGGTGGGGACCTGCGCAAAGGGGCCGGCGTCCGCGGTCCGCGCGCGACTGACGCGCGGAGCCGTGCTTCTGGGGAGGGTTCCTTGATCCGTTCACGTACGTCCCGGCTGCGCGCCGTCGTGGCCACCTCGGTCGTCGCCGGTGTCGTGGCCACCGCGCTGGTGGGCTCCCAGGCGGCGGGCCCGGCCGCCGCCGCCCCCGCGGCGCCCGCCGCCCCGCGCTACGACGTCGACGGCGACGGCGTCACCGACCGCATCGCCCAGCGCGCGGACGGCACGACCACCATCACCCTCAGCGCCGACGGCACGACCCGGCCGTTCACGGTCGGCACCGCCGACGGCGCCGACAAGCCGAAGGACATCGTGCCGCTCGGCGACATCCAGGGCACCTCCGCCCCGGACCTCGCCGTCCTGTGGTCCAACGGCAACCTGGCCGTCTACGAGGCGTCCGGCACCGGCGGCACCACCCACGCGTACCCCGTCGGTCCGAGCTGGCAGATGTTCAACAAGATCCTGTCGCCGGGCGACGTCACCGGCGACGGCCGGCCGGACCTGCTGGGCCGCACGCCCGCGGGCACGCTCAACCTCTACCGCAGCAACGGCGGTTCGGGCCTCTTCGGCGCCCGTGCCGAGGTCGGCGGCGGCTGGCAGGCGTACGACCAGCTCGTGGGCACCGGGGACCTCGACGGCGACCGCGTCGGCGACATCCTCGCCCGGACCGTCTCGGGCGACCTGTACTTCTACCAGGGCACCGGCTCCGCGACCGGCGCGCCCTTCAAGGCGCGCGTCAAGGTCGGCTACGGCTACCAGATGTTCAACCAGCTCGTCGCCGCCGACGACCTGAACGCCGACGGCCGCGCCGACCTGCTCGCGCGCACCCCGGACGGCACCCTCTACCGCTACCTCGCCACCGGCGGCGGCAAGTTCGGCGCCCGCCAGGCGGTCGGCACCGGCGGGCAGGACGTCCTGCTGTACGCGGGCGCCGGCGGCGTCCCCGCCTACGGCAAGCACGAACTGGTGACGTTCGACGACGCGAACCGCATCGAGAAGCGGCGGGTGCTCTCCAACGGCACCATCGCCGCCCCCCAGCTCCGGGGCACCAACGAGAAGGGCTACTTCCAGGGCACCCTGAGCTCCGCCCTGGACGAGCGGGGCGAGGCCGACCTCGTCGAGATCGGGCCGGGCTACGCCTTCGCCGACGGCCTCGGCTGGCTCGGCGAGGGCGACGAGTGGAACTCCTACGAGTTCCTCGTCGGTCCCGGCGACCTCACCGGTGACGGCAAGGGCGACGTGGTGGGCCGTGACTTCCAGGGCTCCCTCCACCTGCACAAGAGCGACCGGCTCACCTACGAGAACTGGCTCGACACCCGGGTGCGCGTCGGCGGCGGCTGGCAGGTCTACGACCAGCTCGTCAGCGGCGGCGACCACAGCGGCGACGGCCGCCCCGACCTGATCGCCCGGACCCGGGACGGCGAGCTGTACCTGTACCCGGGCACCGGCTCGGCGACCAAGCCGTTCGGCACCCCGGTCCTGATCGGCGGCGGCTGGAGCACCTACACCCACCTCGCCTCGCCCGGGGACATGACCGGCGACGGCCGGGCCGACCTGATCGGCGTCAACGCCGCGGGCGACGTCTACCGGTACGCGGCGACCGGCCTGGGCGGCACCAGGACCTTCACCGCCAAGGCGAAGGTGACCTCGGGCTGGCAGAAGTACGCCTACATCCACTGACGCCACGTCAGGACATCTCCGCGGCCCCGGACCCCCCGTCCGGGGCCGCCGTCGTGCCGGGCCCAGCACAGGTGGCCGCCGGGGCGACCGTGACGGGTCCGGGGCCGCCGTCGTGCCCGGCCCAGCACAGGTGGCCGCCGGGGCGACCGTGACGGCGCACGAAATCCGCGGCGGGAGTTGGGGCTCCGTCACAGAAGCCGGGCGGCCCCGGCGCGCATACGCTTCCCGGACCGATCGGGTGAACGCGCCCTGGGGGACGGGCCGTGGCTCCGCGGTCCGCTGCCCCGGGCACCGGAGCATGCCCCCAGCCGCCGCACCTGTCACCTGAAGGAGCGTCCCCCCATGCCGTTCCGTGCCACCCACCGCGCCCTCTCGGCCGCCGTCGCCGCCGCCGCGATCGCCGCCGTCGGCCTCGGCGCCGCCGCCCCCGCCCAGGCCGCGCCCGACCCGCTGGACTACGTCGCCCTCGGCGACAGCTACAGCGCCGGTTCCGGCGTCCTGCCGCTGGACCCGTCCGCCTCGCTGCTGTGCGCCCGTACGACGAAGAACTACCCCAACCTGCTCGCCGACCGGACGGGCGCCGACTTCACCGACGTCACCTGCGGCGGCGCGAAGACCGAGCACTTCACCACGGCCCAGTACCCGGGCGTGCCCCCGCAGTTCGACGCCCTGCGCGCCGACACCGACCTCGTCACGCTGACCATCGGCGGCAACGACAACAACACCTTCATCAGCGCCATCGTCGCCTGCGGCGGGCTGGGGGTGCTCACGGCCGGCTTCGGCAGCCCCTGCAAGGACACCTACGGCAGCAGTTTCTCCGACGACATCGCGCAGAAGACGTACCCGGCGCTCAAGGCGGCCCTGAACGAGATCAGGGCCCGGTCGCCGAAGGCGGAGGTGGCGATCCTCGGCTACCCGTGGATCGTGCCGGCGCAGAGCGTCCCGGGCTGCTTCCTCAAACTGCCGATCGCCAAGGGCGACGTCCCCTATCTGCGGCAGATGCAGGCCGACCTGAACAGGGCCGTCGAGCGGGCCGCGGACGAGACCGGCGCGACGTTCGTCGACATGGCGGCGGCCTCCGAGGGCCACGACGCCTGCAGCCCGGCGGGCACCCGCTGGATCGAGCCGCTGCTGTTCGGCACCAACATCGTGCCCGTCCACCCCAACGCGGCCGGCGAGGCCGCCATGGCGGACCGCACGGCGGCGGTGCTCGGCCTCCGCTGACGGCCCGTCCCGCCCGCGGCCACCGATCGGTCCGATTCCGGCCTCCGATCGGCCCGTCCGGCCCGTCCCGCCGCGGCCTGGGCCGGCGGCCCGTCCGGCCCGCGACCACCGGTCCCGGCCCGCTCCGTCCCCGGTCGCCGGGCCCGGGGCCCGTCCCGGCTTCCCCGCCGCTCGCGCGGCACGCCGGGGCGGGCGGCGGGTCAGCGGGGCGGCTCCGGGGGCCGCTGGCGCGGCATGTTCGGGCGGGTGGCCGGCGGCAGCGGGAAGCGCCCCTGGATGACCCCGGCCGACTGGCCCTGCGCACCCGCGTCCGGGCGCTGGGGCAGCGGTGACAGCGACAGCGGCGCCGGCCCCCGGACCCTGAAGTCGCTCATCCAGTCCGCCGTCTCCGTGCGCACCAGGTCCGCGACGTCCTCCGAGAACCTGCGCAGCACCCCGAGGCAGCGCTCCGCGGCCTCCGCCGCCGTGCCCTCGGTGGGGCCGAGCACCTCCCGTACGCTCTCGGACGCCCAGTCGAACTGGAGCGCCTGGAGCCTGCGCTGGACGGCCTGCGCGGTGGCCACGTCCCGCATCCAGCCGGCCGTCAGCCCGAAGTGGCGGTCGCAGGCCACGCAGGCGGCGGCGACCAGCAGCGCCAGGTAGCCCCAGGGCGCGCCGGAGGCGACCGCGCCGGCGAGGTCGAGCAGCGGCAGGCCCGCCCCGGCCACCAGACCCGTCGCGGTGCCCAGGCGCAGCAGCCGGGCGTAGCGGCGCTTGCGGGTGCGGTCCGAGAGGTACCAGTCCGCGGTCCGCAGCGCGTCGCTCTCCACCCAGCGGTAGAGCTCGTCGAGCCGGGCCGCCGGCTCACCCCAGTCGCCCAGCGGGAACGCCCGCCCCGTCAGGTCACCGAGCGGCAGCTTGCCGCCCTCCTCCCGGGCCGACCCCCCGGGCTGCATCTCCGGCTGGCTCACCGGTGCGCTCCTCTACCTGTGCGGGCTGACGGAATATGTCCTCAAAAGGTGGTGACGTTACACCGTGTGATGGACGAGGCGCGCGTGCGTTCTGATCCGCACTCGCCTCGCACGCCCCCTTCATACCGCCGAATGGAGGGCCCTGCGCCGTGGATCCCGGTATTTCCGCCCGCACGGGGGTCTTGATCAGGTAGAGGAGCCTGCTCGCGACGGGTGCCTCTCACCCGAAAGAGTTGGCCGCGGCCGCCTTGGGCACCGTGCCCCGGCACCACGTAGGCTCGGCCGTACCGAAGCAGCGGACGGACGTAGCGACAGGAGTGGCCGTGATTCCCGGTGGTGGGCAGCCCAACATGCAGCAGTTGCTCCAGCAGGCCCAGAAGATGCAGCAGGACCTCGCCCGTGCCCAGGAGGAACTGGCGCAGACCGAGGTCGAGGGGCAGGCGGGCGGCGGCCTGGTGAAGGCCACCGTCAACGGCTCCGGCGAACTGCGCGGGCTCGTCATCTCGCCCGAGGCCGTGGACCCGGAGGACACGGAGACCCTCGCCGACCTCGTCGTCGCCGCCGTGCAGGCCGCGAACGAGAACGCCCAGCAGCTCCAGCAGGACAAGCTCGGCCCGCTCGCGCAGGGTCTCGGCGGCATGCCCGGCCTGCCGTTCTGACCCCGGCGGCCGCGCCGTGCGGCGCGGCCGTCACCGAGGACCCGGTCGGGTGTCTTCTAAGCGCAACCTCCACCAACTACCGTTGTCCCCAAGCACGCAAGGAAAGGCGTTCCGTTGTACGAAGGCGTGGTTCAGGACCTCATCGACGAACTGGGCAGGCTGCCCGGCGTCGGTCCCAAGAGCGCGCAGCGGATCGCCTTCCACATCCTCCAGGCCGAGCCCACGGACGTCCGCCGTCTCGCGCACGCGCTGCTCGAGGTGAAGGACAAGGTCCGCTTCTGCGAGGTCTGCGGGAACGTGGCCCAGCAGGAGCAGTGCAACATCTGCCGGGACCCCCGCCGCGACCGGGCCGTCATCTGTGTCGTGGAGGAGCCCAAGGACGTCGTGGCGATCGAGCGGACGCGTGAGTTCCGCGGCCGGTACCACGTCCTCGGCGGAGCCATCAGCCCCATCGAGGGCGTCGGCCCCGACGACCTGCGCATCCGTGAGCTGCTGGCCCGCCTCGCGGACGGCGCGGTGACCGAGCTCATCCTGGCCACGGACCCCAATCTTGAGGGCGAGGCGACCGCCACGTACCTCGCACGCATGGTGAAGCCGATGGGACTCACCGTCACGCGGCTGGCCAGCGGTCTCCCCGTCGGGGGAGACTTGGAATACGCCGACGAGGTCACCCTCGGGCGTGCCTTCGAGGGGAGACGACTGCTCGATGTCTGACGCCATGCTGCACGCCGTCGGCCAGGATCCGGACGATTTCGCCGTCCAGATCGCCGACTCGATCGAGTCCTTCATCGTGGCGACCACCGAGGTCGCCAAGGGCGACGAGCCGGACAGCGCGGTGCCGTTCCTGCTGCTGGAGGTCTCCCAGCTCCTGCTGACCGGCGGCCGCCTCGGCGCGCACGAGGACATCGTCCCCGACGAGCGCTACGAGCCGGACACGGGCCCGGACGTCGACGTCGACGACCTGCGCGAGCGCTTCGCCGTGCTGCTCGACCCGATCGACGTGTTCTCCGAGGTCTTCGACCCCTACGAGCCGCGCAAGGCCCCGGTGCCGTCGCGGATCTCCGACAGCCTCGCCGACATCGTCACCGACCTGCGCCACGGACTCGCCCACTACCGGGCCGGCCGGACCACCGAGGCGCTCTGGTGGTGGCAGTTCTCGTACTTCTCCAACTGGGGCCCGACCGCCTCCGCGACGCTGCGCGCGCTCCAGTCGCTCGTCGCCCATGTGCGCCTGGACCAGCCGCTCGCCGAGCTGGACGGCCTCGACACCGACGAGGACCTCACCGACGACGTGCTGGCCGAGGAGGCCGGCAAGGTCATGGTCGAGGAGATCGCCGGCCCGCTGGGGCTGCGCAGGGCCCGCTGAGCCCCGTCCACCGGTCCCGCGGCGGTCCGCCCGCGGGTGATGTGGCGCACATTCCCGCGTAGCTCCCGGGGCCCTGGGCAGTGGCCTCCTGCGGGCAGCCCAGGGATCGTCCGGGATCACGTCGTGAGCGGGACATCTCACCATGTGACAAAGAACGGGCGATTCCGGGCTGCTCGATAGACTGAGCCGACCGCAGTCGTTGACTGCAGAAGACCGAGCGAGGAGCGCACGTGGGCCTTGTCGTGCAGAAGTACGGAGGCTCCTCCGTCGCCGATGCCGAGGGCATCAAGCGTGTCGCCAAGCGAATCGTCGATGCCAAGAAGAACGGCCACCAGGTGGTCGTCGTGGTTTCGGCGATGGGCGACACGACGGATGAGCTGATCGATCTCGCCGAGCAGGTATCCCCGATCCCTGCCGGGCGTGAGTTCGACATGCTGCTGACCGCAGGAGAGCGGATCTCCATGGCCCTGCTGGCCATGGCGATCAAAAACCTGGGCCACGAGGCCCAGTCGTTCACCGGCAGCCAGGCAGGCGTCATCACCGACTCGGTGCACAACAAAGCGCGCATCATCGATGTGACGCCGGGCCGGATCCGTACGGCGCTCGACGAGGGCAACATCGCCATCGTCGCCGGCTTCCAGGGTGTGTCCCAGGACAAGAAGGACATCACCACGCTCGGCCGCGGCGGGTCGGACACGACCGCCGTCGCGCTGGCGGCGGCGCTGGACGCCGAGGTCTGCGAGATCTACACCGACGTCGACGGCGTCTTCACCGCCGACCCCCGGGTCGTGAAGAAGGCGAAGAAGATCGACTGGATCTCCTCCGAGGACATGCTGGAGCTCGCCGCGTCCGGCTCCAAGGTGCTGCTGCACCGGTGCGTCGAGTACGCACGCCGTTACAACATCCCGATCCACGTCCGGTCCTCGTTCTCGGGGCTCCAGGGCACATGGGTCAGCAACGAACCGCGAGGGGATCAGAAGGTGGAGCACGCCATCATCTCCGGAGTCGCCCACGACGTCTCCGAGGCCAAGGTCACGGTCGTCGGCGTGCCGGACAAGCCGGGCGAGGCCGCGGCCATCTTCCGCACCATCGCCGATGCCGAGATCAACATCGACATGGTCGTGCAGAACGTCTCGGCGGCCACCACCGCCCTGACCGACATCTCCTTCACGCTGCCCAAGACGGACGGCGCCAAGGCGATGTCCGCCCTGGAGAAGCAGAAGGCGGCCATCGGCTTCGACTCGCTGCGCTACGACGACCAGATCGGCAAGATCTCCCTGGTCGGCGCGGGCATGAAGACCAACCCGGGTGTGACGGCGTCCTTCTTCGAGGCGCTCTCCGACGCCGGCGTGAACATCGAGCTGATCTCCACCTCCGAGATCCGTATCTCCGTGGTCACCCGGGCCGACGACGTCAACGAGGCGGTGCGCGCCGTGCACACCGCGTTCGGCCTCGACTCCGACTCCGACGAGGCGGTCGTCTACGGCGGCACCGGGCGATGACCCTCCGGCGCGGAGGCGTGCGGCGATGAGCGTGCGCCCCGCGCGGGGGACGTCCAAGCCGACGCTCGCGGTCGTGGGAGCGACCGGGGCCGTCGGCGCGGTGATGCTCCGGCTCCTGTCGCAGCACGCCGACGTCTGGGGCGAGATCCGACTCGTCGCCTCCCCCCGCTCGGCCGGCCGCAAACTGGCCGTGCGCGGGGAGGAGTGCGAGGTCCTGGCGCTCGGCGAGGACGTCTTCGACGGCGTCGACGTGGCGCTGTTCCTGGTGCCGGCCGAGGTCTCCGCACGCTGGGCGCCCCTCGCCGTCACCCGTGGCGCCGTGGTCGTGGACAGCTCCCCGGCCTTCCGGGCGGATCCCGAGGTGCCGCTGACCGTCCCCGAGATCAATCCGCACACCGTGCGGCTGCGGCCGCGCGGCATCGTCGCGAGCCCCCACGACACCACGCTGACGCTGGTGCCCGCCGTGGGCGCCCTGCACGCGGAGTTCGGGCTGCGCGAACTGGTGGTCTCCTCGTACCAGGCGGCCAGCGGGGCCGGCCGGGACGCGGTCGGCGCGCTGCGCGCCCAGCTCTCCCTCGTCGCCGGCACCGAACTGGGCGTGGCGCCCGGGGACGTGCGCCGGGCCGTCGGGGACGGCCTCGGGCCGTTCGAGGCCCCGCTCGCCCTCAACGTCGTCCCGTGGACCGGCACGCCGCTCGACGGCGGCTGGTCGTCGGAGGAACTGGGGCTGCGCTCCGAGACCCGCAAGATCCTCGGCCTGCCCGGGCTCAAGGTGTCGGCGACCTGTGTGCGCGTCCCCGTGCTGACGGCCCACTCCCTGGCCGTCCACGCGCGCTTCGAGCGCGAGGTCACCGTGGCACGCGCCCACGAGATCCTCGCGACCGCCCCGGGGGTCGTGCTCTGCGACGATCCGGAGGCGGGCGACTTCCCCACGCCCGCGGACGTGGTGGGCACCGATCCCACCTGGGTCGGACGGGTGCGGCGCGCCCCGGACGACGCCACCGCCCTCGACCTCTTCCTCTGCGGCGACAACCTGCTCAAGGGCGCGGCGCTGAACTCGGTCCAGATCGCGGAGACGGTCGCGGCCGAGCTCGGCTGCTGACACCCGGCCGGGCCGCCGTTCCGGGGTGCCCGCCCGCAACCGTCCTTATTCCGGGGCGGGGTGTCCGCGGGACTTTGTAGGATCTGTGGACGCCCTGTGATCGAAACGATGGTCTGAACCACTTGAACTGGGGCGTCAGCGTGTTCGATTATTCGCTTCCCTCCTTGTTGCAACCGGCAGTTGGGCGGGACGCGTCTCTGCGGACGCCTCGCTGCGGTGCGGTGACATTGGGGCATTGGGGAAGATCGGGTGCGCATGACGGCATGGGGCGGACCGCCAAAAGCGGTGGCGTACGCGTACAACCCTGACGGGGGGAAGCGTGTCCAACAGGCGTGGCAGAGGTTCTCGACATCGCAAGGGTGGTCCCGATCGGCGGCGCTGTGCGCCCGATCCGCAGACCCCGCCCGTCCGGCGGCATGCCGGTGATCGCACCCGTCCCCGCGTCACGGACCACGCGGCTGCCCGCACAGCGGCAGGGCACTGACGACGTCATGGCAGCCGGCACCACCGTCGACCACCTCACCGAGACCTACCGCGCCCACTACCGGTCGCTGCTCGGTCTCGCCGCCCTCCTCCTGGACGACACCGCCTCCTGCGAGGACGTGGTCCAGGAGGCGTTCATCCGGGTCCACTCCGCGCGCAGCCGCGTACGGGAGCCGGAGAAGACCCTCGCCTACCTCCGCCAGACGGTGGTCAACCTCTCCAGGTCGGCCCTGCGGCGGCGGATCCTCGGCCTCAAGCTGCTCTCCAAGCCGATGCCCGACATGGCGAGCGCCGAGGAGGGCGCCTACGACCAGTTGGAGCGTGACGCGCTGATCAAGGCGATGCGCGGCCTCCAGCGGCGGCAGCGCGAGGTCCTGGTCCTGCGGTACTTCGCCGACATGACCGAGGCCCAGGTGGCCGAGACGCTGGGCATATCGCTCGGCTCGGTGAAGGCGTACGGTTCGCGGGGCATTGCCGCACTGCGCGTCGCGATGGAGGCCACGGTATGAGCGGCCACGGACGCGGGCCCGACCGGCACGGGCCGGAAGGGTCACCGAACGATTCGACGGGGAACGGAACAGTGGGAAACGGGCCGGAACGCGAGCCGGGCGGCCTCGGCAAGGACAGCACCCCGGGTGACCTCGAAGGCACCGGCGCGGACACCGCTCCGGATACCTCCGGCGCCCCCGCGCCGCGGGACGCGGACCTGACGGCGCTGCCGGGGCTCGCGGGCGACGAGGAGGCCCTGCGCCGGATGCTCCAGGGCGTGGTCGAGGACCTCACGCCCTCGGAGGGCGCGCTCGACCACCTGCGCCGCGCCGTCCCCGCACGGCGGGCCCGCAAGCGGCAGGCGCTGGTCGGCGCCGCTGCCGCCGTCCTGCTGGTCGGCACCGCGGTGCCCGCCTTCGTGCATGTCGCGAGCTCCGGCTCGGGCGACAGCGCCAACCCGGTCAACGCCGGACACGGCCAGCAGGCCCAGGGCGGGGCCGGCAACGAGCCGGGCGCCACCGGCGGCGACCGCGACCCGCTGAACCCCCCGGCCGGCGGCGGACCGGGGTCCACGGGGGAGGACGCCGCGAGCGTCTCCCCGGGCGACGGCTCCGCCGAGGGCGCCGCGGACGGCACCTCGGGCGAGCCCGAGACACCGGGCGCCGCGGGTGCCCAGCCGGCGGCCTGCACCCCCTCCCAGCTCGGTGTCGCCTCCGCCGGGACGAACGTGCCCGACGCCGAGGGCAAGGTCTACGGCACCTTCCGCATCGCCAACGTCTCCTCCTCCGACTGCCTGGTGACGGGCGCCGGCTCGGTCGGCGTCACCGCGCTGGGGGCCGCCGACGCGGCCCGCATCAGCGTGGTCGGCCACACCTCGGGCGACCCGGCGGGCGGTCTGCCCGACCCCTCGGCGGCGGTCGCCAGCCTCGTGCTGACGCCGTCCTCGGCGTACGAGGTGAAGTTCGCCTGGATTCCCTCGGACACCTGTCCCACCACGGGCGCCTCCCCGGACCCGACGCCCACCGACGGCGGCACCGGAAGCGGGGGCGGCAGCGGTGGCGGCACCGCCGGTACGGGCACCAGCGGCGGCACCGACACCGGTACCGGCACCACGGACGGGGTCCAGACGCAGATGCTCACCGAGGGCGGGGTCAAGGACGGCAGCGTGGCCGTGTCCCACACGGCCGACGCGGGCGCCCCGAGCGCCCAGACGACCATCGGCAACGCCTGCTCCGGCATCGTCTACCGCACCGGCATCCTCCCGGGCGCGTAGGCCCGGCCGCAGCGCGGGGCGGGTGGTCGACCGCCCCGCGAGGTCAGGACATGTCGGGGGTGGTGGACCGCCCCGCGAGGTCAGGACATGTCGGGGGTGAGCCCGAGCTCCCGGTCCCGTACCGCCTCCGCCTCGCGCCGCACCAGGCGGAACCACATGAACAGCACGAACCCGGCGAAGACGAACCACTCTCCGGTGTAGCCGAGATTCTGGAACGCCTTCAGATCCAGACCGCTGTTCTGCGGGGCCGACGCCGGGACCGCCGTCAGCCCGCTGTCCGCCTTCGTGAGGGTGACCCACGCGTCGTACATGTCGTCGGGCACGAGGTTCACCAGCGAGGCGGCGCTGATGATCCCGAGCTGTCCGGCGGGCAGACCTCCGGCGGTGTGGGCGCCGTCGGTGCCGGGCGTCTCCGACGCCTGGAGCGCCCCCGTGACCGTCACCGCGCCCGCGGGGACCGCCGGCGCGGTGCCGCCCTGGGGGAGCCAGCCGCGGACCACGGGGAGCGTCTTGCCGCTCTCCGTCCGCAGGAGGGTCAGCACGTACGACCCGGGCTTCCCGTCCAGCCGGCGCTCGGGGACGATGAACTGCTCGCCGTAGCGGCCGGATGCCGTGGCCTGCCGGCCCGACGTCTCCTTGTCCACCGGCAGCAGCTCACCGAGCGGCGCCGCCGCCTGCTCCTCGGCGCCGGGGCGCTGTTCCGCCTCCCGGTGACTGTCGACCCGGTCCTCGAACCTGCCCAGCTGCCACGACCCCATGAACACGCAGAACGGGATCGCCAGCAGGACGAAGACGTTGATCCCCCACCAGCGGGGCGTCAGCAGGAATCGGTACACCCCTCCACGGTACGGAACGCGCCCGGCGGGCCGTGTCCCGGGGCCCGCAAGGACGGGCCCCGGTCCGCTCCGCGCCGTGGAGGACGGCAGCCGTTACGCGGCGCCGGCCGGCTGGGCGTCCGCCTCCGGGCGTATGCCGGCGCCCGCCAGGTGCCGTTCCGCGAAGGCGATCTCCATTCGCACCTGCTTGATGCGCTCCTCCACCACGAGCGAGCCGTGGCCCGCGTCGTACCGGTACACCTCGTGGACGGCGCCGCGGGCCACCAGACGGTCGACGTAGTTCTCGACCTGGCGGATCGGGCATCTCGGGTCGTTGACCCCGGCGGAGATGTAGACGGGGGCGCGGACCGCGTCGACGTAGGTGAGCGGGGAGGACGCCGCGAAACGCTCGGGCACCTCCTCCGGGGTTCCGCCCAGGAGCGTGCGGTCCAGGGCCTTCAGGGCCTCCATCTCGTCGTGGTAGGCGGTGACGTAGTCGGCGACCGGCACGGCGGCCAGGCCGAGCGCCCAGGCGTCCGGCTGGACACCGAGCCCGAGCAGCGTCAGATAGCCGCCCCAGGAGCCGCCCGCCAGCACCAGGCGCGCCGGGTCGGCGAGACCGGAGGCGACCGCCCACTCCCGTACCGCGGCGATGTCCTCCAGCTCGATCAGGCCCACACGGTGCTTGAGGGCGTCCGTCCACTCGCGCCCGTACCCGGTCGAGCCGCGGTAGTTGACCCGCACGACCGCGTAGCCGTGGTCCACCCAGGCGGCGGGGCCGGCGGTGAAGGAGTCGCTGTCGTGCCAGGCCGGGCCGCCGTGGATCTCGAACACCGTCGGGAGCGGGCCGTCCGCCCCCGCCGGCCGCTGCACCAGGGCGTGGACCCGGCCGCCGGGGCCCTCCACCCATACGTCCTCGACGGGGACGGAGGCGGGCGCCTTCATGCCCGGGGGGTCGAGGACGGCGCCGCCGTGCGTCGAGCGGACCTGCGGCGGCTCGGCGGCGGACGACCACAGGTACTCGATGGAGTGGTCGGGGCGCGCGGTCGCGTCCGACACCGAACCGGCGGGGGTCTCGATCCGCGTCAGCTCCCGGGAGGCGAGGTCGTAGTGCCACAGCTCGCCGCGTGCCTCGAAGCTGTGGACCACCAGGAGCGCGGAGCCGTCCGGGTACCACTCGGCGCCCACGTCACCGGGCAGGTCCACCGCGAGCGCGGTCTCCTCGCCGCTCGCCACGTCCCAGATCATCGGCTCCCAGCGGCCGCGCCGCTGGTGCCCGACGAGGAGCCGGGTGTCCCCGTCGACCGGCGGGAAGCCGAGGACCTCCAGGCCCAGCTCCTTCGTGCCGCCCTCCGTGTCGTCGAGCTCGGCCACCACCGAGCCGTCCGGGCGCAGGACGCGCAGCGCGGAGTGCATCGCGTCCCCGTGCTCGGTGTGCTCGATCGCGAACAGCGTCCCGTCGTGGGAGAGGTCCCCGACGCCGGCGGACTCCCGGTGCCGGTAGACCTCCGCGGGGGCCTGCCCGGGGCGGACGACATGGATCGTCGTGCCGTCCTCGTCGGTCGATCTGCCGACGACCGCGGTGCCGTCCCGCCCTATCGCGAGACCGGCCGGGTAGGAGGCGGCCAGGCCCGGGACGGCGGGCACGTCGGCCCCGCCGGCGAACGGCTGCCGCATCCAGATCCCGAACTCGTCCCCGTCGGTGTCCGAGAACCACCAGACGGCCTCGCCGTCGGGCGCGAGGACGCCCTCGGTGGTGCCGTTCGGCCGGTCCGTGACCTGGCGCTGGGAGCCGGTGGCCCGGTCCCAGGCGTACAGCTCGTACGTGCCGGTGGCGTTGGACACGAAGAGGGCCCGGTCCGGGGCGTCCTCGGCCCAGTCGGGGAGGGAGACACGGGGCGCCCGGAAGCGCTTCTCCCAGTCGGGCATGCCGGGCATGCCGGGTGTGGTGTCTGCGGCGTTCATGCCCTCCATCAAACCGGAAACCCGCCGCTTCCATCCCCTGCCTGTGGATAACCCCGCGCTTGTGGACAACTCGGGGGCCGGGACGGGACGTGCCCTAGGGTCAGGGGAGACGGATCACCGCGCGTCCGCTGCCCAGGTCCACCGTGGACCGGTTCGGCGGGGCGCCGTCCTCCTCGTCGTCGCGCAGCAGCAGGGCGCTCTGCCGTTCCTTGAGCTCGCTCTGCTTGCCCGGCGAGAACGTCGCGTGCAACTGCTCGAACCCGGTCGCGGACAACTGCCCGCGCCGGCGTCCGCGGCCCGTCGCGCGCAGCACCTGGTCGCCGAAGGCGATCGCCACCAGAAGGATCACCAGACCCGGGAGCGTCATGAAGACAGCGAATTCCATACCGTCAGTCTCCACACCCGAGTGGATCCGCGTGACCTCCCGCGAGAACCTGCCGGGCCACCCGGGCCCCGCCGCCGCGCTGCGCGCCTGACTGCGTGAGCGGGGCGTCGACTGGATGCCGTTCGCGGCGGACGAGGTGCGCTACCTACTGGCCTGCGGGCCGGGGCCCGACGGCCGGTGGCGCGGCTGGTTCTCCGTGGAGGTCCTGGCCGGGGCGCTGGTGCCGCTCGGGCTCCATCCCGACCAGCCCCAGTCGCGGCCGGGCGCGCAGTCACCGCCCGCCTGGTGGCACGCCGCCGCCGAACGGACGGTGACCGCCCACCGCTTCACCCGGCGGGATCCACCGGCGCCCCGGCCGGAGGAACGGCCTCCGGCCGCCCCGGGGCGGCGAGGAGCCGCCGCGGATCAGCCGCCCTGGTGATCGCCGTCTCGACGGCGGTCAGCCGGTCCGCGAGCAGGCCCAGCGCCGCGACGGCCTTCGTCAGGGGATCGCCGCCGGGTCCGCCGAGCGCCTGCGCGCGGGTGTACCCGGCCTTGATCTCCGACCAGCGGGCCGCCTGCGCCCCGGTGAGCCGCGAGCGCAGTTCGGCCAGCCTGAGCAGCGCCGCCTCGGCGCCGTTCGCCAGGGTCCTGGCCTCGCCCGTGTAGTGGTCGTCGACGAGCGCGTCGAGTTCGGCGTCGTTCATCACCGGGCTGATCCGCTCCACGATCCGGTTCATGTTGCGGTACGAGCCCTGGAGCCGGAACGGCGGCTCGCCCCGGGTGGCGTCGCCGCTCGCCGCGGAGGCGATGTACGCGGAGTTCACCGCGAGGACGGTGCGCCGGGCGGCGACCACATGCCGCAGCACGGCGAGTATCCGGTCGAGTTCGGCCGGCGGGTAGGGGTGCGCCAGCCGGTCCGCGCGGGCGGTCGGATCGCCGGTGGCGAGCCGTACGAGCAGGTCCACGTCCGCACGGTCGCGGCCGGCGAGCGGTGCGAGCACCGGATGGGAGGTGAGCGCGTTCTCCACGAAGCTCAGGGCGAACACGTCCTCCTTGCCGGTGAGCACCTCGCCCAGATCCCACACGTCGGCACGGTTGGCGAGCATGTCGGGGATGCGGAAGCGCTCCCCGGACTCGGTGTACGGGTTGCCCGCCATGCACACGGCGAAGCGCTTGCCGCGCAGGTCGTAGGTGCGGGCCCGCCCGCGCCACACGCCCTCCATGCGCCGCTGCGCGTCGCACAGCGAGATGAACTTCTGCAGCAGTTCGGGGGAGACATGCTGGATGTCGTCGAGGTACAGCAGCACGTTGCTGCCGGCCTCCAACGCGAAATTGATCTTCTCGACCTCCTGGCGCGCCGTCGCGTTCGGTGCCTGCGCCGGGTCGAGCGAGGTCACCTCGTGGCCGAGGGCCGGTCCGTTCACCCGGACCAGCGCGAGGCCGAGCCGGTCGGCCACGTACTCGACCAGCGTCGTCTTGCCGTATCCGGGGGGCGAGAGGAGAAGCAGCAGACCGTTGCTGTCGGTGCGCCGCGACTCGCCTGCGGTGCCCATCTGCTTGGCCAGGCTGTCGCCGATCAGCGGCAGGTACACCTCGTCGACGAGCCGGTTGCGCACGAACGACGACATGACGCGGGGCCGGTGCTCGTCGACGCGCAGCCGCTCGCGCTCGGCGGCGGCCAGTGCGGTCCGGCGCTGCTGGTAGTCACGGAAGCCGGGGGCGACGGTCTCCCGGAAGTGCCGCGTCCGGGCGAGGAACTCGTCCAGACGTACCGTCAGCACACCCTTCTCCAGACGCGGATGGTTCCCGAGCAGCCCCTCGACCCGTGCCGTGAGCGGAGCGTCCGAGCCATGGCGCACCAGACCGGGGCAGAGCTCCACCGCCGCGGCCTCGGCCAGGTCCTCCGCGTCGGCCTCCGCGTCCGTGGCCTGCGCCCAGGCCGCCAGCCAGTTCTCGATCACCTGGCGGCGGGCGCCGAGGTCGTCGCCGAGCGCCTCCACATCCTGCGCGTAGCCCGCGTCCTCCACCGTGCGGCGGAACGCCTCCAGCGCCGCACGCACCCGGGCGCCGATGACGAACCCTTCGGGCCCGGAGGTCAGTTCCTCGAAGAGGTAGTCCGCGCCGGGGCCGCCGCCGGGCCCCATCGCCGCGGCCAGTTCGGCGCGGAAGGCGTCGATCGCGGGGGCGAGCCCGAAGGTGTCCCGCGCCCGCGCCAGGGCCACGGCCCGCCGCGTCCAGGCGCTCCGCGACGCCTCGTCGGTGCCGTGCGCCCAGAAGACCTGGGCCGCCGCCCTGGCCCGCGGGGCGTGACGGAGCAGCCCGGCCCCGGCGTGGAGCCGCACCACGGAGGCCAGGATCGCCGCCGCGTCGTGGTCGTGCACACCGCGCTCGTAGCCCTCGTCGTAGGCGTCCTGCGCCGCGCGGCGCACCAGGTCCGCGAGGTCCGCGTCCGCCAGGGCCCGCGCGCCGTGCTCCTCCAGCAGCCGGCCGGCCAGGTGTTCGGCCCGGTAGACGGCCGCGTTCTCCGACGGGAGGGTCTGCTCCCAGTACGCACGCGTCCCGGCGAAGCCGCTCCCGGTGCCGTCCGCGAAGCCGTCCCCGGCGTCGTCCGTGACCGGTGCGCGGTAGTCCGTGCCGGTCAGGGCGAAGGCGAGCCCGTCCCCCTGCGGCACGAGCGTCAGCTCGAACGGCTGGGTGTTGACGGTGAACCGGTGCCGGCCGAGACGGATCACCGACCCGCCGTCCGCGTACAGATCGGTGCGGTCGCGCAGCGCGCGTGCCGCCTCCTGGCGGGCCGCCTTCAGCCGCCCCTCCAGCTCCTCCGCACGCCCGTCGTCGCCCAGTTCGCGCAGCTCGTCCGCGGTGCGCCGCACCTTCGCGGCCATCGGGTCGGAGGCGAACCAGGTGTGGATCTCCTCCGCGCTGCCCAGCGTGACGATCCGGCGCCCGATCGTGTCCAGCACGCGCAGCGCCGATGCCGCCAGCCGCTCCGCACGGCGCGCCCGCGCGTCCTGGAGCGTCTGACGCCGGGCGGCGAACGCCTCGTACACCTCGGTCCGCTTCGCGCCCAGTTCGGCGAGGAAGTCGTCCGACTCGGCGAACCGGGACTCCAGGTTCTCCAGGCGCAGCAGCAGCGCCGCGAGCTGCGCGTCGCACGACTCGGGATCGGCGGCCGCCGCGAGCGCCCCCGCGACGGCCTGCCCCAGCAGGGCGGTCTCGGCGGCGAACTCGGCGCGGCCCTCGCGTCCCAGCAGCTCACGCCGCCGGGCACCGAGCACGGCGCGGGCGCGGTTCACCCCGCCCAGCACCTCCGCGATCCGCTCCAGGATCCCCGTCCGCACCACCGCGTCCCCGAACTCCAGCCCGGTGACGACGTCGGTGACCGTGCGCAGGCCCTCGTCCACGGCGTCCAGCCGCCCGCTCAGCGGAGCGGTCTCCGCGACCGTCGCGACGGACCGCGCCTCGGCGGTCAGGGCCTCGATCTCCGCGCGGTGGTCGGCGAAGGCGTCCTCGCGGCGCAGGAAGCCCATGGCGCGGGTCGCGAAGGAGGTGATGTCGTCCGCGGTCCGCGCCGTGAGCGCGTCGATCCGTCCGGCGTCCGCGTACCGCATCTCCTTGAGGGCGAGCAGCTCACCCTGCGCACGCCGCAGGGCGGTCAGCCCGTCGACCCAGCCGCCGGCCGTGCGCGGCGCCTCGCCGCGCAGCCTGCGCACCAGCGCGGCGATCCGGCCCGTCGCCTCCTCCAGCGCCCGCGCGGCGCGGTCGGTGAGGTCCCGGACGGTCTCGAACTCGGCGAGCACCTGGCGGGCCGTCTCCCCGATCGCGTCGAGGGGGGTGCGCAGGTCGCCGGTGTCGGCGTCGCCCAGCCAGTGGTGGCCGTCGGCGGTGCGGGCGCAGGCGCCGAGCAGCGCCTCGAAGACCGCGGTCGAGGGCTCGGTGTCCGTCACCGCGCCGACCAGCGACAGGCAGTCCGAGATGCCCCGCACGAGCTCCGCGTTCCCGATCCGTGCCAGCGGCCCCCGGCCGGCCGGGCGCTGCGCCGCATAGGTGTCGGTGACGAAGGGGGAGTCCCAGCGCTGCACGGGGTGCACCCGGACCGGCGCGTCGTCCCTGGAGCGCAGCACGAGCAGCGTGCCGTCGTCGAAGAGGGCGTGGCCGCTGCCGGTCAGCGGCGCGGCGACGGCGGTGCGGATCACGTTGTACGGCAGCAGCAGACTGCCGGCGCCGGTCCGCGAGCGGAACGCGAACAGGATGTCCTCGCCGTTCGGCGAGTGGACGGTTCGCTCATAGGCGAGCGAGGCGAGCAGCCGCTCGTCGACGTCGAACGTCCGCACGGTGCCGGTCGCGGCGAGGCAGTAGCCGCCGGGGAACACGATGCCCTGGTCGTCCGGCAGCCGCAGGCAGGCCTGCCCGATGCCGTCGAGCCGGGTGACCGTCCCGGTGACGGCGGAGTGGACGAGATGGCGGTGGGTCTCCTCCTTGTACGGACGGACGCGCAGCAGGAGCAGCGACCCCATCCGGGCGTACTCGACCTCGGCGTCGGCGAGGGACTGGAGCGGTTCGGCGACCGGCTCCGACCAGATCCCCTCGCCGGTCTCCGTGTCGTCCACCGTCTTCACGGTGAGCGAGCCGCCCACGGTGGACACGAAGACGTCCCCGCCGACGGCGATGTGCGGGTGGCGCCCCTGGACGTGGTCGTCACGGGTCGCGGCGGTCCACTCGACCTCGTGCGACGGGGGCAGGACGTGGTCGCGCTCGCCCCGGGCGTCGAGGAAGCGGGCCCGGACGCCGCCGGCGCCGTCCGTCTCCACGGCCCAGCGCAGCACCCGGATGTCCACCGCCCGCTCGCCGCCGCGCTCCTCCGCGCGGGCGGCCCCGCCGGCCGAGAAGACGGCCAGCAGCTTCCCGTCCACCATGCGCAGCCGCCGCAGCCGGGCGTCACGGTAGTAGCGGTGCAGCGCCTCGAACTCGTCCAGGAAGCGCGGGTCGTCGAGCAGACCCGGCACCGCGCCGTCCGGCAGCCGCTCCAGGCCGGAGTCGTGGAGGGCGAGCACGTCCGCGACGGCGGAGACGGGGCGGGCGGCACCGGACGCGTCGTAGCCGAACAGCAGCGCGTCGCCGACGGCGACGATGTCGCAGGCGGTGGCGGCGTGTTCGGTCCTGAGGTCCTGCGTGCCCGCGAGCCGCAGCTCCAGGGAGCCGAAGGTCTCGATCCGCTGCGCGTTCAGGGCCTCGGCACGGCGGCGGAGTTCGGCCGCCTGCGCCACGAGCCGGTCGCGCAGCACCTCGTACGAGCCGGACGCGCCGTCCGCCGCCCCGCCCGGCGCGAGGTCCGCGGAGCCGCCCGCACGCGCCGCCCCCGGCGCCCCTGGGAGTGTGGCTTCGGGCGCGTCGGCCGCGGGCCGGCCGGGCGCGGCAGTCGCCGGAGCGGCCGGCTCCGGCACGGCCTGTGCCGGCGCGGCTCCGTTCTGGTCGGTGTGGCGGGTGAGGGGCGTGGTCATCAGGGTGTGCTCGCCTTCCTGTTCCTGCGAAGGGTTCCGCTGCCGCGGAGGGTGCTGCTCCGGCGGGTTCGGTGGCGGTGGCGCCTCGGTCCGGCGGCGGGTCTGGCGGGGTCGCCTCGGTCTGGTGGCGTTCCGGTGGCGGGGTCTCCTCGGACCGCTGGCGGGTCCGGTGGGTGCCGTTCCGGGCCGGTCGGTGGGTCCGGTGGGTGCCGCTCCGGGCCGCTCGGCGGGTCCGGTGGGTGCCGCTCCGGTCCGGTGGCGGATCCGGCGGGTGCTGCTCCGGGCCGGTGGCCGAGGGGCGGGCGCCGCTCCGCCCGGGAGAGCCGCTCCGGCGGAGCGGGGGTGTCGCGAAGGCACCCGCCCGGTGCCGCCCACCCCCGTGGGGCGGCACCGGGCGGGGCGCGGGGCGCGCCGTCAGGCGGACGGCGTGCCGTTCAAGGGGGCGTGCTCGACACCCGCGGCGTTCCCGGACAGCGCGGCGAGCGACATGTCGGAGAGGCCCAGACGCTCGACCTCCCGCAGCAGCCGGCTCACGTCCCCGTCGCCCGCGCCGCCCGACCGCATCAGCCGCATCAGCAGCGCCGAGACGGTCAGATTCTGCACGTCGCCCGTCGACACCGAGCCGAGGATGCTGGTCAGGTCGTCGGTGAACCGGGCCGAACCGTCCAGCCACGGCTTGGCGAGCGTCTGCGCGGTCCGGGAGTTCTCGACGAAGGAGTCCACGCCCTTGCCCAGCGACACCGCCGACACCAGCCGGTCGAGGAAGACGGACTCGCCGCCGACGATGTTGATGTCCGCGTTCTCCAGCCCTGTCGCCAGCACGGTCGCCTGCGCCTCGGCGACCTGGCGCTGGACGTCGAGCCCGGCGAGCCGGATGTCCTTCTCCGCCTCCAGCCGCAGCCGGTACTCCTCGTGCCCCCGGGACGCCTCGTCCAGCGCGGCCATCGCCGCCGCCTTCTCCGTGAGCCCGGCCGCCTCCGCGCGCAGCTTCTCGCCGATCGCCGCGGCGTTCGCCGCGCCCTTGGCGCGCACGCCCTCCGCCTCGGCGAGCAGCCGTGCCTGGGCCGCCTCTGCCTCCGCGCGGCCGGCCTTCTCGATGACGTCGGCCTCCCTCTCGCGCACCTGCGCGGCGGCGAGCCCCTCGGCGGCGGCCTCCGCCTGGATGCCTTCCGCCAGCCGCAGCTTGGCCCGCGCGTCGAGATCGGCGGCCTTCACCCGGGCCTCGGCCAGGGTGACCTCCTCGGCCGCCCGGTGGACGGCCGCCTGCTCGGCGGCCTCCGCCGCCTTGATGTCCTTGACCAGCTTCTCCTGCGCCTCGGCCTCGGCCGCGATGACGACGGCCTGCCGCTCGCGCTCGGCCTCCTCCACCGCGCGCAGCCGCTTGATGGACTCCTCCTGCTCGGCGACGGTGCGGTCCACCGCGACCCGCTCCCGGACGACCTCGGCGATCTCCCGGCGCTCCGCCTCGACCTCCTTGTCCGCGGCGATCCTGGTCAGCGCCGTCTCCCGCTCCCGGGCGATGACCTCCAGCATCCGGTCCTTCTCGATGCGCTCGTTCTCGATGGCGATGACCCGCTCGCGGTTCTTCTCCGCGACGGCCACCTCACGCGCCTGGTTCTCGCGCTGCACGCCCAACTGCTCCTCGGTGCGCAGGAAGGCGCTCTGCGCGCGCAGCCGCTCCTCCTCCATCACCCGGGCGGTCTCGGCCTCCTCGCGCGCCCGCACGGTGTCGATCTCCCGGCGCTGCTTGATCTCGGCGTCGGCCTGCCGGCGCTCCAGCTCCAGGATCGCCTCACGGGCGTCGACGTTCTGCCGGGTGATCTCCTTCTCCTCCGTGCGCTGGAACTCGTTGGTGCGCACGTGCTCCACGGCCGTCAGCTCGGTGATCTTCCGGATGCCCTGGGCGTCCAGGACGTTGGAGGGGTCGAGCTGCGCGAGCGGCGTCTGCTCCAGGTAGTCGATCGCCGCGTCCTCCAGGCTGTAGCCGTTGAGGTCGGTGCCGATGAGCTGGATGATCCGGTCCCGCAGCTCGTCGCGCTTGGTGTAGAGATCGGTGAAGTCCATCTGCTTGCCGACCGTCTTCAGCGCCTCGGAGAACTTGGCGTTGAACAGCTCCTGCAGCGTCTCCTTGTCGCTGGCCCGTGCCGTGCCGATGGCCTGGGCGACCTTGATGACGTCCTCCACCGTCTTGTTGACGCGCACGAAGAACGAGATGCGGATGTCGGCCCGGATGTTGTCGCGGCAGATGAGCCCGTCGCGCCCGGTGCGGGTGATGTCGATGGTCTTCACCGAGATGTCCATGATCTCGGCCTTGTGCAGCACGGGCAGGACGACCTGCCCGGTGAAGGTGACGTCGACCTTGCGCATCTTGGAGACGATCAGGGCCTTGCCCTGTTCGACCTTGCGGAACAGCCGGGTGACGACGAGCAGCAGGCAGACGATGACGAGCAGTACGACGGCGATGAGCACGCCGATGCCCATGGTGATGGCGTCCATGAAAGTCCTCGGAATCCTCGTGCGAGAGGTGGAGCGGGGCGCGGCGGAGCGAGGGCTCCGGCCGCCCCGGTGAGAGGGGGCGGCCGTGCCCGCGCGGGCCGCGGCGGTGGGCTGCGGAAGGGGGGCCGGTGTGTGGTGACGGGCCGCGGTCGCCGGGAGTGCCGGCCGCGGGCGCCCGCCGGTGACGGGCTGCGGCCCGTCCGTCGTGACGCTGGCGGTGGGACCGCCGTGCTCAGGCGGCGGCGGGACTGCCGATGCCGGGGAGTTCGCCGAACGGCGAGAACGGCGCCACCCAGAAGAACTCGCCGTCCTCGTCGTACGCGTACAGAAGTCCCGTGGCGCCGAGGGCGAGTGCGGAATGGTCCTCGTGGGCTGCCTGCCGTACCTGGACGACGGCGGTGGAGCCGTCCCGGGCCGTGACCTCGGCCTGGCCGAAGCGCCCGTCCACCCGACCGGTGCGGATGGTGCACGTCTGACCGACGAAGTCCTGCCGGGACGGCCCCGGTTCGTCGGGGAAGAGCTTGGCCAGCACGCGGACCAGCCGCACGGTGACCGTCCAGGCGATGAACACCGCCGCGAGCAGCACCCCGCAGGCCGCGGCCGCGTAGGGCACCCCGGTGAGACCGCTGCCGCGCAGCGGCAGCGAACCGGCGAGGCAGGTGAACCACGCGAGCGTCACCAGCAGCGACACGGCCACGGTGATCGGTACCCCGCCGAGCCCCGTGCCGCCGGCGCCCGCGGCCTCGGCATCGGCGTCGAACATGTCGTGGTCGGCGGCGCCGAAGAGCACCAGCAGCCAGAAGGCGACGACCACCACCAGAGCCGCGCTGAACAACGCGGTCGGAAAGACGACCACGGCCGACAGGAACTCCCTCATGGATCCCCCGTTCCGTCATTGCCGATTCATCGCAGCGGAGCGTCCCCTCGCTCCGGTGCCCTCCTATGGTGACAGTGCGGGCGACTTGATCGCATTGCCGGAATCCGGCAGTCTTAACGCGTTCTTGATGCCGGGTCGGCCGACTCGGCACGCCCCGGAGGCGCACCGCCTCCCGCGCGTGCCGGCCTGCCCGGCGGGCCGTGCCGCCCCTGGCAGGACGCCGTGGGGCGGCCCGGCATCGGCGGTCGCAGGGGGGAGCACGATGGCGACGAGGGAGACACCGCAGACGTATCTCGAGGGCTTCGCGGAGATCCTGGCCGAGGTCGGCAGGACCGGCAGACGGCTCACACGCGACGAGGTGGACGGCCGCCGCGCGCTCGGCGAACAGGCGGCGTCATCCGGCCACGGCCTGCGGTCGCTGGTCATCCACCATCTGACGGCCACTCGGGTCGCCTGGCCGGTCACCACCGCGCCGGACCGGGTGCTGGCCGCCGTGGAGCAGGCCGTGGACGCGTTCGCGGAGGGGTACGAGCGGGCGCAGCGGCTGGCCGTGCGCAAGGAGGAGGCCGCGCGGCGGGAGTTCATCGACGATCTGCTGCACGGGCGTTCCGATCCGGTGCGCATCGTCCAGCGGGCCGAGCGGTTCGGGCTGCGGCTCGCGCACGCCCACGCGGTCGGCGTCGCCGAGGGCGTGGAACCGTACGACGACACCCATCCCGTCACCAGGACGGTCGAGGCGGCGCTCTTCGCCCGCTTCGGCGACCGGCGGATCCTGCTGACGACCAAGGACGACCGGATGATCTGCGTGGTGCCCGGCGACCAGGAGGACGTCGTGCGCTACTTCGCCAAGCAGGCGTACGCGGCGACCGGCGGGCAGGCCGCCATCGGACGGCCGCACTCGGGCCCGGGCGGCGTGGTCCGCTCCTACGAGGAGGCGCTGAACGCGCTCGACCTGGCCAAGCGCATCGGCCTGGACGAGCCCGTGCTCCTCGCCGCCGATCTGCTCGTCTACCCCGTGCTGGCGCGGGACCGCGAGGCCATGGCGGACCTGGTGCGCAACGCTCTCGGGCCGCTGCGGGAGGCGAGAGGCGGGGCGGAGCCCCTGCTGGAGACGCTGCACGCCTACTTCGACTCGGGGTGCGTGTCGGCCCAGGCGGCGCGACGGCTCAACCTGAGCGTGCGCGCGCTGACGTACCGCCTCGACCGCATCTACCGGCTGACCGGCGCCGATCCGACGAATCCGCAGCACCGCTTCACGCTGCAGACGGCCGCCATCGGGGCGCGGCTCCTGGACTGGCCGGCGACGGAGTTGTGACCGGCAGGCGCGGGCGGGCCGTGCCCGGCCGGTGAAGAGCCGTGACCGGCCAGGGAGAACTCGCGCCCGGGCGGGGAAAGCTGGTGCCCGGGGGCCGGCAGGCGTGCACGTGGAGCCCGGCCGTCGCGGGTGCGGTGACCGGCCGGTGCGGACGCCCTCGTGGAGGGGAGCGCCGCACCGGCCGGAGCGACCGCGCAGTGGGTTCCGGTCAGATGTTGACGCCGAAGTCCTGCGCGATGCCGCGCAGGCCGGAGGCGTAACCCTGGCCGACGGCACGGAACTTCCACTCGGCGCCGTTGCGGTAGAGCTCGCCGAAGACCATGGCGGTCTCGGTCGAGGCGTCCTCGCTGAGGTCGTAGCGGGCCAGCTCGTTGTTGTCGGCCTGGTTGACGACGCGGATGAACGCGTTGCGCACCTGGCCGAAGGACTGGCTGCGGCTCTCGCCCTCGTGGATCGAGACCGGGAAGACGATCTTGTCGACCTCGGGGGCCACGCCGGCGAGGTTGACCTTGATCTGCTCGTCGTCGCCCTCGCCCTCACCGGTGAGGTTGTCGCCGGTGTGCTCGACGGAGGCGTCGGGGCTCTTGAGGTTGTTGAAGAAGACGAAGTGCTGGTCGCTCAGGACCTTGCCGTTGGCGTCGACGAGCAGCGCGCTGGCGTCGAGGTCGAAGTCCGTGCCGGTCGTGGTCCGTACGTCCCAGCCGAGACCCACGACGACCGCGGTCAGGCCCGGGGCCTCCTTGGTGAGCGAGACATTGCCGCCCTTGGAAAGGCTGACACCCATGGATATCCCTGCGCAATCCGGCGCGGGCCGCGCCTCTTGACGTTTTCTTTGCCCATCCGAGCCAACGAGCGGCCTCCCGGCGGGGTTCCCCGCCGACGGAGAATTCCGCCCGATGGCCGGATACGCCCCGCAGTCGGCCGCCGCCCCGCGAGGGCCCGCTCCCGCGCGTCTGCCGCGGGGCCGCCCGCCCCCACCGGGGCCGCACTCGCCAACCCGGCCGCGCGGCACGTCCCCGGGCCCGCCCCGAGCCACCTCACCCCCGCCGCGCGGCACGTCCCCGGGCCCGCCCCGAGCCACCTCACCCCCGCCGCGCGGCACGTCCCCGGGCCCGCCCCGCGAGCCACTCCGCCCCGCCGCGCGCTCCCAGCGCACCCCGGTCACAGGGCCACGGTCGTCACCTCGGTCGCCTTGACGCCCGTCCACACCGCGACGCCGTCGGCCAGGCCCAGTTCCGCCGCCGCCTCGGGCGTGATCTCGGCGACCAGGTCCGGCACCTGCTCCGAGCCGACGAGCACCCGCAGCCTGCTGCCGGACGCGGTCACCTCGCGGACGACCCCCGGCCAGACGTTGCGCGGGCTGCCGCCGGGCCGCTCCCGGTGCAGGGAGACCGCCTCCGGCGCGATGATCGCGAGCGCGGACACCCCGGCCGGCGGCGGCTCCGCGGCCACCAGGGTGCCGCCGCCCGCGAGGTCGAGCCCGTGCGCGTTCGCGGTGCCGGCCCACGCGTTGCGCCCCAGCATGCGCGCCACCCAGGGCGAGCGGGGGTGCCGGGTGACCTCCGCGGGAGGCGCGTCCTGCAGGGCCCGGCCCTCGTCGAGCACCAGCACCCGGTCCGCCAGCGAGACGGCCTCCACCGGATCGTGGGTCACGATCAGGCAGACCCCGCCGAAGGTGGCCAGATGGGTGCGCAGTTCATGGCGCACCCGTGCCCGGGTGGTCTGGTCGAGGGCGGCGAGCGGTTCGTCGAGCAGGAGCAGCCGGGGGCGGGCCGCCAGCGCGCGGGCGAGGGCCACCCGGCCGGCCTGCCCGCCGGAGAGCTGCGCCGGTCTGCGGCCGGCGAGGTGCCCGACGCCGAGCCGGTCCAGCCACCGCCGGGCGCTGCGGCGGGCCTCGGCCCGCGGCACCCCGTGCGCCCGCAGCCCGTAGGCGGTGTTGGCCAGTGCCGTCAGATGCGGGAACAGCGCTCCGTCCTGCGGCACCCAGGCCACGCCCCGCCGGTGCGGGGGCAGCGCGGACACGTCCTCGTCTCCGAGGCGCAGCACCGCGTGGGAGCGCCGGGTCAGTCCGAGCAGGGCGCGCAGCAGGGTCGTCTTCCCGGCTCCGTTGGGGCCGACGACGGCGATGGTGGTGCCCGGCGCGGCCTCCAGGGTCAGCTCGTTGAAGCCCGTGAGCCCGGCCCGCAGTCCCCAACCGCCGTCCTGCGGCGCCGCGCCTTCATCGATGCCCCGGGAGCCCTCTGCGCTCCCGGCGTCCACGACCGGACCGCCCGGACCGGCGCCGCCGGCCTCCGCCGGCCCCGCGTCGGTGTCCGCCGGCGGCGTCCGGCCGGCCGCCCGGTCCCGGGGCGTACCCGTCCAGCGGCCGCGCAGGGCGACCAGCACGGCCATGGCGATCACCAGCAGGAGCAGCGACACGGAGGTCGCCGCCTCCGGCCGCTCCTGGAGCAGCAGGTAGACCTGGAGCGGGAGCGTCTGCGTCGTCCCCGGCAGGTTGCCTGCGAAGGTGATCGTCGCACCGAACTCGCCCAGCGCCCGCGCCCAGGTCAGCGCGGCCCCCGCGAGCAGCCCCGGCGCCACCATGGGCAGCGTCACCGTGAAGAACACCCGCACCGGGGAAGCCCCCAGCGAGGCGGCGGTCTCCTCGTAGCGCGGCCGCAGTCCGCCGAGCGCGCCCTCCAGGCTGATGACCAGGAACGGCATGGCGACGAACGTGGCCGCCAGCACCGCCCCCGAGGTGTGGAACGGCAGTGTGACGCCGAAGGTGTCCTCCAGCCACGGCCCGAGCAGCCCCCGCCGGCCGAACGCCAGCAGGAGCGCCACCCCGCCGACCGTCGGCGGGAGCACCATCGGAAGCAGGACCAGCGAACGCACGAACGCCTTGCCGGGGAACGGCACCCGGGCCAGCAGCCACGCCAGCGGCACCCCGAGCAGCAGCGACAGCCCGAGCGCCCAGAAGGACACCACCAGCGAGAGGCGCAGCGCCTCGGTGGTCGCCGGGTCGGTCAGATGGGCGCCCAGCTCACCCCATTCGGTCCGGACGAGCACACCGGCGAGGGGGAGCAGCAGCAGGACGACGGCGAGCAGCGCGGGGACCGCGAGGACGATCGGTGTCCGCGCCCGCGGCCGCCCACCGGGGGCGGGCCGGGCTGTGCGGGGGAGCTTCATCACGGTCCCTGGGCTGGGAGGGGAACGGCTGCCGGTCGGTCCCCGGTCCGGAACGGGCCGGGCCGGCACGTCGCCCCGAGGGGGCCGCCGTCAGGTCCGGTCGATGTGCACGTTGGTGGACTTCACCCGGGCGGTCGCCTGCATCCCCACCTCCAGACCGAGCTCCTCCACGGCTTCCCTGGTCAGCAGGGAGACCAGCCGGTGGGGCCCGGCCTGGATCTCGACCTGGGCCGCCACGTCGCCCAGCTTCACGGCGGTGACGATGCCGGGGAACGCGTTGCGCGCCGTGGTGTACGGCGCGTCCTCCTCGACGGCGCCGGACTGCCCGACCTCGATCGAGAACGCCGCCAGGTCACGGCCGTCGATCAGCCGGCGTCCGCCTTCGTCGCGATGGGTGGCGACCCGTCCGGCATCGGCCCAGCGGCGTGCGGTGTCCGGGCTGACGCCGAGCAGACGCGCCGCCTGGCCGATGGTGTAGGACTGCATGTGCGTCAACATAGGTCGCACGGGTTCTCATCTGCAAGCTTTTCGGGTGAAGCTCCACCGCCGACCGCCTCGGCCCGGAGAAACCTCCGGCCCGTCCCCGGAGAAACCTCCGCTCCCCGTCCGGAGGGACCTCCCGGCCCGGCCTGGAGAAACCCAGCCCGCCCCGGCCCGGAGAAACCTCCCGCCCCGGAGAAACCCAGCCCGCCCCGGCCCGGAGAGACCTCCGGAGGGCTTCGGAGCCCTCCGGAGCCTCCCGCCTCACCCCTCCTTCGCCGGCGCGCTCCGCCGCGTCATGAACTGCCCCGTCAGATAGGCGGTCACCGAGGCGACGACGATCAGCGGCATCTGCTCGTGCGCGTCCGGGCCGAGCAGCAGGACCGCCAGCACCGCGGCCGTCAGCGGCAGCCCCGTCACCGCGGCGGTGGCGGCAGCGACACCGAGCGCCAGGCCGGGCGTCACACCGAGCCCGGGCAGCCCCGCGCACGCGATGCCGACCGCCGCGCCCAGCAGCACGGAGGGGAAGATCGGGCCGCCGCGGAGACTGCCGAGACAGATGCCCCAGGCCACGCCCTTGCACACGATCAGGGCGATCAGCGCGGACACCGGCCAGGCGTGAGGGTCCTCGGCGAGCGTGCCGAGCGTGGCCTGACCGGAGAGCGCCGCCTCCGCGGGGGAACGCCCGGTGATCAGGGCGTACGCGGCGATGCACCCGCCGACCGCGAGGGCGCAGATCACCGTGCGCACCGCGGTCCGCCGGCCCGTCCACTCCAGCACCCGCAGGCCCAGGCCGCGCCCGGCGGTCAGGACGACGCCGATCAGCGCGGCGGCGGGCACGCCCCACAGGAAGTCACCGGCGTCGGGGCTGACGTTCGGGGGCACGGTCGGCAGGCTGAGCGCGCCGATCGTCAGTCCGGTCCAGTCGCCGAAGCCGGTGAAGACCAGCGCCCCGGTCGCGCTGGCGAGCAGACAGGGCAGCAGCAGCGCGACGAGCTGCGCGCCGGCGAGACCCGCCGCCTCGATCACCATGATCGAGGCGACGATCGGTCCGCCGAGGATGGTCGAGATGGCGGCCGTCGACCCGGCCGTGGCGATCACCAGGCTCGCCTTCGGATCGGGCGTGGCCTTCATGATCCGCACCGAGAGCAGGGCCAGCGCGCTGCCCACGGCCATCAGCGGTGCCTCGGGCCCCAGGACGACACCGAGCGGAAGCGTGGCGAGGGCGCACAGCGCCACCCCCGGCAGCTGCTTCGGTCCGATCGGCGGCCCGCCGAGGCCGTGCGCCGGGATGTGCCCGCCCGCTCCCGGTGTCCGGGTGATGATCGGCGCCGCGATCAGTCCGGCCAGGGTCAGCGCGGGCAGCGGCCACCACCACGGGGCCCGGTCGTAGCCGGCCGCCTCGGGCAGCGTCTCCCACACCCAGTGCTGCATCTCGTGCTGGAAGCCGACGAAGAAGAAGCAGGCGAGGGAGACGGGCACCCCGAGCAGCACCGACAGCAGCAGCAGCCGCGCGTAGCCGCGGCTGAACAGGGTCCGGCGCAGCGCGGACGCCTCGGGCGGCGACGTCACGCCCGCCCCGTCGCGCCAGAGAGCCGCCGCGCGGGGCCGGGTGATGTCCGAGCGTTCGACGTGGCCACGCTCGCCCTCCAGTCGTTCGCCGTTGCGGGCAGGGATGGCTGCCCCCGTACACGATGCACTCAGGAACCCGGCAAAACGGACGCCCGTGCCTTCGTGTCGCCCGGGAGGTCATGAAGCGCGCCACCGGCGGCCGGTTCCGGAATCCCTTTACCCGGGGCGCCGGGGTGCGTGATGCTGACCCGGCGCCGGAGGCGTGATCGTGATCGCAGGGGGCCGAACGGTCCGGAACGGGGGCCGTCGTGGTGCGTGTGGAGTTGCTCGGACCGGTCGGGGTGCGCGCCGAGGACGGGGCGCCGGTCGAGGTGGGAGGCGTCCGGCTGCGGATGCTGCTCGCCCGGCTCGCCCTGGAGGAGGGCAGGACGGTGTCCGCCGGCACGCTCGTGGACGGGCTGTGGGGCGGGGAGCCGCCCGCCGACGCGGCCAACGCCCTCCAGGCGCTGGTCTCGCGGCTGCGCAGGGCGCTGCGCGGGCACGCGGCGGTGGAGTCCGCGTCCGGCGGCTACCGCCTCCCGGTGCGGCCCGAGGACGTGGACGTGCACCGCTTCGAGGACCTGGCCGGCCGGGGCAGGCGCGAACTCGCGGCCGGACGGGCCGGCGAGGCAGCGGCGCTGCTCACGGCGGCGTCCGGGCTGTGGCGCGGAGCGGCACTGGCCGACGTCCTCGACGCCCCGTTCGCCGGCCCCGCCGCCACCCGCCTCGACGACCTGCGCACCGCGGTGTCCGAGGACCGCTTCGACGCCGAACTGCGGCTCGGACGGCACGGAGAGGTACTGGCCGACCTCGAAGCGGCGGGTGCGCAGCGGCCGTTGAGCGAACGCGTCGCCGGGCTGCGGATGCGGGCCCTGTCCGCGGCGGGGCGGCAGTCCGACGCGTTGGCGGTGTACGAGGCGGTACGCGAGCGGCTCGGGGACGAGCTGGGCGTCGACCCCTCCGCCGAACTGCGGGAGACCCATCTGTCCCTGCTCCGGGGCGAACTGCGCACGGCCGCCGAGCGGTCCGAGGCCGCCCCGAGCCGTCTCCCCGCCCGGCTGACCAGCTTCGTCGGCCGGGACGAGGAGCTGCGGCAGCTCGCGGGGCATCTGACGCGCGCCCGCCTGGTCACCGTCGTCGGTCCGGGCGGCGCGGGGAAGACCCGGCTCTCCCTCGAGGCGGCCACCCGTGACCCCGCCCACGGCCGCGGCCGGGTCTGGTTCGTACCGCTCGCCGGTGTCAGCGCGCCCGACCGGCTGGCCGACGCCGTGCTCGGCGCCCTCAGCTCCACCGACGGACGCCTCTACGACGCCGGCCAGGGCCAGCGGGCCACCCCGGTCGAGCGCATGGCCGCCCTCGTCGGAAGCGGCGACGCCCTCCTTCTGCTCGACAACTGCGAACACCTCGTCGAGGCCGCGGCGGAGCTCACCGCCGCACTGCTCGACCGCCTCCCGGAGCTGCGGATACTCGCCACCAGCCGTGAGGCCCTCGCCATCACCGGCGAGTCGCTGTGCCACCTCGGTCCGCTCGGCGTGCCGACGGGATCGCCGGAGCCCGCCGAAGCCGCGCAGTCGCCCGCCGTCCGCCTCTTCGTCGAACGCGCCGCCGGAGTACGGCCCGGCTTCACCCTCGACGACTCCACCCTCGACGCCGTGGTCGAGATCTGCCGGCGGCTCGACGGCATCCCGCTCGCCCTCGAACTGGCCGCGGCGAAGCTCCGCTCGATGAGCGTCCAGCAGATCGAGAGCCGGCTCGACGACCGCTTCCGCCTCCTCGCCTCGGGCAGCCGCACCGCCCTGCCCCGCCAGCGCACCCTGCTCGCCCTCGTGGAGTGGAGCTGGGACCTGCTCGACGAACCGGAGCGCGTCCTCGCGCGCAGACTGTCGGTCTTCCCGGGCGGCGCGACCCTTCCCGCGCTGGAGGCGGTCTGCGCGGACCCGTCGCTCCCGGCCGACGACATCCCGTACCTCCTGGACGCCCTGGTCGAGAAGTCGCTGGTCACCCTCGCCGAGGAGGCGGGCGGACCGCGCTACCGGATGCTGGAGACCGTACGCGCCTACGCGGCCAGGCGGCTCGCCGAGGCAGAGTCCGCGGAGGCCGTCGTCCGGCGCTACGCCGCCTGGTTCCTGGCCCTCGCGGAGGAACACGAACCCCGGCTGCGCACCCGTGAACAGCTCCGTGCGACGGCGGTCTTCGACGCCGAACACGACAACCTCGTCTTCGCGCTCCGTTCGGTCGCGGCCGCCGCCGACGCCGACGAGGCCGGCGCCGGGGAGCTGGCGGCACGCTTCGACAGGGCGATGTTCTGGTACTGGGGGATCAGGGGGATGAGCGCCCGGCTCGACACCTACCTGGCCCAGGCGGCCGGGGCGCCGGATCCGGGACCGGCCGCGGACGCCCACCGGCCCACGGCCGGCGAACGGCCCCCGTCCGAGGGCGAGTCCGCGACGGCGCGCGAGTTCCACCCGGCGGCGCTGCTCCTGCGGATGTCCCGGGTCTCCTTCCCCGCGGGAGCCCCGGACGACGGGGACACCGACCCGCTGCACTCGCCCGACCCGTGGGTGCGGGCCGGCGCCCACCTGGCCAGGGACTTCGCCCTCACCGAACAGGGCGACCTGGTCACCGGCGCGGACTCCCGGCTGGAGGCGCTGCGCGGCTTCGAGGAGGTCGGCGACCGCTGGGGCCTGGTGATGAGCCTGCTCCCGGTCGGCCGCGACCACTCCCTGCGCGGCGAGTACCCCCGGGCCATCGCGACCTTCGAACGGATCGTGGCCCTCAGCTCCGAACTCGGCACCGAGGACTACCTCTACCTCAGCAAGGTCAGGCTGGCCCGCGAACGCCGGCGCAGCGGCGACCTGGCGGGCGCCTTCCGCGATCTGCACGCCGCGCACCGCCAGGCCCGCGAGCGGGGCCAGTTGCGCCTGGAGGCCAACATCCTGGTGGGCCTGGCCAATGTGCACCGCAGGGCCGGTGACCTGGCACAGTCCGACGCCACGCTCGACCGGCTCGAAGCACTGAGCGCCCGGCGCCCCTCCCTCGCGGAGACGGCCCGCGACCTGATCGTCAGCACCCGGATCGAGAACCGTCTCGCCGAGGGCGACGCGGAGCGGGCCAGGGCCCTGCTGCCCCAGGCCGCCGGCTCGCTGTTCGGCCAGGGCGCGGGCGCCGCGCTCGCCTGGGTCGCCGAACTGCTGGGCGGACTGCGCACCTTGGAGGGCGCGCCCGAGGAAGGCGCCCGATCGCTCGGCATGAGCCAGGTGATGCGCGGCGCCTTCGACCGGGGCGAGCCCGAGTGGCGCGAGCTGATCGTCCGCCTGGAGGCCGCGCTGGGCGAGGAGGGCTTCGAACGGGCCTACGCGGAGGGGGCCGCCTGCTCCCGCGAGGACGCGCTGCGCCGGCTGGAGACGGAGAGCCTGCGGGCGCCCCGGCGGATCTGACGGCACGCCCCGTCCGACCGGACACACCCCCCGACCGCACACGCTCCCGCCCGACCGACGCCCTCCCACCCGACCGCACACGCTCACGCCCGACCGACGCCCTCCCACCCGACCGCACACGCTCCCGCCCTGCCGGACACGCTCACGTCCGACGGAACGCGCTCACGCGAACGGCCGGGCGGGACCGCACCCAGGTGCGGTCCCGCCCGGCCGTGCCGGTGACGCGAGCGTCATCCGGCGTTCCTGCGGTAGGCGCGCATCGCCAGCGGGAAGAAGACCACGATCACGCCGGCCATCCAGGCGAAGGTGCCGGCCAGCGAGCCGGCGACCGGGCCGCCGTTGAGCAGACCGCGGACGGCGTCGGCCACCAGGGAGACGGGGTTGACGTCGGACCAGGCCTGGAGCCAGCCCGCCATGTCGTCCCGGGGCACGAACACATTGCTGGCGAAGGTGAGCGGCAGGATCAGGATGGTCATCAGCCCCTGCACGGAGGTCGGGTTCTTGATCAGCATGCCGAGGTACACCGAGATCCAGGAGAAGCTGAGCGCGAAGCCCACGAGCAGCGCGAGTGCGGCGATCGAGGCGACCGGCCCGGTCTCCACCCGGTAGCCCATGACGAGGGCGAGGACGACCAGGGTGGCCAGGCAGACGACGTAGCGCACGATGTCGGCGAGGACGGCCCCGATCAGAGGGCTGGAGCGGGCGATCGGCATGCTGCGGAAGCGGTCGAAGATACCGGTGCTGGCGTCCGCGCAGAGCGAGGCGCCGATGCCCACGCTGGCCTGGAAGACGGCCATCACCATCACCCCTGGGGTGACCAGCCGCAGATACCGGTCGGTGTCACCGCCGGACATGGCCTCCCCGAAGAGGTAGACGAACATCAGCAGGCTGATGATCGGGGTCAGGATCACGTCGACCAGCTGGATCGGCGACTTCATGAACTTGGTGACGCCGCGGCCGGCGAGGGCGAGGCTGTGGCGGGCGGTCTGCGCGAGGCCGATACGGCCGGACAGCGGGGCGCTCGCGCTCAGGGTGCGGGTGCTCAGGGTCTGGGTGCTCATGACGGGGTCCTCTCGGGGTACGGCTGCGCGGTGGCGAAGGGGAGGGGGCTCAGACGGCGACGGGCTGGTCGTCGGCGGCCGGGGCGGGCGCGGGCGCGTGTCCCGTCAGGGCGAGGAAGACCTCGTCCAGGCTGGGCAGCCGCAGACCGAGTTCGTCGGCGGTGATACCGGCGCCGTCCAGCCGGCGGGCGACCGCCGCGACGACGAGGGGCTCGTCGGCCGGCACGGTGAGGACACCGGAGTCCTGGGCGGGGGAGTGCCCGGTCAGCTCGGCAAGGATCCGGGCGACCTGCGGCACATCGGTGGCCACGGTGGGCCTGACCTGGAGGATCTGTCCGCCGACACGGCGCTTCAGCTCACCGGGCCGGCCCTCGGCGACCTTGCGGCCCTTGTCGAACACGGTGATGGAGTCGGCGAGCTGGTCGGCCTCCTCCAGGTACTGGGTGGTGAGCAGGACCGTGGAGCCGTCGGCGACCAGTCGCCGCACGACGTCCCAGACCTCCTGCCGGGCGTGCGGGTCCAGTCCGGTGGTCGGCTCGTCCAGGTACAGCACGCTCGGCCGGCCCACCAGGGACGCGGCCAGGTCCAGCCGCCGCCGCATACCTCCCGAGAAGGTGGCGATCGGCTTGCGCGCCGCCTCGGTCAGGGAGAACTGCTCCAGCAGCTCGGCCGACCGTGCCCGCGCGTCCCGCCGGGACAGTCCGAGCAGCCGGGCGATGAGCACCAGGTTCTCCGCGCCGGACAGGGTCTCGTCCACGGAGGCGTACTGCCCCGTCAGCCCGATGAGCTGCCGGACCCTGACCGGGTCCTTGACGATGTCGTGCCCGCCGACGGTGGCGTGTCCGCCGTCGGGTCGCATGAGCGTGGCCAGGATGCGCACGGTGGTGGTCTTGCCCGCGCCGTTGGGCCCCAGCACCCCGACGACCTTGCCGGCCGGGACCTCCAGGTCGACTCCGTCCAGGGCGGTGAAGTCGCCGTACCTCTTGACCAGTCCTTCGGCCCGGATCGCGTATGTCATGTTCGGCAACTCCTCGTCAGGTCGTCCTCGTTCTCGACGACCCCGACGATGCCGGGCCCGGCTGACAGCCCCCGGCCGACCGCCTGACAGCCTCCGCCCACCGCTGTCAGCCGCTGTCAGCGCCCTGGCTCCCCGCCGGCCGGGGGAGCGCCCCGGGCCTCCCGCACCCCGAAGCACCGCGCAAACGACCACAGCACCCCGGAAACCACTCAGGGGCCCGACCCGCTTGCGCGGATCAGACCCCTGAACTGGTACTTCGGCTGTCGGGGTGGCGGGATTTGAACCCACGACCTCTTCGTCCCGAACGAAGCGCGCTGCCAAGCTGCGCTACACCCCGATGTCGCCCACTGTCCCGGCGACGTCGATAACTCTAGCCCACCCGCGCCGTGAGACGAAATCCGGTTTCGCGGCGCCCGCGGGCGGGGCCGGGAGGGCCGCGGAAGGAGTCAGTCCTCGGCGGTCAGGGTCAGCAGGGTCGCCTCCGGGGGGCAGGCGAAGCGGACGGGGGTGTAGCGGCTCGCGCCGCAGCCCGCCGAGACGTGGAGGTAGGCGGTGTTGCCCTCGCTGCGGTGGGTGGAGAGCCCCTTCACGCGGTCGGTGTCCAGGTCGCAGTTGGTGACCAGGGCGCCGTAGAAGGGGATGCACACCTGCCCGCCGTGGGTGTGGCCCGCGAGGACGAGCGGGTAGCCGTCGGAGGTGAAGGCGTCCAGGCTGCGCAGGTAGGGGGCGTGCACCACGGCCACGGACACGTCGGCGTCCTGCTCCGGGCCGCCGGCCACCAGCTCGTAGCGGTCGCGCTTGATGTGCGGGTCGTCGAGGCCGGTGAAGGCGAGCTCGCAGCCCTCCAGCTTGAGCCGGCCCCGGGTGTTGGTCAGGTCGAGCCAGCCGGCCGCGTCGAAACCGTCCCGCAGGTCCTCCCACGGGTTGTGGACGACGCCGACGGCGGGAGCGTTGCCGTTGAGGCCGTGCCGCCCCTGGGCCTTCTCCAGCAGGTAGCGGGCCGGGTTGCGGAGCGTGGGGCCGTAGTAGTCGTTGGAGCCGAAGACGTAGACGCCCGGGTACTCCATCAGCGGGCCGAGGGCGTCCAGCACCTCGGGGACCGCCTGCGGGTCGGAGAGGTTGTCGCCGGTGTTGACGACGAAGTCCGGACGCAGCCCTGCCAGGGACTGGAGCCAGGCGCGCTTCTTGCGCTGCCCGCACACCATGTGGATGTCGGAGACCTGGAGCACCCGCAGCGGGCGCATGCCGCGCGGCAGGACCGGCACCGTGACCCGGCGGAGCCGGAAGGAGCGGGCTTCGAATCCGGCGGCGTAGGCGAGGCCGGCCGCGCCGACCGCCGCGATTCCCGCGGTGACTTTCAAGGGCGTCCCGTAGCGTGCGCGCATGCGCCCATGGTCGCAGACACTCACCGGGCGGGGAGCCGGGGGCGGGCGGACGGCGGACCGGCACCGGCCGCGTCACGGGCCCCGCCCACCGGCCGCCCGGAGGGCCTCAGGGGCAGCGCCCACAGCAGGCCGAGCGAGATCCAGACGTAGAGATTGCCGCCGAGGAATCCGTCCGCCCCGGACGCGTCCCCGCTCCACAGCCAGACGAGACTGCTGCTCAGCAGCACCGGCACCGCGACGGCCCACACCGCCGGCCCGCGTCGCCCGGCCCCGCCCGGCGTCCGCAGCGCCGCTCCCGCGAGCACGGCGAGGGCCGGCGTCAGCCAGACCAGGTGGTGGACCCAGGTGACGGGGCTGACGAGACAGGCGAGGACGCCGGTGAGGGCCAGCGACGCGGCGTGGTCGCCGACGGCGTGCGCGCGGCGCACCCGGACGGCCCACACGGTCAGCAGCACCACCACGCCCAGGGCCCACACCGCCCGGTCCGGCTCGTACGGCTCGGCCAGCCGGGCCACCACCCCCTGCCAGGACTGGTTGGAGACGTAGGCGAGCGAGCCGACCCGGTCGGTGTGCCACAGGGCGTCGGTCCAGAAGGTGCGTGAGGCGCCCGGCGCGGCCCAGGCCGCGAGCGCGGTGGCGCCCAGGGCGACGGCCACGGCGTTCCCCGCGGCCCGCCGCCTGCCGGTGAGGAGCAGCCAGCCGATGAAGACGGCGGGGGTCAGCTTGATCGCGGCGGCCACGCCGATCCCGGCGCCCGCCCAGCGGGCCGCCCTGCCCCCGCGGGCGAGCAGCCGGGTGTCCGCCAGGACCAGGGCGAGCAGCAGCAGGTTGACCTGCCCGAAGCTGACCGTGTCGCGGACCGGCTCCAGCAGGGCGTACCCGCACACGGCGACGGCGAGGGCGTACCAGGGCGTCCACCCCCGCGCGCGGATCACCGGGCCGGCCGTCCAGCGCACGATCAGGACCGCCGCGGCCGCGTTGAGCAGCAGGGTGATCGCGACGGCAGCGGGCCAGGCGGTCACCGCGAGGGGCAGCATGCACAGCGCGGCGAACGGCGGATAGGTGAAGCCGTACCGGGAGCCCGGCGCCAGGTAGTCGTAGAGCGCGCCGCCGTCCGTCCAGTGGCGGACGGCCCCGTGGTAGACGCCGAGGTCGAACCAGCCGCGGTGCAGCGGGACGGTCGCCAGGAACAGCAGCACCGTGCCGGCCAGGGCGGTGACCAGCGCCAGCCGCCCGTGCGTCGTCACGGGCCACCGCACGGCACGCCGCCCGGTCTCCGGTGGTGTCACGCGGTGCTCCCCAGGGGCAGGTCCGCCGACGGACGCGATGGCCGGTGCGCACGCCACACGGCCGCCGCCGCGAGCAGCCCGCCGCCGCAGGCGAGCGCCAACTGCGCTCCGCCGGGGGCGAATCCGCTCGGCGGCACGGTGAGGGCGAGGACGGCGCTGGCGACGGCGGCACACCGGCGCAGCCGCCGCCCGGGCCCCGTCGCGGCGATCAGGAACAGTCCCCACAGCACGTACCAGGGCCGTATCGCGGGACCGAGCAGCGCCACGGCGAGCAGGCTGAGCCCGACGGCGTGGACGGGGCGCAGCCGGTGGTGACGGCGCCAGGCGAGGACGACGGCGACGGCGGTGGCCGCGATCCCGAGCAGGTGCCAGACGGGCACGGCGTGCCGGGCCAGCGCAGCCGGTCCGTCGCCGGCGGCGGCCAGCAGGGTGGTGCTGATCCGGCCGAGGGACGAGGTGAGGGCCCAGTTGCCGGGGGAGGCCGGGGTGTCCAGGGAGCGCAGCCAGCCGTATCCGGTCCCGACCGCGGCGGTCGTGACGGCGGTGGTCGCCGCGGCCGCCGCCGTCACGGCGACGGCCGCGACCGTACGCGGGGCGCGCGCCCGGAGCGTTGCTACCGGGCTGTCCGTTCCCGGCGCCCGGAGCGTTGCTACCGGGCCGTCCGTTCCCCGCGCCCGGAGCGCTGCCGCCCGACCCTCCGTACTTCCCGCCCGCAGGCTGCCCGCTTCCTTCGCCCCCGGGCGGGGTGTGCGGCGTGCCCACAGCACGACGACCGCGAGCAGGCCCAGAGCCGCGGGCGCCTTCACCAGCGCGGCCAGGGTGATCAGCACGGTGCCGGTGAGGTGTCCGCCGCCGAGCGAGGCGAGGAGCCCCGCGCCCAGCAGGCCGAGCATCACGGCGTCGTTGTGCGCGCCGCCGACCAGGTGCAGCAGCACCAGCGGGTTGAGCGCGCCGAGCCAGAGCGCGGCGGACGGGTCGGTTCCGCAGTGCCGCGCGAGGCGGAGCAGGCAGTACGTCATGAGGGCGACCCCGCACAGGGCGACGCACCGCATGCCGAGCGCCCCGCCGGCGATGTCCGCCACGGACACGGCACGGGCGCCGTCGCCGGTGACCGCCGACGCCAGGGCGAGGAAGACCGGGCCGTAGGGGGCCGGGGTGTCCCGCCACAGCGGCGCGACCTCGGTGAGGAGCGGGCCGCCGAGGCGGGAGGGCCCGTGGCTGTACACGTCCAGATGCGCGTCGACCATCGCGCCCTGGGCGAGATAGCTGTAGACGTCCCTGCTGAACAGCGGCGGTGCTACCAGCAGCGGTGCCGCCCACAGCACCAGCGTCGCGAGGAGCTCGCGCGGCCCCGGCGGGCTCGGCCCCCGTACGGCGCGGCCGAGCAGCGCCCAGCCCGCCGTCAGCAGCACCAGCCCGAAGTAGGCCGCCGCCAGCCCGAACGCCGCCGTCCCCGAGTCCGGGGCGAGCATCCGCCCGGTCGGCAGTGCCCCCGCGCTGACCCCGCCGGCGGCGAGCGCCACCGAACCGGCCAGCCCGGTCTGCCGGCAGCGGCGCACGTCGGGCCGGGGCGGGCCCGGCGGGACGGCAAGCGCGGCGAGGGCGGCGAGGACGGACGGGCGGGGGAACGGCACGCAGGCAGGCTGTCAACGGGTGGTGTCGGTGGGACGACGCCCCGGCCGCCGGGGCACGGCCGTCGTATGGCCGCGCCCTTACGCACCCCGCACGCCCGCCGCGGACCTCGCGCGCCGGCCGCACACCCCGCCCGCGCACCGGCCACCGCGCCCCCGGCACCGGCCACCGTGTCGCGGCTCAGCGCCGGCCTGCGCGCGAAATGCGGGGGCGTCGCGCGCGGCGCACCTGACACACTTGTCCGTATGACCACGCTCAAGTCCAAGCTGCAGGAAGACCTCACGGCGGCGATCAGGGCGCGCGACGAACTGCGCTCCTCCACGCTCCGGCTGACCCTCACCGCGATCACCAAGGAGGAGGTCTCGGGCAAGACGGCCCGTGAACTCTCCGACGACGAGGTGCAGAAGGTGATCGCGAAGGAGGCGAAGAAGCGCCGCGAGGCGGCCGACGCCTTCGCGCAGGGCGGTCGCGCCGAGCAGGCCGAGCGCGAGCAGGCGGAGGGCGTCATCCTCGACGCGTACCTTCCGCAGCAGCTGACGGACGACGAACTGCACGCCATCGTCGGGCAGGCCGTCGAGGAGGCCCGGGCCGCCGGGGCCGAGGGCCCGCGCGCGATGGGCGCCGTCATGAAGATCGTGAACCCGAAGGTGGCGGGCCGCGCCGAGGGCGGCCGTGTCGCCGCCGCGGTCAAGCAGCTCCTCGCCGGCCGAGCCCGCACCGCGCGACGTGAGACGCCCGCACCGCGCGACGTGAGAAGCGTGCTCCGCAGGACATGACGAAGGGGGACCCGGCTCCGGCCGGGTCCCCCTTCGTCATGTCCGCGCCCGCCCGCGCCGCGGGCCGGCCCTGCCTACGGCCAGTTGCCGCCGCCGTTGTTGCCCTGGCCCCGGTTGGCGCCGCCGCCGATCAGGTCCGGCGGGATGCTGATGCCGGGGAACGGCTGGTCGTCGCCGGGCCTGCCGTCCTCGCGGTCGCGGTCACGGTCGCGGCCCTTGTCCTTCTCCTTGTCCTCCTTCTCCTTCCCGCGCGGGACGGAGACGGGGTTGAAGGACGGGGTCTCGGACGCGTCCAGGGCGCCGGTCATGGCGATCTTCCAGATCGGGCCGGGCAGGCAGCCGCCGCAGACCTTGTCGTAGGGGGTGCCGCCGATGGTGATGTTGTACATCGACTGCTTCTCGCCGACGTCGTCGCCGACCCAGACCGCCGTGGAGAGGTTCGGGGTGTAGCCCACGAACCAGGCGTCCTTGCGGTCGTTCGTCGTACCGGTCTTGCCCGCGTTGTCGCGGTCCGCGAGACCGGCCCGCGTGCCGGTGCCGTCCTCGACGACGCCCTTGAGCATCTGGTTGACCATGTCGGCGGTCTGCTCGCTCATCGCCTGCGAGCACTGGGAGCCGGGCACCTTGATCCGCTTGCCGTTGGCGTCCGTGACGGACTCGATGGCGACCGGGGTGCAGTAGGTGCCGCGGTTCGCGAACGCGGCGTAGGCCGCCGCCATCGCGAGCGGGGTGCTCTCCTCACTGCCCAGGGTGATGGCCGGGTTCTCGCCGACCTGCTTGCCGTCGCCCCTGACGTAGCCCATCTTCTTCGCCATCTCGACCGTCTCGCAGAGACCGGTCATCTGCTCCAGGTGGGCGAAGTAGGTGTTGATGGACTTGCCGAGCGCGGACGTCATGTCCCAGGTGCCCGTCTCGGACTCCATCTCGTTCGACGGGTCCCAGGTGCCCCCGCCGGCCGGGGCGCCCGCGCAGGTCTTGAAGGAGTCCATCGGCAGCGAGACCTTGTAGCCGGTGGTGAACGACTGCGCCGGGCTGATGCCCTTCTCCAGGGCGGCCGCCGCGGTGATCGGCTTGAAGGTCGAGCCGACCTGGAAGCCGTACGTCGTGCCGCCCATCTTGCTGCCCACCGCGAGGTTCAGCACCGTCTCGTGCTGCTTCTGGTCCAGGCCGTAGGGGCGGGACTGACCCATGGAGAGGATCTTGCCCGTACCGGGCTGGACCTGGACCACGGAGGCGGCGACGCCGTCGGTCTTGTAGACCTTCGCGGTGGCGGCCTCGTCGGCGGCGGCCTGCGCCCGCGGGCTCATGGTGGTCCGGATGGTCAGACCGCCGAGGTTCCACAGCTTCGAGCGCTCCTCCTCCGTCTTCCCGAAGGCCGGGTCGGTGAGGATCGTCTTGCGCACGTAGTCGCAGAAGAAGCCGGAGCCCTTGACGGCGGTGATGCAGCCGTTCTTCGGCTTGCTGATCTTCAGATCGATCGGCTGGGCCTTGGCCTTGTCCGCCTCCTCCTGGGAGACGTCGCGGACGTCGGCCATGCGCTGCAGCACGGTGTTGCGCCGCTTGGTCGCCTCTTCGGTGTCGTTCACCGGGTCGTAGCGGCTCGGCGACTGGACGATGCCGGCGAGCAGCGCGGCCTCCTCCAGCTTCAGGTCCTTGGCGGACTTGGAGAAGTAGCGGTGGGAGGCGGCCTCGATGCCGTAGGCCTGCTGCCCGAAGAACGTGATGTTGAGGTAGTTCTCCAGGATCTTCTTCTTGCCCAGCTCCTCCTCGACCTGGATCGCGTACTTCAGTTCGCGCACCTTGCGGCCGATGGTCTGCTGGGTGGCCTCGGCGACCTTGTCGGGGTCGTCGCCGGCCTCCTCGACGAAGACGTTCTTCACGTACTGCTGGGTGAGCGTCGACGCGCCCTCGGAGACGCCGCCGGACTGCGCGTTCTTGTTGAGCGCGCGCAGCACACCCTTGAGGTCGATCGCGCCGTGCTCGTAGAAGCGGGCGTCCTCGATCGCGATGATCGCCTGCTGCATGTACGGCGAGATGTCCTTCAGGGGCACGACCGTGCGGTCACGGGAGTACACCGTGGCGATCTGGCCGCCCTCGCTGTCGAGGATGGTGGTGCGCTGACTCAGCGGCGGGGTCTTGAGGTTGGCGGGGATCTCGTCGAATCCCTCGACCGTTCCCTTGGCCGCGAGTCCGAGCGCGCCGACGGCGGGCAGGGCGATGCCCGCCAGCACCGCTCCGGAGAGCACGCTGACACCGAGGAACTTGGCGGCCTGCTGGGTCCCGGTCAGACCACCGCCCGAGCGCTTCTTTGGCATGAGGGCAGCCTACGTTCTCATTCGCCGGACACACATAAAGGCATTGGCCTAAGCTGCTCTCAACTGTCACAGCAGTGCGGTCTCGCATCAAGTAGCCGACAGTCTCCGCTGTACCCGAATCCGGTGGAGACCTGTCCGAATAGCCGCATAGGTCTTCGAAGTCCGAGGCAATGCGTAGGGAATGCCCGAAATTGTCGGGTATGTCAGCAATGCCTTCAGGTCACTCCCCTGGGTGATCTGCCGCGTACGCATAGTCCGTTCGGGCCATTCAAGATTGGGCCCCGCGGGGGTGTTGCGCTCTGCCCGCCTTCCGTAACGTCCTCAACTGGCAGCGGTGAATATGCCGCTGCCGCCGTGGGGGAGCCTCGATTCGGGAGAGGACGGCACCGGCATGGGCTGGGTTACCGACTGGAGTGCGCAGGCAGCCTGCCGCACGACGGATCCGGATGAACTGTTCGTACAAGGGGCAGCGCAGAACAGGGCCAAGGCGGTGTGCACCGGATGCCCGGTGCGGACCGAATGCCTGGCCGACGCGCTCGACAACCGCGTCGAGTTCGGCGTGTGGGGCGGAATGACCGAGCGGGAGCGGCGCGCACTGCTGCGCAGGCGGCCCACGGTCACGTCCTGGCGCAGACTGCTCGAAACAGCACGCACGGAATACGAGCGCAGCGCCGGCATCCTGCCGGTGGGCCTCGACGACGACGAGACGTACGAGGCGTACGCGGCGGTCGGCTGACCGGGCCGCACGCGGACGGATCCGGGTACCGGACGCTCCGCATCGCATCGCCCGCACCTGACGTACGGCGGACACGCCTCGACCCGGGCGCGACGCCATGACCGCGCGTCACCCTGCCCGCGGGGGCGGGACCGCACGCGCGGCCGCGCGCCATGGCACCGAGGGGCGCCGAGCGATGCACCGGCGGCCCGACCACGGTGCCCGCGAAGCCGCACACCGCCTGCCCGCGCGAACCCGCCCGTCCGCGCACCGGCGCGTACGCGGTAGCCGCGCGCACCCGGGGGGTCGCACGCGCACGATGCACCGCAGCCGCGCGCCCGGCTGCCTCCTGCGCGCCCGCCTGCGTACCGTGCGCCGCGCGCATGCCCGTCCGCGCCGCACACACGCCTGCCCGCGCCGCGCGCATGTCCGTCCGCGCCGTGCACCAGCGCGTGCTCGCCCGTGCACCAGCGTGTACGCGATGGCCGCGCGCACCTGTGGGAGCCGCGTGCCCCGAGGGCTCAGAGCGTCTCGGGTGACGCGGGCGACGCCAGGCTGTCGCCGATCGCGCGCAGCCCCGCCAGGTCGTGCACGTCTCCGGCCAGCGCCGGCACCTCCGTGACCGCCACCTCCGGATGCAGCGCCGTGAAGCGGTCGCGTGTGCGCTGCTCACGCGAGAGCACCTGCATGCGCTCGGCATGCAGACGCAGCAGACCCGCCGTCAGTTGCTGCGCGGTCTGCTTCACGGCAGGCACCCCGGAGGACTCCGGCGATCCGGTTCCTTCAGGAGTGAACTCACTTGCCTCTTCGGGGAGATGACCCTCGGCCGGGGATTCGGGAGAGACGGCCGTGCGGTCACGACTACCAGTCTCCCCGGCCCCCTGATCCACAATGCGGCCCTCGTCAAGATTTTCCGCGGCGGCCAGCGCCCGCTCCGCGGACAGCCGGGCGGCCCCGCTCCCGTGCACCCGGTTGAGGACCAGACCGGCCAGCGGCATGTCCTCGGCGGCCAGGCGCTCCACGAAGTACGCCGCCTCGCGCAGCGCGTCCCGCTCCGGCGCCGCCACCACGACGAACGCCGTGCCGGGGGCCTGGAGCAGCCGGTACGTGGCGTCCGCCCGGGTGCGGAACCCGCCGAACATCGTGTCCATCGCGGCCACGAACGTCTGCACGTCCCGCAGGAACTGACCGCCCAGCAGCTTGCCGAGCGTGCCGGTCATCATCGACATGCCGACGTTCAGGAACTTCATCCCGGCCCGGCCGCCGACCTTCGCCGGAGCCATCAGCAGCTTGATGAACGTGCCGTCAAGGAAGGACCCGAGACGCCCCGGCGCGTCCAGGAAGTCGAGCGCGGAACGCGACGGCGGGGTGTCCACGACGATCAGGTCCCACTCGTCCCGCGCGCGGAGCTGCCCCAGCTTCTCCATCGCCATGTACTCCTGCGTGCCGGCGAAACCGGCGGACAGGGACTGGTAGAAGGGGTTGTCCAGGATCGCGCGGGCCCGTTCGGCGTCCGCGTGCGCCTCGACGATCTCGTCGAAGGTGCGCTTCATGTCGAGCATCATCGCGTGCAGTTCGCCGGGGCCCGCCTTCTGCGTCCCGCCCCGGCTCTCGATGCCGGTGACCCTGCGGGGGGTGTTGTCGAGGGAGTCGATGCCCATGGACTGCGCCAGCCTGCGCGCCGGGTCGATCGTCAGCACCACGACCTTGCGGCCCCGCTCGGCGGCCCGCACGCCCAGCGCGGCCGCGGTGGTCGTCTTGCCGACACCGCCCGCGCCGCAGCACACGATGATGCGGGTGTCCGGGTCGTCGATCAGCGGATCGACGTCGAGCCGGGCCGCGCTGTCGAGCATCATGATCCGGCCCCTTGCTTGCGCAGTTCCCTGGCCAGTCGGTACAGCCCCGCCAACTCGACTCCCTCGCTGAGCATGGGCAGTTCGTACGCGCCGAGCTCCATCGCGGTGAGGACCCGGCGCTGCTCCCGCTCCAGCTCGACGCGCTGGGCGTGTTCGGCGGCCTGCTCCAGGAGCGGGGTGACGAGCTCCCCGGGGGAGGTGATCCCGGCCCGGGCGAGGGTGTCGGTGATCTCGGGGCGCCGGCCGTCGGACGCGTCGCGCACCGCGTCCTCGTCGAGGAGGTGGGGGCGCACCATGTTCACGATGACGTTGCCCACCGGGAGGTCCGCCTCGCGCAGCTCGGCGACGCCGTCCGCGGTCTCCTGGACGGGCATCTCCTCGAGCAGGGTGACCAGATGCACCGCCGTCTGCGGGGACTTGAGCACCCGCATCACGGCCTGGGCCTGGTTGTGTATCGGCCCGATCCTGGCCAGGCCGGCGACCTCGTCGTTCACGTTCAGGAAGCGCGTGATGCGCCCGGTGGGCGGTGCGTCCATGACCACGTAGTCGTAGACGTACCGCCCCTGTCTGTCCCGGCGGCGGACGGCCTCGCACGCCTTGCCCGTGAGCAGCACGTCCCGCACGCCCGGGGCGATGGTGGTCGCGAAGTCGATCGCGCCGAGCTTCTTGAGCGCCCGGCCCGCGGAGCCGAGCTTGTAGAACATCTGGAGGTAGTCCAGGAGCGCGCGCTCGGCGTCGATGGCCAGCGCGAAGACCTCGCCGCCGCCCGAGGCGACGGCGATCTTGCGCTCCTCGTACGGAAGGGCTTCCGTCTCGAAGAGCTGGGCGATGCCCTGCCTGCCCTCCACCTCGACCAGAAGGGTGCGTTTCCCCTCGGTGGCGAGGGCGAGCGCGAGGGCGGCGGCGACCGTGGTCTTACCGGTACCGCCCTTGCCGCTGACGACCTGGAGCCTGCTCACGTATTCGAGCCTAACCAGTAGCGGCACGGCCTACGCACGAGGCTGCCCTCGGGCTGTGTTCCTTCGCGCACACCTCCCCGCCCCCGGGGCCGGGGCTGTCGCGGAACGGCCGCCCGGGGCGGCTACAGTCGGGCCCATGACCAAGTGGGAATACGCGACCGTGCCCCTTCTCGTGCACGCGACGAAGCAGATTCTGGACACCTGGGGCGAGGACGGCTGGGAGCTCGTCCAGGTCGTGCCCGGGCCGAACAACCCCGAGCAGCTCGTGGCCTACCTGAAGCGGGAGAAGCAGTGAGCGGCGACGTCGACCGCCGGCTCGCCGAGCTGGGCCTGACGCTCCCCGAGGTCGTACCGCCGCTCGCCGCCTACCAGCCGGCCGTGATCTCCGGCGCGTACGTCTTCACCGCGGGACAGCTCCCGATGGTGGAGGGCAAGCTTCCGGTGACCGGCAAGGTCGGCGCCGAGGTCACCCCCGAGGAGGCCAAGGGCCTGGCGCGCACCTGCGCGCTCAACGCGCTCGCCGCCGTGAAGTCCGTCGCCGGCGATCTCGACCGCATCGCGCGCGTCGTGAAGGTCACCGGCTTCGTGGCCTCGGCCGCCGACTTCACCGGCCAGCCCGCCGTGCTGAACGGCGCGAGCGAGCTGCTGGGCGAGGTCCTCGGCGACAAGGGTGTGCACGCCCGCAGCGCGGTGGGTGTCGCGGTGCTGCCGCTGGACGCCCCGGTCGAGGTCGAGATCCAGGTGGAGCTCGTCCAGGACTGACCCCGCGCGTCCGTGCGACGACGGCCCCTCGCCCCCGGTTCCCCCGGAGCGGCGCGGGGCCTTCGCCGTCCCCGCGGCGGTGCGGCGTCCTCGCCGCGGTCCCGGTCCTGCGTCTCCGCGCATCCCGGCCGGCCGGTCTCCGCGCATCCCGGCCCGGGGCCCCACGCGCCCCGGCCACCCCTCGAACATCCGCGCTAGAACGCATAGCATCCGGCCATGCCCAATGGTCAGTGGTACCCGCCGGAATGGCCCGACCGCATCCGCGCCCTCGCCGCGGGCGAGCTGGTGCCCGCCACCCCGAAGAGGGCCGCGACGGTGATGCTGCTGCGCGACGGCACGGACGGTCCCGCCGTCCACATGCTGCGCCGGCGCACCTCCATGGCCTTCGCCGGAGGCGCCTACGCCTACCCGGGCGGCGGAGTCGACCCGCGTGACGACCGGCCCGTGGGCTGGGCGGGGCCCTCGCTGGAGACCTGGGCCGCCCGTCTGGGCACCGACGACACGGCGGTCGCCCAGGCCGTCGTCTGCGCGGCGGTGCGCGAGACGTTCGAGGAGGCCGGCGTGCTGCTCGCGGGACCTACCGCGGACACCGTCGTCGGGGACACCACGGGCGACGACTGGGAGGCCGACCGGCAGGGCCTGGTCGACCGCGACCTGTCGTTCGCGCAGTTCCTGGAACGCCGCAGCCTGGTCCTCCGCTCCGACCTGCTCGGCGCCTGGGCCCGCTGGATCACGCCCGAGTTCGAGCAGCGCCGGTACGACACCTGGTTCTTCGTGGCCGCCCTCCCCGAGGGGCAGCGCACCCGCGACGTCTCCACCGAGGCCGACAGGACCGCGTGGATCCGCCCCGCGGAGGCGATCGCCGGTTACGACAAGGGCGAGCTGCTCATGATGCCGCCGACCGTCGCCACCCTGCGGGCCCTGGAGCCGCACGCCACCGTCGCCGACACCCTCGCCGCGGCATCCCGGCAGAGCCTCGACCCGGTCCTCGCCCGGGCGCGGCTGGAAGGCGGCGACGTGGTGCTGAGCTGGCCCGGCCACGAGGAGTTCACCAAGCACGTGTCCCGGGGAGGACCGCGATGACGGACGCCGCAGCGCTGCCGGGACAGCCGCGGGGAGGCGTGCTCTCCGGGCCCGCCACCGCCCGCGCGGTCAACGTCCTGGCGCCCAACCCGTCCGCGATGACGCTGGACGGCACCAACACCTGGATCGTCTCCGAGCCCGGCTCCGCCCTGGCCGTGGTCGTCGACCCGGGCCCGCTGGACGAGGCCCACCTCCGGGCCGTGATCGACACGGTCGAGGCCGCGGGCAAGCGCGTCGCGCTGACCCTGCTCACCCACGGCCACCCGGACCACGCCGAGGGGGCGGCACGCTTCGCCGAGCTGACGCGGACGTCCGTCAGGGCGCTCGATCCCGCGCTGCGGCTCGGCGACGAGGGCCTCGCCGAGGGTGACGTCGTCACGACCGGCGGTCTGGAGATGCGGGTCGTCGCCACCCCCGGGCACACCGCCGACTCGCTCAGCTTCCATCTGCCCGCCGATCGCGCCGTGCTGACCGGCGACACGATCCTCGGCCGGGGCACCACGATGGTCGCCCACCCGGAGGGCCGGCTCGGGGACTACCTGGACTCCCTGCGGCGGCTGCGCTCGCTCACCGTCGACGACGGCGTCCACACCGTGCTGCCGGGCCACGGGCCCGTGCTGGAGGACGCGCAGGGCGCCGTCGAGTTCTACCTCGCCCACCGCGCCCACCGGCTCGCCCAGGTCGAGACGGCGGTCGAGGGCGGATGCGCCACCGCCCCGGAGGTCGTCGCGCGCGTCTACGCGGACGTCGACAGGTCCCTGTGGCCGGCGGCCGAGCTGTCGGTGCGCGCGCAGCTCGCGTATCTGCGCGAGCACGGTCTGATCGGCGTGAGCGACACCGGCTGACGGCCCGCGAGAACGCTCCCCCCGGTTACGGGTACGGCCGGGCCGCCTCCGGACGGAACTGTCCGGGCGCCACCGGCGTCTGTCGCAGGCGAGGCGGCCTTACGGGCCGCTTACATCACGGCATCCGTCACTGGGGGGACAAACCGTGTTCGTCCTGTTCGTCATACTCGTCATCGCCGCGGCGGTGATGTACTTCGTGGCCCGCGCGGGCGACAACAAGGGCCTCAAGCTGGGCGCCCTGGGGGCGCTCGTCGCCGGGCTGTTCGCGGGCGTGTCGAGCTGCGTCCATGTGGTCAGCGCCTACGAGGTCGGCGTGCCCGTCACCTTCGGCAAGGTCGGCTCGCCGATGACCTCGGGGGTCAACCTCACCTCGCCGTTCACCGACGTCACCACGTTCTCCACGCGCCCTGTGGACCTCAACCTCTCCGACAAGGACGTCGTCGAGGTCCGCTCCTCGCAGGGCGGCGTCATGTACGCCGAGATCACCGTGAAGTGGGCGGTCACCCCGGCGAAGGCCGTGGAGCTGTACCGGCTGGCGGGCAGTGAGGACGCGATCCAGCAGCGCCTGGTCTTCCCGGACAGCCGGGAGATCGTCCGCAACGTCTTCGCGCGGCACACCAGCGAGGAGGGCTACACCTCCGCCCGGGAGAAGATCAACACCGAGATCGGCGATCTGATCCGGGAGCGCCTGGCACCCCGCGGCATCGCCGTGACGACCGTCAACCTGCGCAACGTGAAGCCCTCGGAGAAGCTCCAGGAGCAGATCGACCGCAAGATTCAGCAGGAGCAGGCGACCGAACGGGCGACCGAGGCGGCCCGCACGGCGAAGGCCGAGGCCGAGCGCCGGCGCATCGAGGCCGAGGGCATCGCGAAGGCGAACCGCATCCTGACCGACTCGCTGACGGACAAGGTCCTCGCGAACCAGTGCATCGAGGCGTTCAAGGAGGCCGCGGCCAAGCAGCCGGTCTACGCGGTCCCGTGCGGCGGGGGGACGGGCAATCCGCTGATCGTGGACGGCACGAAGAACTGAGCGCACGGCGAAGGGCCGCCCGCGTGAGGCGGGCGGCCCTTCGTACGGTCCGCGCGGACGCGGCGCGGGATCAGCGCGAGCGCTTCGCGAGGCGCTCCACGTCCAGCAGGATCACCGCGCGGGCCTCCAGCCGCAGCCAGCCGCGCTGCGCGAAGTCGGCCAGCGCCTTGTTGACGGTCTCGCGGGAGGCGCCGACGAGCTGGGCCAGCTCCTCCTGGGTGAGGTCGTGGACCACGTGGATGCCCTCCTCCGACTGCACACCGAAGCGGCGCGAGAGGTCGAGCAGCGCGCGGGCGACCCGGCCCGGCACGTCGGAGAAGACCAGGTCGGACATCTGGTCGTTGGTCTTGCGCAGCCGGCGGGCGACCGCGCGCAGCAGCGCGGTGGCCACCTCCGGGCGGACGTTCAGCCAGGGCTGGAGGTCGCCGTGGCCGAGGCCGAGCAGCTTCACCTCGGTCAGCGCGGTGGCGGTCGCGGTACGCGGACCGGGATCGAAGAGGGACAGCTCGCCGATCAGCTCGCCGGGGCCGAGGACGGCGAGCATGTTCTCGCGTCCGTCGGGCGAGGTGCGGTGGAGCTTGACCTTGCCCTCGGTGACCACGTACAGGCGGTCGCCGGGGTCGCCCTCGTGGAAGAGCGCGTCGCCACGGGCGAGCGTCACTTCACTCATCGAGGCGCGGAGCTCCGCGGCCTGCTCGTCATCGAGCGCCGCGAAGAGCGGGGCGCGCCGCAGAACGTCGTCCACGAGTTCTCTCCTTGTCGACCTGCTCAGGGGACACAGTCCCCCATGATGCCGGACCGCGCTGCACTGTCCTGGGGACCCGGTGCCCCGCGGCGGCATCGTCGGGGACGAGGACCCCGGTACTAAACAATCGTGCGATCAGTCACAACAAGTTTGACGTACTGACGCGTCCATCCGTACGGCAGGGGCCCGATTGGGTCCTCATTCCGGGGGACCCGGGCGGATGTCGGTGGTGACCCTTAGGCTGGCCGGGTGTCCAATTCGCCGGTGACAGCGCAGGCCAAGGGGGCTGGAAACGTGTCCGGAAAGCAGAATTCCGCTGTGGGCGAACGCTCCTCGCCCAGTCCGGGCAAAAAGGGGAAATCGGTCAAAACGGAATCGCGTCTGGCGATGGTCCGGCGTGCCCGCAGGATCAACCGCGAGCTCGCCGAGGTCTTCCCGTACGCCCACCCCGAACTGGACTTCGAGAATCCGTACCAGCTCCTGATCGCCACCGTCCTGTCGGCCCAGACCACCGATCTGCGGGTCAACCAGACCACCCCGGCGCTCTTCGCGAAGTACCCGGCTCCCGAGGACCTGGCCGCCGCGGTCCCGGAGGAGGTCGAGGAGCTCATCCGCCCGACGGGCTTCTTCCGCGCCAAGACCAAGTCGATCATGGGCCTCTCCAAGGCGATCAGGGACGACTTCGGCGGCGAGGTGCCCGGCACGCTGAAGGAGCTGGTCACCCTGCCCGGCGTGGGCCGCAAGACGGCCTTCGTCGTCCTCGGCAACGCCTTCGGCGTCCCCGGCATCACGGTGGACACCCACTTCATGCGGCTGGTGCGCCGCTGGAAGTGGACCGAGCAGGACGACCCGGTGAAGATCGAGGCCGAGATCGCCACGATCTTCCCCAAGTCCGAGTGGACGATGCTCTCGCACCGGGTGATCTTCCACGGCCGCCGCATCTGCCACGCCCGCAAGCCCGCCTGCGGCGCCTGCCCGATCACCCACCTCTGCCCGTCGTACGGCGAGGGCGAGACGGATCCGGAGAAGGCGAGGAAGCTCCTCAAGTACGAGATGGGCGGCCAGCCGGGGCAGCGGCTCAAGCCGCCCCCGGACTATCCGGGCAAGCCGGCCCCCGCCGCGGGGACGGCCGGGTGAGCCCAGCCGGTCCCGCCCGCCGTGCGGAACGATCCGGGCGCCCCGGGGCGTTGAGCAGCGAGGGGTGCCCATGACACGCGCAGGAGAAGAGACGTACGAGGCGTACGGACGGTCCGGCCCGGCCCGCGGCGAGGTGGTCGTGACCACCGAAGGCGTGCCCGAATGGCTCGACCCGGTGGTCCGTGCCGCCGCTGCCGTCCAGCCGCACCAGCTCAGCCGCTTCCTGCCGCCGGCCGACGGAGGAGGCCGGCAGTCGGCCGTCCTCGTCCTGTTCGGCGAGGGGGCCCGCGGGCCCGAACTGCTGCTGATGGAGCGCGCCGGCACCCTGCGCTCCCACGCGGGCCAGCCCTCCTTCCCCGGCGGAGCGCTGGACCCCGAGGACGGCGACCCGGCCACCACGGGCCCGCTGCGGGCCGCCCTGCGCGAGGCGTGGGAGGAGACCGGCCTGGACCCGTCCGGCGTCCAGACGTTCGGCGTGCTGCCCAAGCTCTACATCCCGGTGAGCGGATTCGTCGTGACGCCCGTACTGGGATGGTGGCGGACACCCAGCCCGGTCTCGGTGGTCGATCCCGCGGAGACCGCCCGGGTCTTCACCGTGCCCGTGGCCGATCTCACCGACCCGGCCAACCGTGCGACGGCCGTCCACCCGAGCGGCCACGCCGGGCCCGCGTTCCTGGTCGAATCGGCACTGGTCTGGGGGTTCACCGCCGGGGTCATCGACCGGCTGCTGCACTTCGCCGGCTGGGAGCGCCCATGGGACCGCACCCGGGAGGTCCCGCTCGACTGGCGCGCATGACAGGGTGGGCCAGGCACAGGTCCCACCCGGGCACCTGGAGGAAGCGGTCCCGCCGCGGACCGAGGACGCATAGCCGGCAGGAGCACCCGGCGACGACACAGCGAGGCTGAAGACGGTGAACGTGCTGGACATCCTGTTGCTGGTCGCCGCTGTCTGGTTCGCGGTCGTCGGCTACCGCCAGGGCTTCGTCGTCGGCATCCTCTCGGTGATCGGGTTCCTCGGCGGCGGCCTGGTCGCCGTCTACCTCCTCCCCGTGCTGTGGGGAGCGCTGACCGACGACTCCGAGGTCTCCACGACGGCGGCGATCGTCGCGGTCGTCATCGTGATCGTCTGTGCCTCCGTCGGCCAGGCCTTCACCACCCACCTCGGCAACAAGCTGCGCACCCACATCACCTGGTCGCCCGCCCGCGCCCTGGACGCCACCGGTGGCGCCCTGGTCAACGTCGTCGCGATGCTGCTCGTCGCCTGGCTCATCGGCTCCGCGCTCGCCGGCACCTCGCTGCCCACCCTCGGCAAGGAGGTCCGCGGCTCCAAGGTGCTGCTCGGCGTCTCCCGGGTGATGCCCGATCAGGCGAACACCTGGTTCACGGACTTCTCCTCCGTCCTCGCGCAGAACGGATTCCCCCAGGTCTTCAGTCCGTTCGCCAACGAGCCCATCACCGACGTCCAGGCGCCCGACCCCGCCCTCGTCGGCAGCCCCGTCGCCGCCCGCGCCAAGCAGTCCATCGTGAAGGTGGTCGGCACGGCGCCCAGCTGCGGCAAGGTCCTCGAAGGCACCGGCTTCGTCTTCGACGAGCGCCGGGTGATGACCAACGCCCATGTCGTCGGAGGGGTGGACGAGCCCACCGTCCAGATAGGCGGCGAGGGCAGGCTCTACGACGCCAAGGTCGTGCTCTACGACTGGGAGCGGGACATCGCCGTGCTGGACGTCCCCGACCTCAAGGCCCGCCCGCTCCAGTTCGCCGGCGAGGACGCCCGCACCGGGGACAGCGCGATCGTGGCCGGCTTCCCGGAGAACGGCGCCTACGACGTCCGCTCGGCCCGCGTCCGCGGCCGCATCAACGCCAACGGGCCCGACATCTACCACCGGGGCACCGTCCGCCGCGACGTGTACTCGCTCTTCGCGACGGTCCGCCAGGGCAACTCGGGCGGCCCGCTGCTCACCACCGACGGCAAGGTCTACGGCGTCATCTTCGCCCGCTCCCTCGACGACGCGAACACCGGCTACGCCCTCACCGTGGACGAGATCCGCGAGGACATCGCCCAGGGCCGGTCGGCCAACCAGCAGGTCGACAGCGAGGGATGCGCCCTGTAGTCGTCGAGGTTCGCGCCCTGTCGTCAGGGCGCACGAAGACCTCGGGGCACGCCGGTGTCAGGGATGCGCGCGGCAGCGCACCGCCCCGGCACCAGAGGCGCCTGCGGAGAGGTGGGAAAGGGATCGCCCGGACGGGGTGTCAGCCGCGCGGATGCCGCAGCCGCGCCGACACCCAGCGGGCGCGGCGCCGGAGGATGCGCGGAATGCCCATCCCCTCACCGGGATGTTCGTGGCTCCCGCCGGGGGAGTCGCCACCTTCGTGGCTGATCGGCCCGTTGGCCGAGCGGCGGTTGCGTGCTGCGTCACTGTAGTCGTGCGTCCAGCCCATACCGGGACGTCTGCCCGGGCCTCATGGTCGGTAACCGCGCCGGAGACGTCCAATTGGCCTATGCGCCAGGCATTTGGCCGTTCGTAGGACAACCGTTCCCCGTCGTCCCCCGAACGGACCGTCCCCCGCCGCCGTACGGCCCCCCGGGAGGGTCTCAGCGGTCCGGTTCGGGGTCCTTGAGCCAGTTGATGAGCTCCCCGGAGAACGCCACCGGGTCCTCCTCGTGGGGGAAGTGGCCGAGCCCGTCGAACAGGCGCCAGCGGTAGGGCGCTTCGACGTACTCGCCCGAGCCCGCCGCGCTGCGGGTGCGCATCGCCGGATCGAGTGACCCGTGCAGATGCAGCGTCGGCACCCGCACCGGGCGCTTCATACGCCGGTTGAACTGGAACCCGTCCGGCCGCGCGAGCGACCGCACCATCCACCGGTACGGCTCGATCGAGCAGTGCGCCGTCGAGGGGATGCACATCGCGCGCCGGTAGACGTCGAGGGCCTCCTCGTCCACCGGCTGCGGCCCGGACCACTCCCGGATGAGCCGGCCGACCAGGGCCGCGTCGTCCGCCACCAGTTGCCGCTCCGGGATCCACGGACGCTGGAAGCCCCACACGTAGGACCCGGCGCGGCTCTGCGCGAAGTCGGAGAGCATCGCCGACCGCCACCGCCGGGGGTGGGGCATCGAGGAGACCGCGAGCCGGCGCACCAGCTTGGGCCGCATCACAGCCGCGGTCCAGGCCAGGTAGCCGCCCAGGTCGTGGCCGACCAGCGCCGCGTCCGGTTCGCCGAGGGAACGCACGACTCCGGTGATGTCGAGCGCGAGGTTCGCCGGGTCGTAGCCCCGGGGCGTGCGGTCGCTGCCGCCCACACCCCGCAGGTCCATGGCGACCGCCCGGAAGCCCGCGTCGGCGAGGGCCGTGAGCTGGTGCCGCCAGGTCCACCAGAACTGCGGGAACCCGTGCAGCAGCATCACCAGCGGCCCGTCACCCATCTCCACGATGTGGAAGCGGGCGCCGTTGGCCGCCACGTCGCGATGGGTCCAGGGACCGTCGACGCGTACGGGGCTGCCGAGCGAGGCGAAGCCGCCGGGGCTGGATTCAGGGGCCGTCATGCAGATGAGCGTGCCACACCCGGGCACGGCGCGTTCGCCGCGCCCCGGGGCCGTGCTGCCGAACCGGTGAGCGCCCGGTCACAGCAGCGCCTTGTCCTCCCGGGAGGAGCCCATCAGCTCCGGCCGCGGCTCGGGCCGGGGGTGCGGCTTGGCGTTCTGCAGGACGGCCGCGGTCTCCTTGGCCGAGGCGACCGCCTTCTGCGGGCCCTGCCCCTTCTTGGCCTTCTTCACGAACACCGTGCCGATCAGGGCCAGCAGCCCGGCCACCAGGACGTTCACGGCGAAGGAGAGCAGGAAGCACAGGGCCATGTTCCAGCCCGTCCACGTCCTGAAGCCGTAGGCGAGGGCGAAGCTCAGCATCGGCAGCGAGAACAGCAGCACCATGCCGGCCGCGCTGAACGCCGCCCCTCCCAGGCCCGCCTTCTTCACGTCCTGGCGCAGCTGGGCCTTGGCCAGTGCGATCTCGTCGTGCACCAGCGCCGACATCTCGGCCGTCGCCGAAGCGACCAGCTGACCGAGACTGCGGTCGGCGCCGACAGCCTTCGCCGTGGTGTTGCCGGGGTCGCTCATCGCTGACTCCCTCTCCAGTTCTGCGGTCTCCACGTACTGCGGTCCGATGTCAGATCATGCCGGACTGTCGTCGCCGTCGCTCGACGCCCCCGCCGCTCGGGCTCTCCTGCGGTGCTCGGCGGCCTTCTCCTCGTAGATCGCGGCCATCCGCAAGTGGTAGGCGGGGTCGTCCTGTTCGTAGACGTCCGGGACACCTGACATGTCCTCATCGCGCTCCTCGTCCTCGTAGAGCGCCTGGTAGGTGCGTACCCGCAATTTGAGGAGGATTCCTGCGAGAACCGCGGCGATCACGGAACCGACCAGGACCGCCGCCTTCACTTCCTCCATGAGGGACGCGTCGTCCTCGAAGGCGAGTTCGCCGATCAGCAGCGACACGGTGAAGCCGATGCCGGCGAGGGTGGCCAGCGCGAAGACGTCGGGCCAGCGCAGATCGCCGTTCAGCTCCGCCTTGGTGAAACGCGCCGTGAGCCAGGTGCCGCCGAAGATGCCCAGCGCCTTGCCGACCACCAGCCCGAGCACCACCCCGAGCGTCTCCGGCTGGGTGAAGACGTCCCCGAGAGCGCCGCCCGAGACGGAGACGCCTGCCGAGAACAGGGCGAAGAGCGGGACCGCCACACCCGCGGACAGCGGGCGCACCAGGTGCTCGATGTGCTCGCCGGGGGAGTGGTCCTCGCCCTCCCGCCGGTGGCAGCGCAGCATCAGGCCCATCGCGACGCCGGCGATCGTGGCATGGACGCCGCTGTTGTACATCAGGCCCCAGACGACCAGGGCGAGCGGCACGTACACGTACCAGCCCCGGACCTCCTTGCGCAGCAGCAGCCAGAACAGCGCGAGACCGGCGAAGGCCCCGCCGAGGGCGGCGAAGTTCAGGTCGGAGGTGAAGAAGACCGCGATGATCAGGATCGCGAAGAGGTCGTCCACCACGGCCAGGGTCAGCAGGAACGCCCGCAGCGCGGAGGGGAGCGAAGCGCCGAGCACGGCGAGCACCGCCAGGGCGAACGCGATGTCCGTCGCGGTGGGGACGGCCCAGCCGGACGTGGAGCCGCCGCCGGTCGCCGTGACGACGAGATAGACCAGGGCGGGCATGATCATCCCGCACAGCGCGGCGACGACCGGCAGCGCGGCGGCCCTCGGATCGCGCAGCTCACCGGCGACCAGTTCCCGCTTCAGCTCGATCCCGGCGACGAAGAAGAAGACCGCCAGCAGGCCGTCCGCCGCCCAGTGGGCGACCGAGAGGTCGAGCCCGATGGCCGCGGGGCCGAAATGGAAGTCGCTCACCGAGGCGTAGCTGCCGCCGAAGGTGTTGGCCCAGACGAGGGCGGCGACCGCGGCGACGAGCAGCAGCATCCCGCCGACCGTCTCGGTGCGCAGGGCGTCCGTGACGAAGGTGCGCTCGGGCAGGGAGAGGCGGCCGAGGAAGGTGCGGGGAGCGGGGGGCGGCGCGGCCACGGGTGACATCCTCCGGTCGGGCGGGCATGGCAGAACACTTGCCGACCAGACTTCCCGGCGCACCTTGAACAGCTGTCGCGTCGCTGACGCGGCCTCAACCCTACCCGCATCCGCCGCGGACTTGCCTGTGGGCATGACAGAGCCCCCGCGGCGCCGGAGCGCCACGGGGGCCCTGTCGAGCGGTGCGCTGGAGGTGTCAGTCCTCGCTGGCGGCGCTCGGCAGCTTCGTCTGGATGAGGTCCATCACCGACGAGTCGGTCAGCGTGGTGACATCGCCCAGCTCACGGTTCTCGGCGACGTCGCGCAGCAGCCGGCGCATGATCTTGCCCGAGCGGGTCTTCGGCAGCTCGGCCACCGGCAGCACCCGCTTCGGCTTCGCGATGGGGCCGAGCGTGGCGCCGACATGGGCCCGCAGCTCCTCGACGAGCCCCTCGTCCTCGCTGGCGGTGCCCCGCAGGATCACGAAGGCCACGATCGCCTGCCCGGTGGTGGCGTCCGCGGCGCCGACGACGGCGGCCTCGGCGACCTTGGGGTGGGACACGAGGGCGGACTCGACCTCGGTGGTCGAGATGTTGTGGCCGGAGACCAGCATCACGTCGTCGACCCGGCCCAGCAGCCAGATGTCGCCGTCGTCGTCCTTCTTGGCGCCGTCACCGGCGAAGTACTTGCCCTCGAAACGGGACCAGTACGTGTCGATGAAGCGCTGGTCGTCGCCCCAGATGGTGCGCAGCATCGACGGCCACGGCTCCGTCAGCACCAGGTAGCCGCCGCCGCCGTCGGGCACCTCGTTGGCGTCGTCGTCGACGACGGTGGCCGAGATGCCGGGCAGCGGGCGCTGCGCGGAGCCGGGCTTGGTCTCGGTGACCCCGGGGAGCGGCGAGATCATCATCGCGCCCGTCTCCGTCTGCCACCAGGTGTCCACGATCGGGGTCTTCCCGGCGCCGATGTGCTCCCGGTACCAGATCCAGGCCTCGGGGTTGATCGGCTCGCCGACGGAGCCGAGGACCCGCAGGCTGGACAGGTCGAACTTGGCGGGGATGTCGTCCCCCCACTTCATGAACGTCCGGATCGCGGTCGGCGCCGTGTAGAGGATCGTGACGCCGTACTTCTGGACGATCTCCCAGAAGCGCCCCTGGTGCGGGCTGTCGGGCGTGCCCTCGTACATGACCTGGGTAGCGCCGTTGGCCAGCGGGCCGTAGACGATGTACGAGTGGCCGGTGACCCAGCCGATGTCGGCCGTGCACCAGTACACGTCCGACTCCGGCTTCAGGTCGAAGACGGCGTGGTGGGTGTACGCCGCCTGCGTGAGGTAGCCGCCGGAGGTGTGCAGGATGCCCTTCGGCTTACCCGTGGTGCCGGAGGTGTACAGGATGAAGAGCGGGTGCTCCGCCTCGAAGGCCTCGGGGGTGTGCTCGGCGGACTGGCGGCCGACGACGTCGTGCCACCACACGTCGCGCCCCTCGGTGAACGCGGTCTCCTGGCCGGTGCGCCGCACCACCAGGACGTGCTCGACCTGCGGACAGCGGGAGACGGCGTCGTCGATCGCGGGCTTGAGGGCGCTCGGCTTGCCGCGGCGGTAGCCGCCGTCGGCGGTGATGACCAGTTTGGCGTCGGCGTCCTGGATCCGGGAGGCCACGGCGTCGGCGGAGAACCCGCCGAAGACCACGGAGTGGGCCGCGCCGATCCGTGCGCAGGCCAGCATGGCGACCGCGGCCTCGGGGATCATCGGCATGTAGACGGCGACCCGGTCGCCCTTGCGGACGCCCAGCTCGGTCAGGGCGTTGGCCGCCCGGGAGACCTCGTCCTTGAGCTCCGCGTAGGTGATGGCGCGGCTGTCGCCGGGCTCGCCCTCGAAGTGGATCGCGACCCGGTCGCCGTGGCCGGCCTCGACATGGCGGTCCACACAGTTGTAGGCCACGTTGAGCGTGCCGTCGGCGAACCATTTGGCGAAGGGCGGGTTGCTCCAGTCGAGCGTCTCGGTCGGTTCGGTGGCCCAGTCGAGCCGCCGTGCCTGCTCGGCCCAGAAGCCGAGCCTGTCCGCCGCTGCCTGCTCGTACGCCTCCGCCGTCACGTTGGCGTTCGCTGCCAGCTCGGCCGGCGGCGCGAATCGCCGCTCTTCCTTGAGCAGGTTGGCCAGGCTCTCGTTGCTCACGACATCTCCCTTTCCCAGGGCGTCTTCTGTGCGTATGTGTCCCAGGCCATAGCTCATCAGCCGAAGGGCCGGGTGACAAGGCCCTTCGGGAAATTGGTTTAGACCTGTGAGTGACCTTTTCGGCCGCCGGCGCCACGGGACGGCGAGGTCCCGGGCGCCGGCGACAGCTCCTCACCCCCGAGCGGTGGGGAAGAGGGGCCACACGTTCTCACGGGCGGGATGTCCGGTCGGTTCAGCCACGCGGTGGGGCGGTGCGTGCGCCTCCTGTCACACTCCGGCCTTCTCCAGAGCCGAGGGCGGGCCGGGGGACACCCGGTCGAAGACTTCGTCGATGTCGTGTTCGTCGGTACTGGTCAGCAGGTACGCCTGGGCCTCGCCCACATGGAAGTACATGCCGTGCAGCTGGAGCCGCCCCTCCGCCAGCCGCCGCGCCACCGGCGGGTGGGCCCGCAGATGTTCGAGCTGCTGGACGACGTTGGTCAGGCAGAGCTGCTCCACCGCGTCGGCGGGCAGCCGGCCCGAGATCCGCACCCAGGTGTGGTGCTTGCTGCGCATCCGGCGCAGGCTGGGACGGGCGTGTCTCAGCCAGCGCCCCAGCGGTGTCGTCCGGTCCTCCGCGGCGCCGTTCAGCATGGCCTGCATGGCACCGCAGCCGGAGTGCCCGCAGACGGTGATCGACTCGACCTCCAGCACGTCGACGGCGTACTCGATGGCGGCGGCGACCGAATCGTCCCCGCTCTCCTCCCCGGGCAGGGGGACCAGATTCCCGACGTTGCGGACGGTGAAGAGATCGCCGGGGCCGCTCGCCGTGATCATGCTCGTCACCAGACGGGAGTCGGCGCAGGTCAGAAAGAGCTGGAAGGGCCGCTGCCCCTCCCGGGCGAGCCGTGCCAGCTCGTCGCGCACCAGCGGAGCCGTGTCCCGCTGGAAGGACCTGAGGCCGGTGGCCAGCCGGTGGCTCCTCGGCTTCTGCGGCGTGTCCTGGCAGTGGTGGTTGCGCCACGGCGTCCACGGGCGGCAGCAGCCGTGGGTCTCGGAGGCCGGCTCGCTGATGCGGGTGCCGGCCCGCCCGGTGAACTGGACGGTGCCGCCGTGGGCGGAGTGGGTGGCCCCCCAGCCCTGCAGGGCCTCGTAGGCCGCGTGATCCATGAAGGAGCCGTCGAGCTCCACATGGCACGCCGAGCCGTGCGGCACCTGGTGCAGGACCCGGCTGAGCCGCGGCACGGCGAGGAACGTCAACTGGCCCCGCACCCGGACCCGGTGGATCCCGTCGCCCTCCTCGGCGGTGATCCTGGTCCTGGTGAGCCGGTGGAGGGCGACGATCACGGCGACCGCGATCCCGATGAGCACCCCTTCGAGGACTCCGGTGAGGACGACGGCGGTCACCGTCACCGCGTAGACGAGCATCTCGCGGTTCCGCCGGACGGTGCGCACATGGGTGATGTTGACCATCTGGACGCCGATGACGGCCACCAGCGCGGCGAGGGCGGCGAGGGGGATCAGGTCCATGACCGGGACCAGCAGCAGGGCCGCGACCGCGATCCAGACCCCGTGGAGCATCGTCGAGTGCCTGCTGACGGCGCCCGCCGTCACATTGGCGTTGCTGCGGACGGCGACACCGGCGACGGGCAGACCGCCGAGGGCGCCGGAGACGATGTTGGCGGCGCCCTGGCCGGCCAGCTCGCGGTCGAGGTCGGAGCGATGCGCGGGCCCGCCTCTGCCGGAGACGAGTCTGTCGACGGCGACGGCGGACAGCAGGGACTGGACGCTGGTGACGAGGGTGATGGTCACCACCGCGGCGATCAGTCCGAGAACCGGCCCCTCGGGCAGTTCGGGCAGGGCGTGGGACCGCCAGGACGGCAGGTCCACCCGCTCCAGACGCAGCCCGGCGACCGTCGCGACCGCCGTGGCCGCGACCACGGCGGCGAGCGCGGCGGGCACGACGCGCAGAGCGTCGCCCACCCGCCCCGGGATCCGTGGCCACGCCAGCAGGATGCCCGCGGTCAGCACGCTCACCATCAGGGCCGCCGGATCGAGGGCGGCCAACTGGCGCGGCAGGGCGAGCACATTGGCGACGGCGGAACTCTGCGGCGAGCCGCCGAGCACGATGTGGATCTGGGCCAGCGCGATGGTGACGCCGATGCCGGCGAGCATGCCGTGGACGATCGCGGGGCTCACGGCGAGGGCGGAGCGGGCCACCCGCAGGGCCGCGAGGCCGAGCTGGCAGAAGCCGGCCGCCACGGTGACGGCGCAGGTGGCGCGCCAGCCGTAGTGCTGGATCAACTCGGCCGTGACCAGGGTCAGTCCGGCCGCCGGGCCGCTCACCTGGAGCGGGGAGCCGCCGAGGCGTCCGGCGACGATCCCTCCCACCGCGGCGGCGACGAGCCCGGCCTGGAGGGGGGCTCCCGTGGCGAGGGCGATGCCGAGGGAGAGCGGCAAAGCGATCAGGAAGACGGAGACGGAGGCGGACAGGTCCGCCGCGTCGATCCGGCCGAAGCGGCGGGACGGAGGCCCGGACGGGCCTCCGGGCGGGGCGTGCGGGTGGCCGGAGGTCTTGCCGGGCGGGTGGGGCGGATCGTCGGTCCGGATGGGGGCGCAGGACATTCCCGTCTCCTCGGGGGCGGCGCGGTCGCGGAATGTGGGGGTCGCGGCCGTGGGGCACGGCGTGGCATGGCGGGATGCTCGAATCGCACGAGCGCACAACTTTAAGTAAATGGATCGTAATGCAGAGTAAAGACTGAGGCATGATATTCGCCGCAAATGGGGCAACTAATCACTCGATGCAGTGATTAGTCATTTCATCGCGGCCCGTCGCTCTTCCCCTCTTCTCGCTCGATGCGACCTTGTCGGCTCCGTATTTCCGCAGTCGGAAAGTCGTATCGGCATACGAAAGAGGGTGGACGGATGCTCGCCGCCACGAAGAGGACCGTCGCCGTGGGCGCGGTCGCCACGGCACTGGTCGCGGGACTCGCCGGATGCACCGCCTCGGGCGACGCCCGGACCGGCGGCGCCGAAGGGGGTCCCGGAGCCGCCAAGGAGGGCGTCGCGGCACCGAAGAGCGCCGTCCGCCTCATCGGCGACGGCTCCACCGCTTTCACGGGCGCACAGCCCAACCTGCTGAAGCCGCAGCGGCTGAAGCCCGGCGAGAAGCCTCCGCAGTTCGTCGTGTTCTCGTGGGACGGAGCCGGCGAGGACAGCCAGAAGCTCTTCTCGCACTTCCGCCGGGTCGGCAAGAAATACGACGCGACCATGACCTACTTCCTCAGCGGCGTCTATCTGCTGCCCGAGGAGAAGCGCGATCTGTACGAGCCTCCCCAGCACGACGCCGGCCGCTCGGACATCGGCTTCAACGACGTCCAGGGAATCAAGGACACCGTGCGCGAACTGCGCGGTGCCTGGCTCGACGGCAACGAGGTCGGCACCCACTTCAACGGCCACTTCTGCGGCAAGGACCGCGGAGTCGGCAACTGGTCGGTCGAGGAGTGGAAGAGCGAGATCGGCCAGGCCAAGTCCTTCGTCAAGAACTGGAAGACCAACGCCGGCCTCAGCTCCGCCGACCCGCTGCCCTTCGACTACGACAAGGAGCTCATCGGCGCCCGGACACCCTGTCTGGAGGGCCAGGAGAACTTCATGAAGGCGGCGAGCACCCTCGGCTTCCGCTACGACACCAGCGGCGTCAACGAGCAGGTGTGGCCCAAGAAGAAGCACGGCTTGTGGGACCTCTCCCTCCAGATGGTGCCCGTCCCCGGCCGCGCCTTCGAGACGCTGTCCATGGACTACAACTTCATGGTCAACCAGTCGGTCACCTCGCAGGGCGACCCGTCCATGCACACGTTCTGGGGCAACCAGATGCGCGACGGCCTGCTGAAGGCCTTCGACCGCGCTTACCAGGGGAACCGCGCCCCGCTCGTCATCGGCAACCACTTCGAGTCCTGGAACGGCGGGACCTACATGGACGCCATCGAGGAGACCATCGCCACGGTCTGCGTGAAGAGCGACGTGAAGTGCGTGTCGTTCCGTCAGCTCGTGGACTGGCTGGACGCCCAGGACCCGGTGGTCCTCCAGAAGATGCGGGAACTCGGCGTGGGCCAGGCGCCGGCGGGCGGCTGGAACGGCTTCCTCGGAACGCCGCCCGTCGCTCCCGCGGCGCCCCCCGCCCCGAAGAACGAGCGCTGAGCAGGTCCGCACCGGCGGGTGTCCCTGCGCGGGCGGTCCCGGTGCGCCGGGGCCGCCCGTCGTGGAGTCAGCCCGGCTGCGGCACGGGGGTGTGCTCGCCGAGGACGAAGGAGGGGTCGACCTGGGCGGCCAGGTCCGCGCCCGTCCGCTCGTTGCCCCAGGTCTCGGCGTTGCGCAGATGGAAGTGGACCATCTGGCTCGTGTAGCGCTCCCAGTCCCGGTCGGCGTACGAGTCCTCGGCCGCGTCCTGGAGCGCCTGGAGGGCCATGCGGTTGCCCGCCTCCAACTGGTCGAAGCGTGCGGGCCGGCCCTTCTCCATCGTGCGCACCCAGTCCGAGTGCCCCACGGTGACGAGCAGGTCGTCGCCCACCTCCTCCCGGAGGAAGTCCAGGTCGTCCGGCCCCTGCACCTTGTTGCCGACCACCTTCAGCGCGACGCCGAAGTCCCGGGCGTACTCCTTGTACTGGCGGTACACGGAGACCCCCTTGCGGGTGGGTTCGGCGACCAGGAACGTCATGTCGAAGCGGGTGAACATCCCCGAGGCGAATGAGTCCGACCCCGCGGTCATGTCGACGACGACGTACTCGTCGGGGCCGTCCACCAGGTGGTTGAGGCAGAGCTCCACCGCACCGACCTTGGAGTGGTAGCAGGCGACCCCGAGGTCCGACTCGGTGAAGGGGCCCGTCGCCATCAGCCGGATGTCGCCGTCGTCGAGGCGGACCGTCCGCGCGCACGCCTCGTACACCGGGTTGGTCTCCTGCACGCGCAGCAGCCGGGACCCCTCGCCGGGCGGGGTGGTCTTGATCATGGTGGCGGCGGAGGTGATCCGCGGGTTCGTCCCGCGGAGGTACTCCTTGATCAGCGGCAGATGGGCGCCGAGGGCGGGCAGTCCTGCCGCCGCCGCCTCGTCGAGACCGAGGGCGGCTCCCAGGTGCTGGTTGATGTCGGCGTCCACCGCGACGACGGGGGCTTCGTTGGCGGCCAGGTGACGGATGAAGAGCGAGGACAGCGTCGTCTTGCCGCTGCCGCCCTTCCCTACGAAAGCGATCTTCATGTTCACCTAGGGTAGCCGCACGCATGCGGTCGGTTGTCAAGGTGAGTGAAGAAGACCACTCCAAGGTGGGGTGCGGGCGCGGTGCGCGTAGCCTCGCTGGTTATGAGTACGAACGCCTCGCCGGCCGATCCGCTCGCCACCCTCGGTGCGCTGCCCGGGGTCGCCGGATCCGTGGATTCCGTGCGCAAGGCCGTGGACCGGGTCTACGGGCACCGGGTCATGCGCCGGCGCAGCGGTGAGATCACCTCGGAAGCCGCTCTGCGCGGTGCCCGGGCCTCCGCCGCGCTGTCCGGAGCCGACTGGGCCCTCGAAGAGGTGCGCCGGCGCACCGACTTCAGCGGTGAACCCGAGGCGCGCACCGTCGGCGCCGCGCTGCGGCTCACCGCGGAGGCCGGCCAGCTGCTGTCGATCTGGCGCCAGTCACCCCTGCGGGTGCTCGCGCGCCTCCATCTCGTCGCGGCCGGCGGCGCCGCGGACGACGCGTCGGTGGGCCGTCCCCGGCTGGCCGGGGAGAAGGCCGACGAGCCGCTGATCGAGACCCCGCTGCCGGACGCGGACGAGGTGGCGGGCCGGCTGGACGGCCTGGCCGCTCTGATCATCGAGGGCAGCGAGGCCCCCGCGCTCGTGTCGGCCGCGGTGGTGCACGGCGAACTGCTGGCGCTGCGGCCGTTCGTCTCGTGCAACGGCCTGATCGCGAGGACCGCCGAGCGGATCGTGCTCATCGGCAGCGGCCTCGACCCGAAGGCGATCTGCCCGGCCGAGGTCGGCCACGCCGAGCAGGGACGTGCGGCCTATGCCGCGGCGTTCGAGGGGTATCTCTCGGGGACGCCGGAGGGCATGGCGGCCTGGATCGCGCACTGCGGCAGGTCCGTCGAACTGGGTGTCAGGGAGTCGACGGCCGTCTGCGAGGCCCTCCAGCGCGGCGCCGCCTGACCGGCGACAAGCCCCTCGAACGGGTTGCGGCGGTACCTTTCGGTACCGCCGCTGGCATGTCCGCCCAGTTACCAAGCGTCCTCGTGTGTTGCCCATCAGGTCGGGGTCTTTGCCCATCACCTGGTGCGGCTGGCCCGTAATCGACGGGTCGACGTCGCGTGGGTGCTCGACTTCCATGCATCGGTCCGTGGGGCCTTTATGCGTGTTAAAGGTGATCCTTTCGGATGTCCTCGGTCTCGCGGGCCGTTGAGTCCTTTGTACTCCTGCGGGAAGGGAAGGGAAACCCCTGCCCCGGGTTCTTTACTTTCAGGTTCAAACGCGGGCGAAGCGGACCGGAGCGGCGGTCGCCGTCGCGGCGGCGGCGAGCCGGGCGGCCCTCATCGCCCCCCGCCGGCGGCTCGCGTACCAGACGAGTCCCGCCGTCGCGGCCGCCGCGCCCACGGCGGCCGCGGCCACCAGGGCCGGCCGCGGCGGCATGGAGAACGCGGGCAGCCGCTGCTTGAGCCGCACCGGGCGGTTGAAGACGAGAACCGGCCAGTCGCGGAGTGCCGCCTCGCGGCGCAGCGCCCGGTCCGGATTGACCGCGTACGGGTGGCCCACCGACGAGAGCATCGGGATGTCCGTCGCCGAGTCGCTGTACGCGTAGCAGCGGTCGAGGTCGTACCCCTCCGACTCGGCCAGCTCCCGCACCGCCTCCGCCTTGGTCGGCCCGTAAGCGTAGTACGCGATCTCCCCGGTGAAGCAGCCGTCGTCGCCGACGACCATACGAGTGGCCACGACCCGGTCGGCGCCGAGCATCTCCCCGATGGGCTCCACCACTTCGGCGCCCGACGTGGAGACGATGACCACGTCGCGGCCCGCCGTGTGGTGCTCCTCGATGAGCGAGGCGGCCTCGTCGTAGATGATCGGGTCGATCAGGTCGTGCAGGGTCTCGGCGACGATCTCCCGGACCTGCTGCACGTTCCAGCCCTTGCAGAGCGCCGAGAGGTACTCGCGCATCCGCTCCATCTGGTCGTGATCGGCGCCGCCCGCCAGGAAGACGAACTGGGTGTAGGCGGTGCGCAGCGCGGCGCGCCTGCTGATCAGCCCGCCTTGGTAGAAGGACTTGCTGAAGGTCAGCGTCGAAGACTTCGCAATGACCGTCTTGTCCAGGTCAAAGAAGGCAGCCGTGCGCGGCAAGGAGTGGTTTTCCACGGGCAGAGCATATGCGCCCGCCATTCGGCGTACGCTGGGGCGCGTGGGTTTGCCTGAGAAGGCTCTCGGGTACACCATGGAAGTCACGGATCGTTCGCGACCGTGCTAACCCGGCCCGGCTCCTCCCCCCCCGAGTCGGCCGGAAAGACGACCCCCGCTCTCCCCCCCGGCGGGGGTCGTCGCATGTCCGGAGGGGTTTTTCCGTTTCCCGGCAGGCATCGGACCGCCGGAGACCCCGCTGCGAGGCGCTTCGCGCCGCGGAGGGCTCACCCTCAATTTCGTCACTCTGCGTAGTTGCTCTGCTGCTCTCCGGGAGTCGTTCAACGCTCACCGGTTTGGGCTACGGAGTTATTCACAGCTGGCTGGTTATCCACAGTTTTTCAGCAAGATCCACACGATTTTTCAGAGCACCCCACCGTGATTCCAGCCGCGAAGTCCGCGGGACGGAGAAATCGCGCACACGCAGTCCTGCGGTGCGCACGGAGAGGGTGGGAGACCGTGGCCGGATCCATCGCATCGCCGCGTGGGCAGTCGACCGAGGGGCGCCGTGACGGGCCCCTGATCGTCACCGAGGACGTGGCTCTCCTGGACGACCTGCTGCGCCTGTGCGCGGCGGCGGGTGCGGAGCCCGAGGTGCACCATGCGGTGCCCGAGCGCCGCGACGCCTGGGAGGGCGCGCCCCTGATCCTGGTGGGCGACGACGCGGCCCATCGCTGCCGGGGCGTCACCCGCCGCCGCGGCGTGCTGCTCGTGGGCCGGGACCAGGACGATCCCGATGTCTGGCGGCGCGCGGTGGAGATCGGGGCCGACGGTGTGCTGTGCCTGCCCGACGCCGAGACATGGCTCGTCGACCGGATCGCCGACGTGGTCGAGGGCGTCGACCGGCCGGCGCTGACCGTCGGGGTGATCGGCGGCAGAGGCGGGGCCGGGGCGTCGACGCTCGCCTGCGCGCTCGCGGTGACGGCGGCCCGGGGCGGGCGGCGCACCATGCTCGTCGACGGGGATCCGCTGGGCGGAGGCCTGGACGTGCTCCTCGGCGGCGAGCACACGGAGGGGCGTCGATGGCCGGATTTCGCCGCCTCCAAGGGGCGGGTCGCCGGCGGGGCGCTGGAGGAGTCGCTCCCGCAACTGCACTCGCTGCGGGTACTCAGCTGGGACCGGGGCGACTCGGTCGTGGTCCCCCCGGAGGCCATGCGCTCCGTGCTGGCCGCCGCCCGCCGGCGGGGCGGTGTGGTCGTCGTCGATCTGCCGCGCCGCGTCGACGACGGCGTCGCCGAGGCGCTCGCCCAACTGGACCTCGGCCTGCTCGTGGTGCCGGGGGAGCTGCGCGCCGTCGCGGCCGCCAACCGGGTCGCATCGGCCGTGGGCATGATCCTCACCGACCTGCGGGCGGTGGTGCGCGGACCGTACGCGCCGGGCCTGGACGAGCGGTGGGTCGCCGGCGCGCTCGGACTGCCGCTCGCGGGCGAACTCCCGGTCGAGACAGGGCTTCTCGCGGCCCAGGGGCAGGGGTCGCCACCGGGTGCAGCGGGCCGCAGCCCGCTGGCCCGCTTCTGCGCCGCCTTCTGGGAGAAGGCCTTCGCGGGGGAGGCCCGGGCATGAGCGCGGGTCTGCTGGAGGCCGTACGGCAGCGGCTGGCGGAGAGCGGTGCGGAACCGACTCCGGCTCGCGTGGCGGCCGCGCTGCGGGCCCAGGGAAGGCTCCTGGGCGACGCCGAAGTGCTGGGCGGCACGGAGGAGTTGCGCGGGGAACTGGTGGGGGCCGGGCCGCTGGAGCCGCTGCTCGCCGATCCCTCCGTCACCGATGTGCTGGTGTCCGCGCCGGACCGGGTCTGGGTGGACCGGGGCGCCGGGCTCGAACTCACCGCCGTGACCTTCCCGGACGCCGCGTCCGTGCGCCGGCTGGCGCAGCGCCTCGCCGCGGTCGCCGAGCGCAGGCTCGACGACGCCCGGCCGTGGGTCGACGCCCGGCTCCCCGACGGCACCCGGATGCACGCCGTGATCCCGCCGGTGGCGGTCGGCTCCACCTGCCTGTCCCTGCGGGTGGTCAGGCCCCGGGCCTTCTCGCTCGACGAGCTGATCCGGGCGGGCACCGTCCCGCCCGGCGGCGACCGGGTGCTGCGCGCCCTGATGCGGGCGCGGCTCTCCTTCCTGATCAGCGGCGGCACCGGATCGGGCAAGACCACCCTGCTGAGCAGTCTGCTGGGCTTGGTGGGGGAGCGGGAACGGATCGTCCTGGCCGAGGACTCGGCCGAGCTGAGGCCCGACCACCCCCATGTGGTGCGGCTCGAATCCCGCTCGGCCAACCAGGAGGGCTCCGGGCGGGTGACCTTGCGGGACCTGGTCAGGCAGGCGCTGCGGATGCGCCCCGACCGGCTGGTCGTCGGCGAGGTGCGGGGCGGCGAGGTGACGGACCTCCTGGCGGCGCTGAACACCGGGCACGAGGGTGGATGCGGGACGGTGCACGCGAACACCGCGGCCGACGTCCCCGCCCGGCTGGAGGCCCTGGGGACGGCCGCGGGCCTCGACCGGGCGGCCCTGCACAGCCAGCTCGCCGCCGCGCTGGACGTCGTCGTCCATGTCGCGCGCGACATGGACGGGAGGCGCCGGATCGCCGAGATGCATGTCCTGGAGCGGGACGCGAACGGGCTGGTGGTCACGGTGCAGGCGCTGCGGTGGGGCGCCGAGACGTTCATGCCGGGCCCTGGGTGGCGGGACCTGCGGGTGCTGATGGGAGAAGGGCTGTGAGGCCCGGAGAGGCGCTGTGCGCCGCCGCGGTCTGCGCCGGTGCGGCGGCCTGGCTGCTGACGGCCGGCCGGCAGGGCAGGCGGCGGGCAGGGCTCCTGCTGGCCGGCCCCGTGGCGCGGCCACAGCGGGCCCGGCTGCGGGAGTGCGTGCTCGGCCTGTCGATGCGCCACAAGGAGTGGCTCTGCCTGCCTCCGGCCGTGCTCCTCGCCCTGCTGGCGGGCTCGGTGGTGCCCGCCGTTCTCGGAGCCGCGGCGGTGCCACTGGTACGGCGGCGCCTGCGCGCCCGGCTGAGGGAGCGGGAGCGGCGCCACCGGGCGGGCGAGGTGGTGGCGTTGTGCGGCGCCGTCGCGGGGGAGCTGCGGGCCGGGCTCCAGCCCGGAGGGGCGCTGCGTCTCGGCGCCCGGGCCACGGACGCGCTCGGCCAGGGCGAGGCCGCCGTGCTGGCGGCGGCCCGGTTCGGAGGCGATGTGCCCGAGGCACTCCGCACGGCCTCCCGGCAGCCGGGCGGTGAAGGGCTGGCGGGGATGGCCGCCTGCTGGCAGGTCGCGGTCGGCAGCGGAGCCGGGCTCGCCGACGGACTGGACCGGCTGGAGGCCGCACTGCGGTCGGTGGCGGACCAGCAGGAGGAGCTGCGGGCCCAGCTGGCGGGCGCCTGGTCGACCGTGGTCCTGCTCGCACTGCTGCCGGTCGCCGGTCTCGGCCTGGGCGCGGCACTCGGCGCGGATCCGCTGCGGGTGCTGTTCCACACCCCTGCGGGGCTTGCCTGCCTGGCCGTCGGAGCATTGCTGGAGACGGCGGGTCTCCTGTGGTCCGGACGGATCGTACGAGCGGGGGTGGCGGCATGACCGCGGAACTCCTCCAGCGGCTCGGAGCCGTGCTCGCGGGACTGACCGCGGTGAGCTGCGCCGGTTCGCTGGCGGCGGCTCACCGGCGCGGCCGAGCGATGCGCAGGAGGGTGGAGGCCCTGCTCTCCCTCGAACGCGAACAGCGGCGGCACAGAGCCGAGTCGGCCCGCCGGGCCAGGGAGTGGGCTGCCCCCTTCGGCGCCGCGGTGACCTGCTACGTCCTGCTCGGCGGAGTGCTCGGGGCGGCCGTGGCCGTCTTGGCGGGCGCCGGGGTCCGGCAGTGGCTGCGCCGAAGGACGCCGGCCATCGGCCGGGGGCCCGGGGATGCGGAAGACGGCGGTGGTGCCGAGGCTCTCCGCCGGCTCCCGCTGGCCGCGGACCTCCTGGCCGCCTGCATCTCCGCGGGGGCGGGCCCTCGGGAGGCCGCAGAGGCCGTCGGCGCGTCTCTGGGCGGCCCTCTGGGGCGGCGCCTGACCGATATGGCGGCCCAGCTGCGCCTCGGGCGCGAACCGGCCGAGGCTTGGGCCTGGTTCGGCCGGACCCCGGGCGCCGCCCCGCTCGCCCGCTGCCTGGAACGCGCCGACACGACCGGTGCTCCCGCGGCGGAGCCGATGGCACGGCTCGCCGAGAGATACCGGGCCGACCGGGCCCGGCGGGTCACCGCGCACGGCCGCCGCGCGCAGGTGCTGATCACGGCCCCCGTGGGGCTCTGCTTCCTGCCCGCCTTCCTCGCGGTGGGCGTGGCCCCTGTGGTGATCGGTCTCGCCGGCGGCCTGCTGACCGGCGGCTGATCGCACCGGCGGCGCCGCGCCCTCGCGGGTGGGCCGTCGCCACCCACCGCCGTGCACCGCTTCCGGTCGCACGCGCTTCCTCAACTCACCGAGCCAGAAGCTCTCAACGCTCTCTCAGACCAGGAGTCCACCATGTGGAAGACGATCCGTCACACCCTGCGCCGTGTGCCCTGCCCCCGCCTCGCGGGAGGGATCCGCGCCCGCCTGATGCCTGCCGCGTCGCGTCGGGACCGGGGCATGACCACGTCCGAGTACGCCATGGGCACCATCGCCGCCTGCGCTTTCGCCGCGGTGCTCTACAAGGTGATCACCAGCGGCGCGGTCTCCGGCGCACTCGAATCGGTGATCGGCAAGGCCCTCGATGCCCAGTTCTGAAGCCGGTCGTGGTGACCGGGGCTCGGTCACCGCCGAGGCGGCCGTGGCACTGCCGGCCCTGGTCGTGTTCGCCCTCGCCCTGGTGTGGGCGCTGATGGCGGCCGCCGCGCAGATCCAGTGCGTGGACGCGGCACGGGCGGGCGCGCGTGCCGCCGCGAGGTCGGAACCGGGACCGGCCGCCCTGGCCGCCGCCCGGTCGGCCGCGCCGGACGGCGCACGGGTCACCCTGGCCCGGGACGGGGACCTCTGGCGGGTGGAGGTCGAGGCGCGGTCGCCGGGCCCGGGGGCCCTCACGCTGACGCTCGGCGCCCGGGCGGCGGCTCTCGCCGAGGACAGCGTCGGCCGGGAGCCGGCGGGCGCCGCCGGGCGCCCCGCTGCCGGCGCGCGCGAAGGGGTGCGGGCGCCGTGAGGACGCGGGACAGGGCTGTGGGCGCCGTGAGGATGCGGGACAGGGGCGCGGCCACTGTCTGGGTGGCGTGTGCGACCAGTGTGCTGTGCGTCGTGTTCGCGGCCGTGCTCGCCATGGGCCAGGCGGTCGTCGCCCGGCACCGGGCCGGCGCGGCGGCCGACCTCGCCGCGCTGGCGGCGGCCGACCGGGCCCTGCGGGGCGGTGCCGCCGCCTGCGGCGCCGCCGAGCGCGTCGCCGGGGCGCAGGGCGCCGAGGTGGTGCGGTGCGCGGTGACGGGCGAGGTCGCCGACGTCACGGTGCGGGTCCGTGTGGGGCCGTACGCGCCCCGGATCAGGTCGAGGGCCGGCCCGCCCGTCGCCGCCCCTCCGCCGGCGGCCACGCGGCCCCCGGAGGGCACCCCGATGCCGCCAACCGACGGCGGGTAGGCCCGTTCCGGCACCGGCACCGTCGCCCCGGCCCCAAGCCCCAGCCCAGCCTCGGCCCGGGGCCCTCCCGCCCCCGACGCCTGCCGGAGGGCCCGGCTGTCAGGTGCCCTCGCCGTCCGGCGAGGGGGGCGCCTGCCGGGCCGGGGCGCCGCGCAGCAGCTCCGTGAGGAGCCGGACCGCGCCGCGCTTGTGCAGGGGATCGTTGCCGTTGCCGCACTTGGGGGACTGGATGCACGAAGGACACCCCGCGTCGCACTCGCAGGACGCGATGGCCTCACGAGTGGCGGTGAGCCACTCCTCGGCGGTGTGGAACGCGCGCTCGGCGAAGCCCGCGCCGCCCGGGTGGCCGTCGTACACGAACACCGTCGGGAGCAGGGTGTCCGGATGCAGGGGCACGGACACCCCGCCGATGTCCCACCGGTCGCAGGTGGCGAACAGCGGCAGCATGCCGATGGACGCGTGCTCGGCCGCGTGCAGGGCCCCGCCGAGCTGCTCGGGGTTCACCCGGGCCGCGTCGAGCTGGTCCTCGGTGACCGTCCACCACACGGCCCGGGTGCGCAGGGTGCGCGGCGGCAGGTCGAGCTTGGTCTCGCCGAGGACCTCCCCGGTGACGACCCTGCGGCGAAGGAAGGAGACGACCTGGTTGGTGACCTCGACGGAGCCGTAGCAGAGGCGCCCCTGGCCCCAGGGGATCTCGGTGTCGGTCTCCAGGACGGAGATGGCGGTGGTGTCCCGCGCAGTGGTCGAGTACGGCGGGGCCGCCTCCTCGACCAGGGCCACGGAGTCCTCCAGGTCAAGCTTGCGCACCAGGTACGTACGGCCCTGGTGGAGGTGGACCGCGCCGTCGTGCACGGCCGTGTGGGCCGCGCCTTCGTCCACCGTGCCGAGCAGCCTCCCGGTGCCCGCCTCGACGATCTGCACCGGGCGGCCGCCCCCGCCGCGGATGTCGGTGAGGTCGGCGGCACGCTCGCGCCGGGTCCAGTGCCAGCCGGACGGGCGCCGGCGCAGCAGCCCGGCGGTCTCGAGCTGGGGCATCAGCCCGGCCGCCGCGGGGCCGAAGAGGTCGAGGTCGGCCTCGGTGAGGGGGAGTTCGGAGGCCGCCGCGCACAGATGCGGGGCGAGGACGTAGGGGTTGTCCGGGTCCAGCACGGTCGACTCCACCGGCCGCTCGAACAGCGCCTCCGGGTGGTGCACGAGGAAGGTGTCCAGCGGGTCGTCCCTGGCCACGAGGACCGCCAGCGCGCCCTGCCCCGAGCGGCCGGCGCGGCCCGCCTGCTGCCACAGCGAGGCGCGGGTGCCCGGATAGCCGGCGATGACCACGGCGTCGAGTCCGGCGACGTCGACGCCCAGTTCGAGCGCGGTCGTGGCGGCGAGGCAGAGGAGCTCACCCGAGTGGAGGGCGCGTTCGAGGGCGCGGCGCTCCTCCGGCAGGTAGCCGCCCCGGTAGGCCGCGACACGCCGGGGCAGCGAGCGGTCGACCTCGGCGAGGCGCTCCTTGGCGATGACGGAGATGAGCTCGGCGCCCCGGCGGGAGCGGACGAAGGCGACGCTGCGCACGCCCTGCACGGTCAGATCCGTCAGCAGGTCGGCCGTCTCGGCGGTCGCGGTGCGCCGCACGGGCGCGCCCTTCTCGCCGTGCAGTTCGGTCAGCGGCGGCTCCCACAGCGCGAAGACGAGCTCGCCGCGCGGCGAGGCGTCGTCGGCCACCTCCCGGACGGGCAGGCCGGTGAGGCGGCCGGCCGAGACGGCGGGGTCGGCCGAGGTGGCCGACGCGAGCAGGAAGACCGGGTCCGCCCCGTAGCGGGCGCACAGGCGGCGGAGCCGGCGCAGTACCTGGGCGACGTGGGAGCCGAAGACGCCCCGGTAGGTGTGGCATTCGTCGATCACCACGTAGCGCAGCGAGCGGAGGAAGGAGGACCAGCGCGGGTGGGACGGGAGTATCCCGCGATGGAGCATGTCGGGGTTGGTGAGCACGTAGTTGGCGTACTGGCGCACCCATTCGCGCTCCTCGACGGGGGTGTCCCCGTCGTAGACCGCGGGGCGGATCCGGTTGCCCAGGGGCGCCGCCAGCTCTCTGACGGCGCGCCGCTGGTCGGCGGCCAGGGCCTTGGTGGGGGCCAGGTAGAGGGCCGTGGTGCCCCGGCCGTTCGGGGCCTCGGCCCCGTCGAGCAGGGTGCTGAGCACGGGCGCCAGGTACGACAGGGACTTCCCCGAGGCGGTGCCGGTCGCGATGACCACGGATTCGCCGTCCAGCGCGTGCTCCGCCGCGGCCGCCTGATGGACCCAGGGGTGGTCGATCCCCGCCGCCTGGACGGCGGCGACGACCTCGGCGCGGATGCGGTCGGGCCAGACGGCATGCCTGCCCGGTCGCGGGGGCAAGTGCTCCGTATGAGTGATGCGCGCAGCCCGGTTCGCCCCCGCGGTGAGCCGGTCGAGGACCGCACCGGGGGAAGGGCGGGTCTCCCCGTTCTCGGGAGGTCGACTGGGACGGAAATTCTTGGCCATCGGCACCGAGTGTGTCACCGGCGTGACGGACAATGGTCCCAAGGCGTCGTGCATGGCTGCTGGTAAGTGATTGAATGCCATCGCGGCTGGCGACCGTCCTCCGGCTCCGTCGGGGAGACCTCAGGGGGCGGCCGCTCGATAGCAAGGTGCTGGAGGATCCGTGGACCTGTCCCTGTCGACTCGCAATGTGTCCGGCCCTGGTGGCGACCGTACGGTCGTCGAGGTCGGTGGCGAGATTGATGTCTATACCGCGCCCAAGCTGCGCGAGCAGTTGGTCGAGTTGGTGAACGACGGCAGCTACCACCTTGTCGTCGACATGGAGGGCGTGGACTTCCTCGACTCCACCGGCCTCGGCGTGCTCGTCGGAGGTCTCAAGAGGGTGCGTGCCCATGAGGGCTCGCTGCGCCTGGTGTGCAACCAGGAGCGCATCCTCAAGATCTTCCGGATCACGGGCCTGACCAAGGTGTTCCCGATTCACACCACGGTCGACGAGGCTGTCGCGGCGACCGACTGACGGTCGTCCGGGGCAACCGGAAGCAGGAGGGGCACCGGGCATCCAGCCCGGGCCTCCACACACGCACGCTCGCATGTTCGAGGGGGATCACGCATGGCCACCGTTGAGCTCCGCTTCAGCGCTCAGCCGGAGCACGTCAGGACGGCCAGGCTTGTCGCCGCCGCCGTGGCGCGCCGGGCCGGGGTCGACGAGGCGGTGCTGGACGAGGTGCGCCTCGCCGTGGGTGAGGCGTGCAGTCGCGCGGTCGGCCTGCACCGCAGCCATGGCGTCACCGCGCCGGTCCGCGTCGTCCTCTCCGAGGAGGAGAAGACCTTCTCGATCGAGGTCGGCGACGAGGTGACCACCGTCGGTTCCGGGGCTGCCTCCGGACGCTCCGACGACGAGGGCGACGGCGAGGACGAGATGGGTCTCGCGGTCATCAGCGGACTCGTCGACGACGTGGAGGTCTCCTCCAGTGACGGCGGCGGGGTCATCCGGATGAGCTGGCCCGTGTCGGCGCCTCCGGTCGTCGCCCCCTGACACCCCCGCGCATCCCGGCGGAGCGCACCCGCCGGACACCCGTCCGCCACGGTGTCACCCGTTCGGCGCAAACCTCTCCGGCCAAATCCGCCCGACTGCTGTCCCGTGCCCCTGTCCGGGGCGGGCCACCCCCGTCGCGGGGTGGCGGACCGGACAGTTTCCGGCGGACGCGCCACGGCCCCGCGCGCCCGGCCCGGCCGGTGATCGCGGGGAATTCATCGCCGTCGATCTCCCGCCGCCCCGCTCGATCCCATAGAAAAAGGCCCTGCTGAGCAGGGCCTTTTTCGTGTCGCCGGAGATCACCGATCAAGCCCGAATGCCTCAGTCGCATTACTGCTTTCGTGGGCATTTTCGTGTCCTGATCATTTTCCGTGCGACACATCAAGGTCAATTGAATTTGTCGCGCTCTGTTTTGATCGGGTTCCGCTCCCTACAATCCGTCCACATCTTGAGCTCTGAACGTCAAGGAGGACGAATGGCGGGGCTCTTCACTCAACTGGCCGATCATCCCACTTCTCACGCTGCGGCGGTTCTCACCGACGAAAACCGTGTGATCGTCGTCGTCATCGCGGTCGTCGCCCTGGCCGCCCTGGTCGTCGCCCAGCTGCTGGTACGCCAGGTGCTCGCCGCGGGTGAGGGCACCGAATCCATGAAGAAGATCGCGGCCGCGGTGCAGGAGGGCGCGAATGCGTATCTCGCACGGCAGCTCCGCACACTCGGGATCTTCGCCGTCGTGGTGTTCTTCCTTCTGCTGCTCCTCCCTGCCGACGACTGGTCGCAGCGGGTGGGCCGTTCCGTGTTCTTCCTGGTGGGTGCGCTCTTCTCGGCGGCCACCGGATACATCGGAATGCGGCTCGCCGTACGGGCGAATGTGCGCGTCGCGGCCGCGGCCCGGGAAGCAACTCCCGCGGAAGGCGAGCCGGAAAAGGATCTGACACTCGTCGCCCACAAGGCGATGAAGATCGCCTTTCGTACGGGCGGCGTGGTCGGCATGTTCACCGTCGGCCTCGGTCTGCTCGGCGCCTCCTGCGTCGTGCTGGTCTACGCGGCCGACGCGCCCAAGGTGCTGGAGGGCTTCGGCCTGGGCGCCGCGCTGATCGCGATGTTCATGCGTGTCGGCGGAGGCATCTTCACCAAGGCCGCGGACGTGGGCGCCGACCTGGTCGGCAAGGTCGAGCAGGGCATCCCCGAGGACGACCCCCGCAACGCGGCGACCATCGCCGACAACGTGGGCGACAACGTCGGGGACTGCGCCGGCATGGCGGCCGACCTCTTCGAGTCGTACGCCGTGACCCTGGTCGCCGCGCTCATCCTGGGCAAGGCCGCCTTCGGCGACGCCGGGCTCGCCTTCCCGCTCATCGTCCCGGCGATCGGCGTGGTCACCGCGATGATCGGCATCTTCGCGGTCGCCCCGCGGCGCGCCGACCGCAGCGGGATGACCGCCATCAACCGCGGCTTCTTCGTCTCGGCGGTGATCTCGCTCGCCCTGGTCGCCGTGGCGGTGTTCGCCTATCTGCCCGCCACCTACGCGGAGCTCGACGGCGTGGGCGACGCGGCCGTTGCCGCGCACGACGGGGACCCGCGGATCCTCGCGCTCGTCGCCGTCGCCATCGGCATCGTGCTGGCGGCGCTGATCCAGCAGCTCACCGGCTACTTCACCGAGACCAGCCGCCGCCCCGTCCGGGACATCGGCAAGTCGTCGCTGACCGGCCCGGCCACGGTCGTGCTGGCCGGCATCGCGATCGGCCTCGAATCGGCCGTCTACACCGCGCTGCTGATCGGGCTCGGGGTGTACGGGGCGTTCCTGCTCGGCGGCACCTCGATCATGCTGGCGCTGTTCGCGGTGGCCCTGGCCGGCACTGGTCTGCTCACCACGGTCGGCGTCATCGTCGCCATGGACACCTTCGGACCGGTCTCCGACAACGCCCAGGGCATCGCCGAGATGTCCGGTGACGTCACCGGGGCGGGCGCGCAGGTCCTCACCGACCTGGACGCCGTCGGCAACACCACCAAGGCCATCACCAAGGGCATCGCCATCGCCACGGCCGTCCTCGCGGCGGCCGCGCTCTTCGGCTCGTACCGCGACGCCATCGCCACCGCGGCCCGTGACGTCGGGGAGAAGCTCGGCGACGGCGCTCCGACGAACCTGGTGATGGACATCTCGCAGCCCAACAACCTGGTCGGTCTGGTGCTCGGCGCCGCGGTCGTCTTCCTCTTCTCCGGGCTGGCGATCAACGCGGTGTCGCGTTCCGCCGGCGCGGTGGTCTACGAGGTGCGGCGGCAGTTCCGCGAGCACCCCGGGATCATGGACCACACGGAGAAGCCGGAGTACGGCCGGGTGGTCGACATCTGCACCAAGGACGCGCTCCGGGAGCTCGCCACGCCGGGGCTGCTGGCGGTGCTGACACCGATCGCGGTCGGCTTCTCGCTGGGCGTCGGTGCCCTCGGGGCCTTCCTCGCGGGAGCCATCGGCACCGGCACCCTGATGGCGGTCTTCCTCGCCAACTCCGGAGGCGCCTGGGACAACGCCAAGAAGCTGGTGGAGGACGGCCACCACGGCGGCAAGGGCAGCGAGGCCCATGAGGCGACGGTGATCGGGGACACGGTCGGCGACCCGTTCAAGGACACCGCCGGCCCGGCGATCAACCCGCTGCTGAAGGTGATGAACCTGGTCGCCCTGCTCATCGCGCCGGCGATCGTCCAGTTCAGCTACGGGGACGACTCCAGCGCCGGCGTGCGGGCGCTGGTGGCCGTGCTCTCGATACTGATCATCGTGGGCGCGGTGTACCTCTCCAAGCGGCGCGGCATCGTCGCGGACGACGACGACGGCAGCACCGCCGAGCGCAACGCGCAGTCACCGGATCCGGCGGTGGTTTCCTGACATGTGCTCAACGGACGGGCGGGCGTCGCGGATTGATGCGGCGTCCGCCCGCTCGTGCTTCCGGGTGAGCCTTGTCTCCCTTGGTGCAAATGGCTTTAAAAGCCCATGAACCGGACTCCCGGCATGCGGTTGTCGCCCACATGGCGTGTATGTTCCGGGGCCGAGAGCCTTGGAAGGGACCGATCCGGTGAACAAGAAGTTTGCGGCCGCGCTGTCCGGCGGTGCGGTACTGGTACTGGTGCTGTCGGGATGCGGCGACGACAGCGAGGAAAAGGTCAACGACTGGGCCAAGAAGGTCTGCGACCAGGCGAAGCCGCAGATCCAGAAGCGGGCCGACGCCCAGCAGGCCATCATCTCGACGGCTGCCGACGGCAAGCCCGCCGACATCCAGGCCGCCGACTCCAAGGCGTTCGCCGACATCGCCGCCGCGGACAAGGCACTTGCCAAGGCCGTGCGCGACGCGGGCGTCCCGCCGGTCGACGACGGCGAGAAGCTCCAGAACGACGCGGTGAAGGAACTCGACGCCACGGCGGCCGAGTACCTGAAGCTGAAGGAGCAGATCGACGGTCTGAACCCGGAGGACCAGCAGAAGTTCGCCGACGGCCTCCAGGAGGTCGCGGACGGGCTGAAGAAGATCGAGCGGATGGACCAGGCCGCGCTCGCCAAGCTCCAGTCCGGTGAGCTGGGGACGGCCATGGCGAAGCAGCCGGGCTGCCAGCGCGCCGAGGCGTCGAACTCCGCCGAAGGGGCCTCCGCCTCCTGACCCCCGCACCTGATGTGCCCACGGCCCGGCCGCCCTCGCGGCCGGGCCGTGCGCTCGCCTGCCGCCCGCGGCCCGCCTCGGGTTCCCTGCGCCGCGGCACCGGCAGGGCGGAGTGCGGCGTCCGCGGCCGGCGGCGGACACAATGGGGTCCGTGAGTACGCCCAGTCTTCCCTCGCCCGGCCTCGCCCCGCGGCTCCGTGACGCCTTCCTCGCCGCCGACTTCACCGCCGACGGCCTGCTCGACCTGCTCGGCGCCCCCGCCTACACGGCGCTGGCCCGCAGCGAGACCGTGCCGGCCCTGCGCGCGACCCGCGAGGACGGCGTGCTGTCCGCGCTGGTGCGGCTGTTCCTGCTCCAGCGGCCCGTCGCCCGTCAGCGGGCCCGCACGGCACTGCCGCTGGAGGAATGCCTCGCCGACGGCTGGCTGGTGCGCGACGGCGACGAGGTGCGGGCGACCGTGGACGTCCGGCCCTACGGAGGGCCGGAGGGCCAGGACTGGTTCATCGTCTCCGACCTCGGCTGCGCGGTCGGCGGCGCCGGCGGGGCGGGCGGCCAGGGCAAGGGCGTCGTCCTCGGGGTCGGCGGCGCGTCGACCACGCTCGCCGGGATCACCGTGCGCACGCCGGTGGCGTCCGCGCTCGACGTCGGCACCGGTTCGGGCATCCAGGCCCTGCACGCCGCACAGCACGCCACCAGGGTCACGGCCACCGATCTGAATCCGCGGGCGCTCGACTTCACCCGGCTCACCCTCGCCCTCTCCGGGGCGCGGGAGGCCGATCTGCGCGAGGGGTCGCTGTTCGAGCCGGCCGGCGCCGAGACGTACGACCTGATCGTGTCCAACCCGCCGTTCGTCATCTCCCCCGGCGCCCGGCTCACCTACCGGGACGGCGGGATGGGCGGCGACGACCTGTGCCGCTCACTCGTCCAGCAGGCCGGGGAACGGCTCAACGACGGGGGTTACGCCCAGTTCCTCGCCAACTGGCAGCACGTGGAGGGGGAGGACTGGCAGGAGCGGCTCCGTTCCTGGGTGCCCCGCGGCTGCGACGCCTGGATCGTCCAGCGCGAGGTGCAGGACGTGACCCAGTACGCCGAGCTGTGGCTGCGCGACAGCGGCGACCACCGGGCCGACCCCGCGGCCTACGCGGCCCGGTACGACGCATGGCTCGACGAGTTCGAGGCGCGCGGGACCAAGGCGGTGGGCTTCGGCTGGATCACCCTGCGCAAGTCCGGCTCCGAGCGCCCCTCCGTCGTGACCGAGGAATGGCCGCACCCCGTGGAGCAGCCGCTCGGCGTGAGCGTGCGCGCCCATTTCGACCGCCAGGACTACCTGCGGGCCAGCGACGACGCGGCGCTGCTCGCGGACCGCTTCGTGCTCGCCCCCGACGTGGTGCAGGAGCAGGTCGGCCCGCCCGGTGCGGAGGACCCGGAGCATGTGGTGCTGCGGCGGCACCGCGGGATGCGGCGGGCGACCACGGTGGACACCGTCGGCGCCGGTTTCGCCGGGGCGTGCGACGGGACGCTGAGCGCCGGCCGGATCCTCGACGCCATCGCGCAGCTCATCGACGAGGACCCGGTGCTGCTGCGCGACCGCACTCCGCGTGCGCTGCGTCTGCTGGTGGAGGAGGGCTTCCTCGTCCCGGCGGAGTCCGGTCCGACCGGGTGACCGCAGCCCCCCGCGGTACCGCCCCTCCGCGGGTGGCCCTCGCGGGGCCCGGCCCGTCCTCCGCGGGTGGCGCTCGCGGGCCCGGCCCGCTCCCGGCCCCGCGCGCCCACGAGTGGCGGGCTCCCTACGGCCTCGGGTGACCCCTCGCGGGGGTCGGATTCGCGTCAGCCGAGGTCGTCGATCCGGCCAATGTTCCGATTGCGGGCATTTCCCGGCTTCCGGACCCCGCCGCCCCGGGTTTTCGGTGCGGCGCGAAATGGAGGGAATCCGTCCGGAACGGCCGCGCAGGCGACCGGCCGGGTGAACCCACGCGCCGTTCACCCGGAATTCGCGCCGGTGACGCTCCGGGGTGCCAGCCTCGGCCTCCGGACGACCGAGGCGTCAGGGAAGGGCCGGGTAGGGGCATGGAGAGCGGACCAGCGATCTTCGCCGGGGCGGCATTCGCGCTGTTCGGAGCCGGGCTGCTGCTGTGGACGGGGGTACGGCTCGCGCACCGGGCACCCGTGGCGCACGGCGTGAGCCCGGCCGCGGCCACCGCCTTCGGGCTCGGCTTCGGTGCGGTCTTCCTCACCCTCGGGGTGTGGTGCTTCGCACGCCTGTGAGATGCGCCCCGGGCGCCGGCGTGCCGGTCCGGGCGGCATGAAGGGCGGGAGTCGGGTTACCGTTCGAGTGGCCGTTGCGGGCTTTTGCCGTTTGACACGGGGGCGGGTTGTACCGTCACACTCCGCAGCGACAGCAGCGTCACAGCAGTGCCGCAACGCCTGTACCCACGGGTAGGACGCCGCGCGGCGGCGCTGACGGCGCCCATCGAATGTCGACCGGAGAGAAGAGCGAAGTTGTCCCCGACCAGCGAGACCGCACAGGGCGGCCGCCGACTCGTGATCGTCGAGTCGCCTGCCAAGGCGAAGACGATCAAGGGCTACCTCGGCCCCGGCTATGTCGTCGAGGCGAGCGTCGGGCACATCCGCGACCTCCCGAACGGCGCCGCCGAGGTGCCGGAGAAGTACACGGGTGAGGTGCGCCGCCTCGGCGTCGACGTCGAACACGACTTCCAGCCCATCTATGTCGTCAACGCCGACAAGAAGGCTCAGGTCAGGAAGCTGAAGGAACAGCTCGCGGAGTCCGACGAGCTCTTCCTCGCCACCGATGAGGACCGCGAGGGCGAAGCCATCGCGTGGCACCTGCTGGAGGTCCTCAAGCCCAAGGTCCCCGTCCACCGGATGGTCTTCCACGAGATCACCAAGGACGCGATCCGCGCTGCCGTCGCCAACCCGCGCGAGCTGAACAAGCGCATGGTCGACGCCCAGGAGACCCGCCGCATCCTCGACCGCCTCTACGGCTACGAGGTCTCGCCGGTCTTGTGGAAGAAGGTCATGCCGCGGCTGTCCGCCGGCCGTGTGCAGTCCGTGGCGACCCGGCTCGTGGTCGAGCGGGAGCGGGAGCGCATCGCGTTCCGCTCCGCCGAGTACTGGGACCTGACCGGCACCTTCTCCACCGGCCGCACCGGTGACGCCTCGGACCCCTCGTCCTTCTCCGCGCGCCTGAACACCGTCGACGGGCAGCGTGTCGCGCAGGGCCGCGACTTCGGCTCCGACGGCCGGCTGAAGTCCGCCCAGGTGCTCCACCTCGACGAGGCGAACGCCCGGTCGCTGGCCGCCGCCCTGGAGGGCGCGTCCTTCGCGGTGCGCTCGGTCGAGTCCAAGCCGTACCGCCGCTCGCCCTACGCTCCGTTCCGTACGACGACCCTCCAGCAGGAGGCGTCCCGCAAGCTCGGATTCGGCGCCAAGGCGACCATGCAGGTCGCGCAGAAGCTGTACGAGAACGGCTTCATCACCTACATGCGTACGGACTCCACGACGCTGTCCGACACCGCCGTGACGGCGGCGCGCGCGCAGGTGACCCAGCTCTACGGCGCCGACTACCTGCCGGACAAGCCGCGCACCTACGCGGGCAAGGTCAAGAACGCCCAGGAGGCGCACGAGGCGATCCGCCCCTCGGGTGATCGTTTCCGCACCCCCGCCGAGACCGGGCTCACCGGTGACCAGTTCCGGCTGTACGAGCTGATCTGGAAGCGGACCGTCGCCTCCCAGATGAAGGACGCCGTCGGCAACAGCGTCACCGTGCGCATCGGCGGACGTGCCGCGGACGGCCGCGACGCCGAGTTCACCGCGTCCGGCAAGACGATCACCTTCCACGGCTTCATGAAGGCCTACGTGGAGGGCGCCGACGACCCGAACGCCGAGCTCGACGACCGTGAGCGCCGGCTGCCGCAGGTCACCGAGGGCGACGCGCTGTCGGCCGAGGAGATCACCGTCGACGGCCACGCCACCAAGCCGCCCGCCCGCTACACCGAGGCCTCGCTGGTCAAGGAGCTGGAGGAGCGCGAGATCGGCCGCCCGTCGACGTACGCGTCGATCATCGGCACGATCCTCGACCGGGGGTACGTCTTCAAGAAGGGGACGGCGCTCGTCCCGTCCTTCCTCTCCTTCGCCGTGGTCAACCTGCTGGAGAAGCACTTCGGCCGGCTCGTCGACTACGACTTCACCGCGAAGATGGAGGACGACCTCGACCGCATCGCACGCGGTGAGGCGCAGGCCGTGCCGTGGCTGCGGCGCTTCTACTTCGGCGAGGGCGACGCCGCCGGTGCCGCCAGCGAGGCGGGCAACGGCGACGGCGACCACCTCGGCGGCCTGAAGGAACTGGTCACCGACCTCGGCGCCATCGACGCCCGGGAGATCTCCAGCTTCCCCGTCGGCAACGACATCAAGCTGCGCGTCGGCCGCTACGGCCCCTACGTGGAGCGCGGGGAGAAGGACGCGGAGGGCCACCAGCGCGCCGACGTCCCGGACGACCTCGCCCCGGACGAGCTCACCGTCGAGCACGCGGAGGAACTGCTCGCCAAGCCGAGCGGGGACTTCGAGCTGGGCACCGACCCGGTCAGCGGGCACCAGATCGTCGCCAAGGACGGGCGCTACGGCCCGTACGTCACGGAGATCCTCCCCGAGGGCACTCCGAAGACGGGCAAGAACGCGGTCAAGCCGCGCACCGCGTCGCTCTTCAAGAACATGTCGATCGACACGGTCACGCTCGCCGAGGCGCTGAAGCTGATGTCCCTGCCGCGGGTGGTCGGCACCGACGCCGAGGGCGTGGAGATCACCGCGCAGAACGGCCGCTACGGCCCGTACCTGAAGAAGGGCACCGACTCGCGCTCCCTGGAGAACGAGGACCAGCTCTTCTCCATCACGCTGGACGAGGCCCTCGCGATCTACGCGCAGCCGAAGCAGCGCGGCCGGGCCGCGGCCAAGCCGCCGCTGAAGGAGCTGGGCACCGACCCGGTGAGCGAGCGTCCCGTGGTGGTCAAGGACGGCCGCTTCGGTCCCTACGTCACCGACGGGGAGACCAACGCCACCCTGCGCACCGGTGACAGCGTCGAGGACATCACGCCGGAGCGCGGCTACGAGCTCCTCGCCGAGAAGCGCGCCAAGGGACCGGCCAAGAAGACCGCGAAGAAGGCGGCCAAGAAGGCGCCCGCCAAGAAGACCGCGGCGAAGAAGACCACGACGGCGAAGAAGACCGCCGCCAAGAAGACGACGACGGCCAAGAAGACCGCGACCGCCACGAAGAAGGCGGCCGCGTCGGCCAAGTCGTCCACGGCGACGGACGAGTAGGACCGGTTCACGAGCCGCTCGTGCTCCGGGGCGCACGCTCCGGGGCGCGAGCGGCTCTTTCCGTTCACGGGCCCTTCGTTACCGGGCACCGGGGGCGTGGGAGTTCACACTCTTGCGACAAAAGCGTCCGTCTGTTCGGACACCCCGTCGGGGAGCAAGACGCTCCGGATAGGCTGGGCGGATGACGCGAGCCGAGCAGCCAGCCGAGCAGCAGGCGGTCACGGGTACCGCTGCAGAGACTGCCTCCGACGCCTCCTCAGACACCACCGACACCGAGGCACTCGCCGCGGACTCGCGGGAGCGGGCCGTGCGGGCCCTGTTGCGCGGTGCGCCCCTGAGGCGCCTGTGGAACGCCCAGGTGGTCGGCGGGATCGGGGACGCACTGGGCGTCCTCGTCCTGCTGCTGCTCGCGCTCCAGGCGGCCGTCGTGTCGGAGACGCTCGGGACGGGGTACCGCGGGGCGGGCTTCGCCGTGGCCGCCGTGCTCGGAGCGCGGGTGCTGGCCACCCTGCTGTTCGGGGCCGTGCTGCTCGGACCGATGACCACGCTCACCGCGGCGGGCGGACCGCTCGACCGGCGGTGGACCATGATCGGGGCGGACGGAATCCGGCTCGCCCTGCTGGTCGTCGCCCCGCTGTGGCTCGACTGGACACCGGACAACGCGCTCGCGCTCCTGCTCATCACCGTCTTCGTGACCGGCGTCGCGGAGCGCTTCTGGACCGTGGCGCGCGACGGCGCCGCCCCCGCGCTGCTGCCCGCGCCGCCCCTGGAGGGCGCCGCCGTGCGTCCGCTGCCCGACCACCTGGAGGCGCTGCGCAGGCTGTGGACGCGTACGGCGTTCGCGGTCGTGCCCGTCGCCGCGGCGGTGCTGCTGGTGGCCGCGCTCGTCAGCAACCTGCTCGGCACCGGTGTCGAGTGGTTCACGCTGCACCAGGCCGCGCTCGGCTCCTACGTCGCCGCCGGTCTCTTCGCCGCCTCGGTCTCCACGCTGTGGTTCGTCGAGTTCCCCGACACGCAGACCCCGCGCCCGCGTTCGCCGCTGGAGGGGCTGCGCCGCCCGTCCACCGGGAACGGCACGGACAAGGGCCGCACCGGCGGCATCCCGGTCTTCGTCCTCGCCTGTGCCGCCGTCACCGCCGCCATCGCGTCGGCCGCGGCCGTCGCCGTGCTGCACGCCGTCGACCTCGGCGCGGGGCCGGCCGGCTTCGCGCTCCTCGTGCTGGCCCTGACCGGCGGCACCGGCGCGGGCATCCGCGCGGCCGGCTCCGTGCTGCCCGCGCTCTCCCGACGCCGCCTCCTGGCGCTGGCCCTCGCCGTCACCGGCGTGGCGCTGCTGGCCATGGGGCTCGTCCCGGACACCGCGACCGTGCTGTTCCTCGGAGTGCTCGCCGGGCTCGCCGCCGGCGTCGCCGCCAACACCGGTCATGTGCTCATCGACCAGGAGACCGAGGACTTCCGCCGCGCCCGGCTCACCGAGCACCTCCAGGCCGTCGTCCGCGTCTGCCTCGGCGTCGCCGCCGTGGTGGCCCCCCTGATCGCGGCCGCGATCGGCCCGCACCGGCTGGCCAGCGGCGACTTCGTCTTCGCCCACGGCGGGGCGGCGTTCACGCTGATGCTGGTGGGCGCGCTGCTGCTGCCCGTGGCGGCCCTCGTCCTCGCGAAGACCGACGACCGCTCCGGCGTCCCGCTCCGCCGCGACCTGGGCGACGCGCTGCGCGGCGGCGCCGACCCGGTGCAGCGTCCCGCGGCGAGCGGCTTCTTCATCGCCGTCGAGGGCGGCGACGGAGCCGGCAAGTCCACCCAGGTCGAGGCGCTCGCCGACTGGATCAGGGCCAAGGGCCACGAGGTCGTCGTCACCCGGGAGCCGGGCGCGACCCCCGTCGGCAAGCGGCTGCGGTCGATCCTGCTGGACGTCTCCAGCGCCGGCCTCTCCAACCGCGCCGAGGCGCTGCTCTACGCCGCCGACCGCGCCGAGCACGTCGACTCCCTGGTCCGTCCCGCGCTCGAACGCGGCGCGATCGTCATCTCCGACCGCTACATCGACTCGTCGGTCGCCTACCAGGGCGCCGGACGCGATCTGTCCCCGACCGAGATCGCCCGGATCTCCCGCTGGGCCACCGGCGGTCTGGTCCCGCACCTGACCGTGCTGCTCGACGTCTCCCCCGAGGCCGCGCGGGAACGCTTCACCGAGGCGCCCGACCGCCTGGAGTCCGAGCCGGCCGAGTTCCACCAGCGGGTGCGCACCGGCTTCCTGACGCTCGCCGCCGCCGACCCCGGCCGCTACCTCGTGGTCGACGCGGGCCAGGAGCCCGCGGCGGTCACCACGGTCGTACGCCACCGGCTCGACCAGCTCCTGCCGCTCTCCGCCGCCGAGATCACGGCGCAGGAGGAGGCCCGGAAGGCCGCCGAGGAAGAGGCGCGCCGCAGGGCCGAGGAGGAGGCCCGCCGCAAGGCGGAGGAGGAGCGCCTGGAGCGCGAGCGCCAGGAGCAGCTCGCCAAGCTGCGCGCCGAGGAGGAGGAGCGCAAGCGGCGCGAGGAGGAGGAGGCCCGCCGCCGCGAGGCCGAGCGCCAGGCCGAGGAGGCGCGACAGCGTGCCGAGGAGGCCCGGCTCCGTGCCGAGGAGGAGCGCCGCCGCCGTGAGGCGGAGGAGCAGGCCCGCCAGGAGGAGCAGGAGCGGCTGCGGCGTCAGGCCGAGGAGGAGGCCCGGCTGCGGGCCGAGGCCGAGGCCCGGCGGCTGGAGAAGCAGCGCAAGGCCGAGGAGGCGCTGCTGAAGGCGGAGGCGGCCCGCCGCGCCGCCGAGGAGGAGGCCCGCCTGGCGGCCGAGGAGGCCCGGCGCAGGGCGGAGGCCGAGGCAGCCGCGACCGCGGCCGCCCAGGAGGTCTCCGCGAGCGAGATCACCGTGCCGACGCCCATCGTCCGGCCCGAGGACCTGCCGCCCACGGCCTCCGACGAGATCACCCGGGAAGTCCCCCGGCCCGACGCGGACCGGGGCCGGTCCGACGAGACCGCGGTCCTGCCGCGCGTCCCCGATCCGTCGGCCGACCCCGCCGACGCGCAGACGTCGGTGCTGCCGGCCGTCGAGGACACGGCCGTGCTGCGGCCCGTGCGGGAGGACGCCTCCCGGAGCGACGCGCCCGCGGACCGGGTGCCGGCGGACTTCTTCCGCGACGAGCGCGGCGAGCACGGCGATCGCGAGGAGCGCGACGAGCGGACCGGGCGGTCTGATCGTGCCGAGCGGTCCGGGCGCGAGCGTGCCGGGGACGGACGGGACGAGGGCCGCGGCGAGGGTGCGAACGAGCGCACCCGCGAGCTCCCGCAGGTCGACCCCGGCGCGGAGCCCTCGCGCCGGCGCTCGGACTGGGCGGAGGAGACCCCGCTGGACGATCTGCCGACCCTCGCCGACGAACTGCTGGGCCCGCACCAGGACGACGACGAGCGCGGCCGGCGCCGGGGGCGCTGACACCGGCGCCCGGCGGGGGCGCGGACAACCTGCCCCGCATCAGGGACGCGCACAACCTGCCCCGCACCAGGGGCGACGGGCAACCTGCCCCGCACCAGGGGCGACGGCCGGGCACGGGGTGCCCGGCCGTCGGTGTCGGTGCCCTGGCCCACAATGGAGACCGCAGCACGAAAGGCGGTGACGGCGCGTGGCCGTTTGGGACGACATGGTCGGCCAGGACCGGGTCGTGGCGGAGCTGTCCCTCGCCGCCCGGGACGCCGACGCCCTGGTCACGGCGCAGGCGCAGGGCGGCACCGCCCCCGACGGTTCGACGATGACGCACGCCTGGCTGTTCACCGGGCCGCCCGGCTCGGGGCGGGTCACGGCCGCCCGCGCGTTCGCCGCCGCGCTCCAGTGCGTCAGCCCCGACCGCGCCCTCGGCGCGACCCCGGGCTGCGGCTTCTGCGACGGCTGCCACACGGCCCTGATCGGCACCCACGCGGACGTCAGCTCCATCGCCGCCGTCGGCTCGCAGATCCTCGTCGCGAGCATGCGCGACACCGTCCGCAAGTCGTTCACCTCCCCGGCCAACGGCCGCTGGCAGATCATCCTCGTCGAGGACGCCGAGCGGCTGAACGAGCGGTCGGCCAACGCCGTCCTCAAGGCGGTGGAGGAGCCCGCTCCCCGGACGGTCTGGCTGCTGTGCGCGCCCTCCGTCGAGGACACCCTCCCCACCATCCGCTCGCGCTGCCGGCTGCTGACCCTGCGCACCCCGCCGGTCGACGCCGTCGCCGACCTCCTGGTGCGCCGGGACGGCGTCGAGCCCGAGGCCGCGGCGGTCGCCGCCCGGGCGACCCAGGGGCACATCGAGCGCGCCCGCCGGCTCGCGACCGACGAGCGGGCCAGGGCCCGCCGCAAGGCGGTGCTCGGGATGCCGCTGCGGGTCGACGACATCGGGCAGTGCCTGCGCGCCGCCCAGGATCTGGTCGACGCCGCCGGTGACGACGCCGCCCAGATGGCCGAGGAGATGGACGGCAAGGAGACCGAGGACCTCAAGGCGGCCCTCGGCGCCGTCGCCGGCGGCCGGATGCCCCGGGGCACGGCCGGCGCGATGAAGGAGCTGGAGGACACCCAGAAGCGCCGCAGGACCCGCGTCCAGCGGGACAGCCTCGATCTCGCGCTTTCCGACCTGGTCGGCTTCTACCGCGACGTCCTCGCGCTCCAGCTCGGCTCCCGGGTGGCGCTCGCCAACGGCGACCTGCGGGACGCGCTCGACCGCGTCGCCCGCTCGTCGGCCCCCGAGGCGACGCTGCGCCGCATCGAGGCGATCACCGCCTGCCGCACGGCGCTGGACACCACCACCGTGGCGCCGCTGCTGGCCGTCGAGGCGATGGCGGTCTCGCTGCGCGCGGGCTGACGGCGGCGCCGAGCGCCTCGGCGCCTCCCCGCCCCCCCCTCCTTTCCGCCCGCCCGCTCCCCGCCCGCGGGGAGCCGCCGCACGTCCCCGGCCGGGGTGACTTCGGCCGGGTGCTTGACCGGATCACCCGTACGAGCAAGGACGGGCACCGGTGGCCGGCTGCGATTACGCTCCGATGGATGGACACCAGGCGCCTGTTCCGCATCTTCGCCCTTCCGCTGGCCACGGCCGGTCTTTTCGTCTCCGGTTGCAGCGGCGGCGGTGCCTCGGCGGGCTCCGCGCAGCCCGGATCGTCCGGCGTCGGCCGGGCGGTCCCGGCCGAGCTGGAGCCGTACTACTCCCAGAAGCTGACGTGGCGGGAGTGCGGTGTCCCCGGCTTCGAGTGCGCCACCATGAAGGCGCCCCTGGACTACGCGGACGCCGGGGGCGAGCGGATCGACCTCGCCGTCGCCCGCAAGAAGGCCACCGGCCCCGGAGAGCGCCTCGGCTCCCTGCTGGTGAACCCGGGCGGCCCCGGCGGATCCGCCGTGGGCTACCTCCAGGCGTACGCGGGCATCGGCTATCCGGCGCCGGTGCGCGCCCAGTACGACATGGTTGCCGTCGACCCGCGCGGCGTCGCCCGCAGCGAGCCCGTCGAGTGCCTGACCGGCCCCGAGATGGACCGCTTCACCCAGGTCGACCAGACCCCCGACGACAGCGCCGAGACCTCGAAGCTGACGACGGCGTTCAAGGGCTTCGCGGCCGGCTGCGAGAAGCGCTCCGGGGAGGTGCTGCCGCACGTCTCCACCGTCGAGGCCGCCCGCGACATGGACATCCTCCGGGCCGTGCTCGGCGACGAGAAGCTGAACTACGTCGGCGCCTCGTACGGCACCTTCCTCGGCGCCACCTACGCGGAGCTCTTCCCCGACCGCACCGGCCGGCTCGTCCTCGACGGGGCGATGGACCCCTCGCTGCCCGCCCGCACCATGAACAGGGACCAGACGGCCGGCTTCGAGACGGCCTTCCAGTCCTTCGCGGCGGACTGCGTCGAGCAGGCGGACTGCCCGCTGGGCACCACCTCGGCGGCCGACGCGGGCAAGCGCCTCAAGGCGTTCTTCGCCCAGCTCGACGCCAAGCCCGTGCCGACCGGCGAGAGCCGCGCGCTCGGCGAGTCGCTGGCCACCACCGGTGTGATCGCCGCCATGTACGACGAGGGCGCCTGGCCCCAGCTCCGCTCGGCGCTCGGCGCGGCGCAGAAGGGCGACGGCGCTCCGCTGCTGGCCATGGCGGACAGCTACTACGAGCGCGAGGCCGACGGCTCCTACGCCAATCTGATGTTCGCCAACGCCGCGGTGAACTGCCTCGACCTGCCGCCCGCCTTCGACTCCGCCGAGGAGGTCCGGGCGGCGGTCCCCGAATTCGAGAAGGCGTCCCCCGTCTTCGGCAAGGGCTTCGCCTACGCCTCTCTGAACTGCAGCTACTGGCCGCAGGAGGCGACCGGCAAGCCCCACCGCATCGAGGCGAAGGGCGCCGCCCCGATCGTGGTCGTCGGCACCACCCGCGACCCGGCGACCCCGTACAAGTGGGCCGAGGCACTGGCCGGTCAGCTGGAGTCCGGACGGCTGCTGACCTACGACGGCGACGGGCACACCGCCTACGGCCGGGGCAGCGACTGCATCGACACGGCCATCAACACCTACCTCCTCGAAGGCACCGCCCCGAAGGACGGCAAGCGCTGCTGAACCGCTCACAGCCCCCTCGCCGGAGGTGGTTCGGGGCACCCCGCGGAACCCTGTAGACTTGGCGCCGCTGCTGATGAGAGCGTGTCTCCCGCGGGGACGAGTCTCTCGAACCGTAGCGTGCCGCCTTAGCTCAGTTGGCCAGAGCAACGCACTCGTAATGCGTAGGTCTCGGGTTCGAATCCCGAAGGCGGCTCGGAATGACCCCAGGACTCACTCGCCGTGACCTGGGGTTTTTTCTTTTCCTTTGCCTTGTGCTGCAGTGGCGGCTCAGTACGAGAACCGTTCCTGAGGGGCGCCGGTGGACAATCGGTGGACACGCGTGCGGTGGGTGTGCTGGAAGGCGGACGGGCGAGCGTGCGGGAAGCGGGCCATCGAGTCGGTGCAGTTAGGGCTGGATGACGGTGCGCTTTGAGTCACCGCCGACGTGGCGGTTGGTGGGTTCCCACAAGCGAGGTACTTCACAAGAGAACGAGTCTCGGGTACGCCTGTCTCGCTGCCGACCGGTGCGCTGTATCTAGGAGGGGCCCGAAACTCGCTTTGTAAGCCGGATGTCACAGCCAGGCCCTACGGTGGGCTGGTTGTCACGGGACGCATGTCTTGCGGGACGTGCAGTAAGAGGAGAAACGAGAGTGGCACAGCTCACGTTGCCGCAGCTGGAGCGGCATCTGTACGCCGCCGCAGATATCTTGCGCGGCAAGATGGACGCGGCGCAGTACCAGGACTACATCTTCGGGATGCTGTTCCTGAAGCGCGCCTCCGACCAGTTCGATGTGGCACAGGCAGCGCTGGTTAAGAAGCTCGTCGCGGAAGGGAAAAGCCAGGAACAGGCGGAACGGATCTCCGAGGCTCGAGGCGCCTACAAGGCGCATGAGTTCTACGTCCCGCAGGAGTCCCGCTGGTCCACGATCGTCGGCAAGTCTCGGACTGAGCCGGCCGAGGCCCTGAACGTGGCGCTTGCTCAGCTGGAGAATCACAACCACCAGGCGCTCGACGGGGTGCTCTCGTACATCAGCTTCACCGAGTCCCGCGGTGGCAACACCAAGCTGACCAAGCCGGTCATCCAGCAGCTCATCGACCACTTCAGCGAGTACCGGCTCAGCAACGAAGACTTCGAGTTCCCCGATCTCCTTGGCTACGCCTACGAGTACCTAATCGGCGAGTTCGCCGACGAGGGCGGTAAGAAGGGTGGCCAGTTCTACACCCCGCGCTCGGTCATTCGAATGATGAACCAGTTGGTCAAGCCGCAGTCAGGCATGTCCGTCTACGACCCGTGCTGCGGTTCGGCCGGCATGCTGATCCTCGCCAAAGAGTACGTGCAGGATCACGGCGGCGACGAGTCTCACCTGTCGGTGTACGGACAGGAAGACAACGGCAGCGCCTGGGCGATGGCCCGGATGAATCTGCTTATGCATGGCGTGGCCGACGGCGTCATCCACCACGGCGACACCCTCGCCGATCCACAGCATGTGCAAGGCGGGCAGCTTCAGCGCTTCGACCGCATTCTTACCAATCCGCCGTTCGCGCAGAACTACCGGCGGGCGGGCATGAAGTTCGCCGAGCGGATGGGATACGGCTGGACGCCTGAGTTGGGCAAGAAGGCTGACCTCATGTTCATCCAGCACGTGCTGGCAGTGCTGGAGGCGGACGGCGTCGCGGCTTCCGTCATGCCGCACGGGGTGCTGTTCCGGGGCGGTGAAGAGCAGAAGATTCGCAGGCAGATCATCGAGGAAGGCCGGCTGGAAGCCGTCATCGGCATCGGCCCCAATGTCTTCTACGGGACTGGGATCCCTGCATGCATCCTTGTCCTGCGAGGCCGGGATGGCGCGCCTGAAGGCCGGCGCGACGGCGTGCTCTTCATCAACGCGGATCGGGAGGTCACGGCCGGACGCACACAAAACCTGCTAGAAGCCCAGCATGCGGAGAAGATCGTCTCCGCGTACGAGAGCTGGAATGAAATCCCTGGGTTCGCTCGCGTCGTGAAGGTTTCTGAGCTAGCGCAGAATGACTACAATCTCAATATTCGCCGCTATGTGGACAACACGCCCGCGCCAGAGCCGCAGGACGTGCGAGCACATCTGTACGGGGGTGTGCCGAGGAGCGAGATTGCAGCGCGCAAGGCGCAGTTCGATGCATTCGGAATCGAGCCCGAAGGGGCGCTCTTCCGGCTGCGGGATGGTGATCCCGAGTACGTCGATTTCTTGAGTGAGGGGTACGAAGCAACTGCGGCGCGGATTCCAGGACTTGCGCAGGAAAGGGAAGTTGTTCTCGGGCGAGCGTTTCACACTTGGTGGCGTGAACATCGCGAGCAGCTCGCGAAGCTGCCCGTGCATCGGCAAAAGTCGCAGACGCGTGAGGAACTACTCACTACCTTTGTGGCGGCACTCAAGCCCGTGGGCGTGCTGGACAGCAATCAGTTGGCGGGAGCAGCCGCCGCTTGGTGGTTCGATGCGAAGAACGACCTAGACGTGTTGATGGCGAAAAACTTCAAGGGCCTGATTGATGGCTGGGTTCGCAGTATTGCATCGGCGTTCGAGGAGCCCTCAGCCAAGGCCGATGCTAAGACGAAGGCCCGCTATCGGGCCGCGATGCGCAAGGCGCGCGAGCACCGGTTGGTTCCGGAGCTGATTCCGGCGTATGTGAAGCAGCTGGAGACAGCGGAAGCACTAGTCGCGAAGCTGGACGCAGAGGTGAAGGCGGGCTCCCCGCCGAAGAAGACATCTAAGGCGGGCCAGGGAGACGGAGTAGATGAGGAAGACGAGGAAGATCTCGACCTGACCCAAGTATTGCCTCCAGAAGAACTGACCGCTCTTAAGAAGAAGCAGAGGGAAGCAAAGCTCGATCTCGCTGAGATCAAGGCGTCGTTCGTGCGTAAACTCAGTGAAGCGGCAGACGAATTGACCCCAGCGCAGGCCCAGGAAGTCGTCCTCGGTTTCCTAAATGCCGACCTGTTCGCTCGAATGGCCCGCTTTATCGCAGCCGACCGCCGAGCCCTAGTAGACGTCTTCCGCCGATGGGGCCTGAAGTACGCCGTGACCATGGCGGACTTGGAACAAGAACGCGAGTCCTCGGCCAAGCGACTGCAGGGTTACCTGGAGGAGCTGGGCTATGCGTGAGGGTTGGAGGCGAGTTGCTCTTGGAGAGGTAACGCGAGAGGAAAGCGTTCGGGTAGGTGACCTCGCGGATGAGGCGGTGGTTCTCTCATCCACGAAGCACCACGGTCTTGTTCGAGCGGATGAGTACTTCAAAAATCGTCAGATCCACAGTGACGATATCTCTGGATACAAGCTGGTCCGTAGAGGGTGGTTCGCCTACGCTACGAATCACCTCGCGGAAGGCTCAATTGGCCTTCAGGAAATCGTCGATACCGCGTGCGTCAGTCCGATCTATACGGTTTTTTCGTGCCTTCCAGAGATCGATGCGAATTTCATGTATCGCATCCTCAAGAGCAACACGATGCTGGCTGCATATGGGGTACACGAACAGGCTTCCGTAGATCGGCGAGGGGCTGTTCGGTACCGAGACTTCAAGAAGATTGAGGTCAATCTTCCGCCATTTGCGGAGCAGCGCAGGATTGCTGAAATTCTCAACGAGGTTGACACGCAAATTCAGCGAGCGTGCCTCAGGCGAGAGAAATTGGCGGTGGTAGCCGGGGCAGCGACCGCTGCGCTCATTCACTCCGCTTCGGAGGCTACTGGTGTGGAGTGGACGGTTCTTGAGGAGATCGCCGACATCTCGGCGGGCGTCACGCTCGGGAATCACGAACCGGGTGACGACGCGGTCAGCCTGCCGTACCTCCGCGTTGCTAACGTGCAGGAAGGGTATATCGACACGGCCGACGTAAAATTCGTGACCGTGCGCAGCTCGGACGTGGAACGTTTTCGTCTAGCGAAAGGAGATGTGCTTCTCACGGAAGGTGGTGACCTTGACAAGCTCGGGCGCGGTGGCGTGTGGGACGGTCGCATTGACCCCTGCCTGCACCAAAATCATGTCTTCAAGGTCCGATGCCAAACTGCAGTCTACCGCCCTGACTTTCTAGCTTCGTATCTTGCTTCCCCGCGGGGAAAGAGTTATTTCCTTGGTGTCGCGAAGCAGACCACTAACCTGGCGAGCATCAACTCGTCACAGGTCAAGAAGACGCCAGTGCCGATTGTTCCCTTGGTGGAGCAAGAACGTGTTGTTGCTTCTGTGGCCGAGTGGAAGAGCCAGTTGGTAAGTGCAGACAAGGATATCGACAAACTGCACCTACTCCGAAGCGCGCTCATGAACGATCTGCTCACTGGCAAGATTTGCTTCCCTGTCTCCGCATAGCCCCACCTGCGCTGTCGTCCGTGCCCTATCTCCCCACGTACCGCTCAACAAAGGAGACCGCACCTCCGATGTCCGGCCCCGAGTACAAGTACGTAGAAGCCCCACTGATCGCTCAGCTCACCCACCGCACCATGGGTTGGCGGCATGTGGTGGGGATCCAGGGCGCGGAGTTGCAAGCGCCAGGCGCAGATCCGTACATCCGACGTGGGGCGGACTGCGCGCTGCTCACCGGAATCCTCCGGCGTCAGTTGGCCCGGCTGAACCGGACGCCGAACGGGACGGCGTGGCTGGACGAGGCCCGCGTGGCCGTCGCGATCTCTGCGCTCAGTAAGGGCGGTGCACCCGGCGGCGGGCTCATAGCGGCGAATGAGGCGTCAACCCAAGCTCTGATCGAAGGCGTCGCCGTCCCTGGCGTCGACGGCTGGGACGGAGGGAGGGCGCAGAAAGTGCGGTTCGTCGACTGGGAGACACCGGAGAACAACGACTTCCTTGTCGTCTCTCAATTCCCGATGACGATCCCGGGTGCGCGGGACGACTACGGCAAGCCCAGGAAACTCATCGCCGATCTTGTGCTGTTCGTCAACGGCATCCCGTTGGTCGTTGTCGAGTGCAAGAAACTCAAGGCCGGGCAAGGAGACGCACACAAGGCGATCCAGCAGTTGCGCCGGTACGCCAATCAGAGGCGTGATTCATTCGTGCCCGAGGGCAGCGAGCAGCTGTTCCGTACAGTGCAGTTGACCATCGCGACGACTGGGGACACGGCGCTGCTGGGCACGTTCACCTCCCGACCCCAGGACTACGTGGTCTGGCGGGATGCGCACCCGCTCGACACGAAGCGAGTAGCAGGAACGACGTTCCACAAGCATGACGCCTTCGCTGGCGCCCAAAAGGTTCTCGTAGCAGGAGTGCTGCACCCGCACCGCTTGCTCGACATCGTGCGGAACTTCGTCGTCTTCAAGGATGTCGAGGTATCCGAAGGGCGAACTGCGCGGGTGAAGATTGGTCCGCGCTACCAGCAGTATCGAGCCGTCCATAAGGCAGTGGAGCGGTTGCTAACGGGCGAGACCAAACAGGTCCACGGCAAGGATGACCAGCGCGGTGGAATCGTCTGGCACACCCAGGGCTCGGGTAAGTCGCTGACCATGGTGTTCCTGGTACGGAAGCTCCGTTCTACTCCTGGCCTGGGTCATTTCAAGATCGTTATTGTCACCGACCGTAGGCAGCTCCAGAAGCAGCTCGCCGAAACAGCCGAGCTTGCAGGGGAGAAGCCGGACGTCATCACTCGCGCGTCCGAGGTGCCGAAGGTCCTTGCTCTGGAGAACGCCGGCCTGGTCTTTGTCATGATCCAGAAGCAGCAGGACGCGGAGAAGGCCCGGCAGAACGCCGCGGACTCCCTTGCCCACGAAGGCACTCCCGGTTGGGGCTTGATCAACAACCGAGACGGCATCCTCATCCTGGTCGATGAGGCACACCGCTCCCACGGTTCTGCCCTCCACCAGAACCTCATGGAGTCCCTGCCCAACGCAGCCCGGATCGGCTTCACCGGTACCCCGATCATCATGAACCGCCGCAAGCTCACCACGACGACGTTCGGCGAGTTCATCGACACCTACCGCCTTAAGGACGCCGAGGACGACGGCGCCATCGTGCCCATCTACTACGAAGGCCACATCGCCAAGGGCGCGGTCAACGAGGGCGAGACCTTGGATGAGGCGTTCGAGGAGGAGTTCGAAGAACTTACCGACGACCAGTACGACGAACTCCAGAAGAGGTACGCCAAGTCCTCGGCTGTCCTCAACGCTGACGACATGATCCGGCGTAAGGCACGCCACATGCTGCGCCACTACGTCGAAGGGGCCATGAAGGAAGGCTTCAAGGCACAGGTCGTCGCTCATTCACGTGGCATCGCGGTGCGTTACCGGGAAGCCCTGTGCGACGCACGTGACGAACTGGTCGCCGAAGTAGAGAAGGCTGCCAAGTCCCCGGCCCGCACTCTCGGCAAGGCCCAGGACCTGCCAGCGGAGGACCGTACCCCTAAGCAGCGACTTCTCGTCTCTGCGCACAAGCAGCTTGCGCTACTCAAGGTCATCGACTTCGTACCGGTAATCTCTCCGGACTCCGAGGACGACCCGGCGTGGGCAACTTGGTCTGACGGGAACGCTCAGGAGAACGCCATCACGGCGTTCCGTAGCCCCTTCCCCAACCCCGCCGACCTCACCGCAGAATCCGCCAAGCCAGTGGCCATCCTCATCGTTCGCACCATGCTGCTTACCGGTTTTGACGCCCCTATAGAGCAGGTCATGTACCTGGATCGCCGGATGCGTGAGGCTGAACTCCTTCAGGCCGTCGCCCGTGTGAACCGCACCTACGGGGAGAAGAAGCAGGCCGGCTTCGTCGTCGATTACGCGGGCGTCTCCAGAGCCCTCCTCGACGCGATGGCCGCTTACGCCTCCGACGAGGCGGAGGGCGGTACCGTCAAAATCGAGGTCGAGGAGAACAAGCTTGAGCACCAGTACGATGCGCTCCGCCACCATCTCGGCCTTACGCGGGAGCTGATCGATCCCGCCGACACTGCCGCCGTGCATCGGTTGGTGGACACTCTGGAGGATGAGGAACGGCGGATCACCTACCGCAAGCTCCTTCGGGCCTTCCTGAACACCTTTGACCTCCTCCTGCCACGCGAAACCACCCGCCGCTATCAGCGGCCAGCCAAGCTCTTTGGGTTCATCGCCCAGGTGGCAAAACAGCGGTTCAGCGAGGAGGATGACGGCTTCGACCCGGCCGCCTACGGTGAGCGAGTCGCCGAGCTGATCAACGAGCACGTCAAGGCCCTGGGCGTGGAACGCGCGATAGAACCCACCCGGCTCACCTCTGATGATTTCCGCACGAAGGTCGAGCAACTGCCGAGTTCCCGCGCCAAGGCGTCGATGATGGCCCACGCCGTGCGTAACCACATCGAACTCCACTTTCAGGAGAATCCTGTTGCCTACAACAGGCTCCGTGAACGCCTGGAAGAAATTCTCAAGAAGTACGCGGAGGACTGGGCCCAGCAGCTCGAAGCCTTCGAGAACCTCTCCCAGAAGACGCAGGATGTCGCCGAGGGGCGTGATTCAGGCCTCCCGGAGGACGTGCGTAGTCTCAGCAAGCTAGAACAGGCCGTGTATCAGCAGCTGACCGCTGTCGTAACAGACGGGGTTATCACCGACGAGGCGCGGCTGGACCTGATCGGGCTGACGCGCGAAGTACGTGCTGTTGCCGTGCGGCACAGCGCGCGCAAGGACTTGTTCTACAACACGGCTGCGCTCCACGATCTCCAGAGCGACATCTGGATGCTTCTCGCCGTGAACGACCGCACGCATCCCGCTGTCGACAGCCTCGCGCCTGCGGTGCGAGAGATCATCCAGCACAACAAGAAGGACTTGTAACCCTTCATGCACGACACCGCAGCTGAACCGTTGGAAGTGGGAGGACTGGTCGTCAACGTCCGCCCAGTACCCGGACGTAAGAGCGTCCGGGTTACGGTGGAACGCGACGCTCGGATCATCGCGGCTGTGCCGCCCGACGCGGACCGCGAGGCCCTCGAAGGGCTGATCCGCACTCGTCTGCCGTGGCTCTACGCCAATGTTCGGGACCGTGAGGTGGACGTGGAGCAGCGCCCGCGCCGCCGGTTCGTCGATGGTGAGGGTTTTTACTACTTGGGACGCAGTTACCGGCTCAAGACCGTCGATGAAGCTCCCCGCCCGGTGGCCCTGGCGGAAGGCAGGCTCAGGTTGCGACGGGGCCACGAGGGCTCAGCCAGCGATGCCTTGGTGGCCTGGTACGCGGAGCGGGGAAGGCAATGGCTTCCTCAGCGTCTGAATCCTTGGGCAGACTGCCTCGAAGCTCCGCCCGCTGACCTAGTCGTCCGCCCCCTTGGTTACCGCTGGGGGTCCTGCTCGGATCGGGGCGCCCTTAACATCCACTGGGCGGTCATGCAGCTTCCCGCCGCACTCGTGGACTATGTGCTGGTACACGAGCTGGCCCACCTTCATGAGCCGAACCATTCACCGAACTTCTGGCGGATGGTGGCCCGAGCTCTTCCCGACTACGAAAATCGTCGGCAGAGGTTGGAGGATTGGGGAGCTGGCGTGTGGTTGCCTAGCGAGGATTCGGGATGTTGAACGAGCAGGTGGGCTCTCTGGGTGGGGCAGAGGTCCGTTGCAAACGATCTTCGAGGTTCCTATAAACCGACGGTGTCACCGCGCCGCCTGGTAGAGAATCGGTCGGTCGGAAGATCACGGTGGAAGGGGTGGTCGTGAACGTGATGCGCTTCGACGCGGAGGTCGGCGAATTCGTCCTCGGCGTCCGGGAGGAGAGCGTCCAGCTCCTTCGGGGCATGGGCACGATCTGCCTGCAGGTCGGGCTGGACGTGAAGGCACCCAGCGCGACGAAGGCCGGCAGGTTCCTGGCTCTCCAGACCGACCTGTACGGGATCGCGAACCCCTACCAGCGGACGCTCGTCGGACGGGGCACGGAAGTGCTCGCGTTCACGCCGGAGACCGGAGTCGAGCGGCCCGTCCTCAAGTTCCTCCTCACCTCGGCCCAACTCCACGCCATCAACGAGGCTCGCGACGGTGACCTCCGGATGGAATTGGAGGTCACCGGCACGCTTCCGCAGGCCCCTGGCTACCCCGGTAGCACGACGGAGGTCCTGCACTTCAGCGTGGCAAAGAGCCGCTGGATCGAACAGCCGGTCCGGGCCGATCCTCGGCCCCCTGTTCATCGAGGAGCGGCAGACGATAGACCGTCTCGCCACCGGGCCCGACCCGTCCCTCGACGACGGCGAGCTCACCCGAGGCGAGCAGGGCGTCGACCGCCTGCCGGACAGTGGAGCGGGCGGCGCGGGTCCGCTGCTTGAGCGCGGCCGTACCGGCGTAGGCGACGCCGTCGGCGCCGACGCGGTCAGCTATCGCGAGCAGGACCAGACGAGCGGCGCCTCGGGCGCGGGACCGGGTCCATACCCAATCCGTCGCGGCGAGGCTCAAGGGACGGTCTCCTTACGGGATTTGGTTCGCCGGGGGGTTCGGGTCGCCCGGCGAGGGCGGAGGGTGTGTGGAGCGGGCAGCGGTTGCCGACGATGTAGCGGCGGGTTCCGATCGTGCGGCAGTAGGCGCCGGCGGCTCCGTCCCAGAAATCGCAGATCATGCGGCGATCCCCCGGTCGTCGAGCCGGTCGAGCAGCAGATCGAGACCGCCGTACCTCGAGCACAGACTGCCGATCCGGGGACCGGCCGCCGTCACTTCTTGGCACCCACGTACCGGGCGTAGACCCGGTGCTCGACGCGCCCCTGCTCGACCACCGAGCGGGCGACGGCCTCGAACTCGCCGGCGGGGTAGGCGGACAGCCGACCACTTCGGATCGCCTGCGCGGCAGACGACGCCCGGGTGATCGAGGCGGGCCGCTGCACGATTCCCCACTCGCCCGGATGCTCGGCGAGCTCCATCGCGATCAACGCGTGCTTGGTGTTCCGGCTACGCGGCGGCGCCCCCACAAACTCAACGCTCACAAGATCCCCCATGTGTTGCTGAACACGAACAGCGACCGCTAACGGGCAGCTGATATGAGCTGTTCGTCCGTTTCTGTTCTTGAACAAGAGCAACGTAGGCGGGGTAGAATCAGCACGTCAACGCAGTTCCAGACTGGGCAGTTCGGGGCAATAGCTGCTTAGATGAGCCTGTTCGCGTTCTGCGACAAGAACGGAGATGAGAACCCGTGTCCCCCACAGGCGGCGAAAGCCTGACGCCCTTCACCGACATGGTTCGCGAGGTGCTCGCGATCAAGGGCGCGACCCTGCGAAGCGTGGCCGAGCGGGCAGTCGACCCCGAAACGGGTAAGAAACTCCAGCACACGACCCTCCATAAGATCGCCAACGGTGAGAGCTATCGGCGCGACAGGTGGATCGTCGGTGCCGTCGCGGCGGCGACCGGCCGAGCGCTCTCTGAGGTGCGCCGCGCGGCGGCCGCCGAGTGGGTCGGTCTGACCGCCGACGACATCCTCGGGATGTCCACCCCCGAGGTGTCGGTCGTGGTGGCGTACAAGCCCGGAACACGTCCCGAGGAACTGACGTTGGTTAAAGAAGCCCTCAAGAACCTTGATCTTGAAGACGCAACCATCCGAGTGGTTGGGGAGTCGAATCAGGAGCCGTAAGCGCGTGACCTGCGGCGATATGGGAGCTGATGTGGAGCGGGCTTTGACTCGGGCATATGTTCGAATCGGGGCACCCGGCCATGCCGCGAGGGGGGCATCTTGTACCGCGTCCGCCGTACCCGACTCGACGACAAAGCACCCGCAGCAGGTCGCGCCACTGCCAAGAGACGCGACATCCTGCTCGACGACCGGCACATCACCGATACCGGCGCCATAGCCCTTGAGGCTGTCCTGAACGCCTTGCCCCCCACCGCCGGCGAGCAGGACCGAGGCACCGAGAGCGGCGAGCCCAAGTCCTGAGTGAGTGACCGGGCATAGCGAAGAGGCCGCACGGCACAAGCCGTGCGGCCCCCGTTCGCGTGTTCCATGGCCTCGCATCGGCCGCCCTCGCGCGCCGCTTCGAATCCTCCCGGCGACGGCGAATGCACCGGTCGGGTGCGGTCATCGTGTGGCCACCGTGTGGCCGGACGGCTCTGAACCAGTCGGTACCGGCTGACACTCGAACGTGCAGTGAAGCTCTCTGACCTGCATGTTCTGTCACTAGCCGGTACCGACTGGAACCCTCCATCATGAATGATCTTGAGCTTGTAGTGCGTAGGTCTCGGGTTCGAATCCCGAAGGCGGCTCAGTTTGAAGGCCGGGTCGGACAGTGTCCGACCCGGCCTTTGCGTTGCCCGGGCGCGGCGGGGGTCAGGGGGCCCGGCGGCCGGGGCTGCGGGATGTGGCGGCGAGGTGGGGGAGGTGGACGCCGTCCACGATCGCGGGGGCCGTGCCGTCGGGGGAGGTGCAGGCGAGGGCGCGGGTGACGGATGCGGCGAGGGTGGCGGCGGCGTCGGTGTCCAGGGCTTCGAGGAGCGCGTCCGGGGCGTGTTCCAGGAGGGACATGCCGAAGGACCAGTTCGCCGAGGTGACGTCGTAGAACCTGCGCAGGGCGACCGCGGGCGCGCGTGCCAGGAGGACGGGGAAGAGGCGGGCCACGGCGTCGCCGGGGATCCAGTGCTCGCCCGGCCAGGCGAGGGTGCAGCGTTCGGCCTCGTGCAGCAGGGCGACCGGGTCCAGTAGGTCGCCGAGGGCGGGGGAGACGGCCAGGGCGGTCAGCGCGTCCACGCCGAGCGCCGAGCCGTCGCGGGCTCGCGCGATGACCTCCGCGGCCAGCTCGCGCAGTTCGGCCCGGTTCTCGGGCCGGGCCTGTGCGCCGAAGGCGAGCAGTTCGGCGGCAGCGGGCAGGGTGCCGCTCTCCAGCAGCCCGCGCAGACGCCGGGTGAACGAGGGGCTGAGGGCCGCGTCCGGGGCGGGGGTGACGAGGTCGACGGCCGCCGCGTAGATGGGGTCGTCGATGCGTGCCGCCGGCGCGCGGAAGGTGTGTCCGGGCGTCTCGCGGGCGACCCGGTGCTCGTGGTGCACGGCCGCGGCCACCGCGCTCTTGGCCGTCTCGTCCTCCTGGTCCGGGACGCGGACCAGGTTCTCCCGGTGCATCTCCCCGAAGGTGGGGTGGGGGCGCTTGCGGGCGATGGCGTCGGCCGCGAACACCTCGGACGCCCAGGCGAGCATGGACTGCAGATGCGCGTGGGACAGGAAGGACAGTCCGTCCACCCCGGCCAGGTCGTCCTTCCGGCAGCCCAGCGCGCGGACCGCCAGTTCGAAGCGGACCCGCAGGTCGGGGCGTGCGTAGGCCCATGCCTTGTGGTCGTCGTCGGTGGAGCGGAAGGTCCACCGGTGGCGCGGCAGCTCGCCGAGCGCGCGGTCGATCTCCCGGGAGAAGGCCTCCGCCTCCGGGCCGTGCCGGGAGTCGCTGCCGACGGCGCCGTGCGCCGTCCGGTGCAGTTCCGCGAAGCCGATGGCCCGTTCGCCGGGGTCGGTGACCGCGCGCATCAGGGCGCCCGCACGGTCGAGGTCCCGGTGTGCCAGCCGGGCCGCGAGGCGGCGTATCACCCGGGCCGCGTTGCTGGACGGGTCCAGTTCCACGGCCCGGACCACGTCCGCGGGTTCGCGGAAGAAGTGTCCCCGCGCGCGGGCGGCCCAGTGGTGGCTGAGGTTGAACATCCGTTGCACCGCGGTGATGTTCACCCCCTCCAGGTGGGTCCTGGGGGGCGGGACGCTCGACTCGGGCGTCGCGCTCGTGAAGCCGGTGCCGGCGCCGCCGCCACCCAGGAGCGGAGCGGGTTGCCCGACGTCCCGCAGCACCTCGTCCAGGAGCGCGCCGGCCCGGGGCAACTCCCCCCGGTCGGCGTGGAGGTGGGCGATGTCGGTGAGCACCGCGTACCGCTCCCGGTCGCCCCGGGAGATCTCCCCTGCCATCCGCGCGGCCCGGACGAGGTCGTACTCGCTCATGCGCTTCACGGCCGCGCTCTGGTCGGACACCCGCTGCCGCGCGCTCCACTCGTAGCCCGCCGGATCGGCCGGCGGGTCGGGGATCCCGGCGAAGACGCTCTCGACGAGCCGTACCGCCTCCGCCTCGTCCGACGTCCCGAGTGCCCGGGCGGTGGAGAGCCGTGCCCAGGGGCTGGTGCTCCAGTCGAGGTAGCGGCCGGCGAGGGTCCGCGCCCGTTCGGGGGATCCCCAGCGGGTCCAGAGCGCAGCGCCGTCGAGGAGGGCGCGGTCCCAGTAGCCGTCGACGGTGACCGTGTCCAGACGGTCCAGCAGGTGGCGGGCGGTGGCCGGGTCGACGTCCGCCAGCACGGCGGCCGCGGGCACCAGATGGGCGGAGAGGTCGCGCTCCTCGTCCACCGCGGCGAGCTGGGCGCGGACCTCAGTGAGGAACCGGTGGCCGGTGCCGGGGTCGTGCGCCGCCCAGGCGGCCGCCAGTCTCGCCAGGGCGGCCAGGCGGACCGCGGGCCCGACGGTGTCCAGGGACCGTTCGGCGGCCCACAGCAGTTCGGGGGCCTGGCGGGCGCCGGCGCGGGCCGCCAGGTCCAGGTAGTCCGTCCAGCGGTCGCCGCGGATCCGGCCGACGAGGACCCGGGCGCGGTCGACGTCCGGTTCGGCGAGGGCGGCGGCGCGGTACACCGGGTCGGGTTCCCGCCCGGCTCGGGAGTCCGGGCCGGGCGGCTCCTGGCCGTGCCGCCACAGCCGCAGGGCGCGCTCCAGGTCGTGCGGTGCGAGCAGCGTCGCGGCCGTCCGTGTCGCCCCCTGGGCGTAGGCCGCTCCCCGGTCGTGGTCGGTGCCGTGCCGCGGGACGGCCAGCGCGGATTCGACCAGCAGGTCCAGCAGATCCTCGCGCGACGCCTCCCCGGGGCCGGGACGCGCGTACCGGAGGATCTCCTCCATCACCGCGAAGTGCTGCCGTGAGGGCTTCAGTCCGGCCGCGTACTCCAGGGCCTCGGTGAGGCGGTCCAGCCGGGCGAGCAGCCCGATCGTGCGGGCCGGCAGGGCGTCGACGGACTGCGCGGTCCGGCGGCGCACGACGGCGAGGTAGGTCAGCGCGGGCAGGCCGGTGGCGAGGGGCGCTCCGGCGGCCACATGGTGGGCGACGACGTCGACGAGCTCCAGGAACCGGCCGTCGGCGCCGAACTCGGCCCTGACGGCGGCGCGCAGGCCGGGGCAGACCAGGCCGGTGGCGTCGTCGTAGCTGCCGGGTCCGGCCTTCAGCAGGTGGGCGACGAGGTGGGCCAGGCCGTAGCGGTCCACCTGCGTCCAGTCGACGTCCGCCCACTGCGGTGCGGTCCCCCGGTAGTGCCGCACGATCCGTTCGTGCCAGCGGGTCTCGTCGACCCAGCACTCGGGGTGCCGCTCGCGGGACTCCGCGCCCGCGAGGAACTCGCCGATCGAGGTGTGGAAGAAGGCGACGCGGCCGTCCCGGCGGTCCAGCAGCCAGCGCAGGCCCTCCAGGACGCTCCGCCCGGGTTCCTCGCGTATCCGGGTGCCGGACAGCCGGGCGAGCTGGTCCTCCGTCAGCGGTTCCCGGGCCACCGTCAGCACGCCGATGACCGGGAGCCCCGCGCCCGCCCAGCCGTCTGTCCCGGCGGGTCTGCCGCGCTGCCACGGGGTGAGCTGGTCGCGGGCGAGCTCCACGAAGAACCCGTACAGGCCGGTGAGGCTGCCGGGGACGCCGCCGAAGACGAGCAGCCTGTCGACGAGTTCGCCGTCCTGACGGGCGACGGCGTCGGTCAGGGCCCGTGCCCAGGTCGCGAGGTACAAGAAGTTCCCGGCGGCCTTGCGGACCGCGTACCGCTTCGCGCTGCCGGGCAGATGGCCCCTGGCCCGCTCCATGCCGATGACGGCGTCCGTCTCCAGGACGCGGTCCGCGTAGGCGCGCAGGTCGGCCGTGACCTGGGGCGAGCCCGCGTCGATGACGACCTCGGCGAGCCGTTCCTCGCGGGCCGCCCGGAACAGCCGGAGCCCGGCGTGCGGCCGGGACGTCATGACCACGCGGACGTTGGCGGGCAGTTCGGGGCCCCGGGCCAGCCAGTGCAGCAGGCCCTTGCGGGGGTCGGTCATGGCGTCGTCGGCCATCTCGTCCAGCGCGTCGAGCAGCAGCACGATCCTCGCCCCGGGGTCCTGCGCCGCCAGCACCTCCGCGGGCCCGATCAGCGCCAGTTGGGCCAGGTTGTCCGGGTCGAGCAGCCGGGGTTCCAGCTCGGCCGTGCCGATCTCGACGCCGTGGACGGTGCCGGCGACGTCGCCGATGTCCTGTTCGAGTTCCACGGAGGCGGTGCGCCGGAACGGCGAGACACGGAGGTCCTCGATCCGGATGCCGACCACACGGCCCTCGGCCGCGACGGAGTCGATGTGCTGTCTGATCACCACGGTGAGGCGTTCCGGCTCGAACAGGTCCGGTCGCACGCGGGCGAGCTGGTGCCCGACGGACAGCAGGAAGGACTGGACGTCGCCGCCGGTGAGGGCGGTGCGGCTGTCGCGCCGGGCGAAGTAGCGCAGCCGGTCGGGGCGGGCCCGCGCCATGCCGGCGAGCAGGCTGGTCTTTCCCGTGCCCGGTTCGCCCGTCACCAGCACGTACTGCCCGGCCTCCGGCGCCATCGCGCGCTCGATCTCGTCGTACAGCCACCGGCGTTCGACGAAGTCCGCCTCCGTCCGGGCCCGGACCACGTCGTCGAAGGCGTGGCCGGTGCGGCCCCCGGCGGTCACTCCGCGTCCCCGCCGGAGCGGAGGTCCAGCCCGACGAGGGTTCCGCCGGGCGCCACGCGGCCGACCTCGGCGTCAGCCTCGACGGTGCCTTCGAGCCGGTCGGCGCGGATCACGGTGGCGTCCCCCGCCACTTCGTCCGCCCTCACACGGATACGGGTCACGGGCGCGCCGCCGGTGGGTTCGGGGCCGGTGGGGGGCTGCGGCCGGACCTGGCGCGGTTCCTCGGCCGCCGGCCGGTCCGGCACGGGTGCCGGCTGCCCCGCCCGGGAGCCGGGGACCCAGATCCAGGCGTCGCCCCGGTACTCCTTCTGCTCGACCCGCACCTGCCGGAACGCCTCCGCCGGGACGGTGGTGTACTCGGCCCCCACGGTGTCGTGGAAGACGGGCGCCGACACGGCGACGGCCAGGCAGGCGTCCGGTGCCGCCGCCAGGGCCTCGCGCAGGGGCGCGGAGTCGAGGATGCGGTGGATCTCGACCGGGGCCCGGTCGGCGAAGCCGTTGGGTCCGGGCGACGCGGGACCGAAGTGGACGGCCGCCCGGAGTCTGAGCCGGGCATGCGGCACCCGGTTGCGGTTGAAGGCCCGCAGTCCGGCGTCCAGGGCGCGCATGAAGGTGTCGACGAGGGCGGGCTCGTCCGTTCCTTCGGGCAGCACGGCGAAGACGGAGTCCCCGGCCCGCTGTGTCTCCCAGCGGTCGCGGTCGAGCCCGGCCGTACCGGCCGCCGCGTCCAGCAGCCGTGCCAGGCCCGCCTGGAACTCCCGCTGGGTGACCGCGTCCGAGCGCCCGTACCCCTGCGCGTCGACCGCCAGCAGCAGCCGGCGCCGGAAGACTCCCGGGCCGCCGCGTCCCTCTGTGCCGTTCGCTGTCATGACACCTCTCGATGCACGTACATGAGGGGAGGGCGCGCTCCGGCGCCCAACGTCCCGAACAGGGGGCGTACTTGCCCACCGTAGACCGGTGCCTTCTCCCCTCGTGCGGCGCCGGTGGTGCAGTCGTACACCGGAGCCGGGGCGAGGACCCCGTACAAGTACGGGATTCCGGTGCCGGGACGGCGCGGGAGGCGGCGGGACGGTGTGGGCAGGCGGTGCGGCGGCGGGGTGGCGGTGACCGGGGGCGCGGAACCCGTGGAAGTGACTGGTTCGGTCCGGGCGGACGGTCCCTACTGGACGGGACGCACCGTCGAGGACCCGAGGAGATCGTCATGGAACCGGCCGGGCACGCAGTCGGCAACCGCCCCGCGCAGTACATGTTCGCCGCACTGCACGCGACCCATCAGCAGGCGGACGCGAAGGCCGGCATCCTGGCGGCCGCCCAGGCGGCGCTGGCCGGGACGGCGGGGGCCTGGACCCGGCAGGCCGTACTCCTCTGGGACCGGGGCGGCGCGTCCGGAGCGTTCGCCGGGGTGCTGCTGGCGCTGTTCGTCTGCGGGCTGGCCGGCGGGGTGGTGAGCCTGGCCGCCGCGCTGAGCCCGCGGCTGCTGCGGGACGGCGGGGTGAACCGCTACAGCTTCGTCCACCTGGCGTCGGGGCCCGACATCCTGCCCGCCGAGGACGCGCCGGGGGCGGCTTCGCGCGGCGCCTCGGGCGGGGGCGCTGCGGCGGGGGGTGCGTCCGGTGGCGGGGGTGCGGGCGGTGCGGCGGGGGGTGCGTCCGGCGGCGGGGGTGCGGCGGACGTGTCCGGGGACGAGGCCGCGGAGCGACGCGAACTGTCGCTCACCGTGCGCTTTCTCGCCCACGTCGCGGTGCGCAAGTACCGCTGTCTGACGGTGGCGGTGGCCTGCACGGCCGCCATGGGCGTGAGCGCGGGGCTGGGAGTGGTCCTGCTGCCCGGGGCGGCCTGACACCGCCCGGGGTCACGGCGGTTCCGGGGTCAGCTCCGCGAGCCGCCGGAGCCGGGGGAGGTCCAGGATGACGGTGGAGCGGTAGCCGGTCTCCAGCAGGCCCTCCTCGCGCAGTTCGCGCAGGACCTTGTGGACGGTCGTCTCGGCGACGCCGGCCAGCGCGGCCAGCTCCGGCTGCGTCAGCCGGCAGCCGATCACCGTGCCGCCGGGCCCGGACGACCCGTAGGAGGCGGCGAGTTCGACCAGCAGCCGGGCCAGCCGGACCTTCGCCGGATACCCGCGGAAGTCCAGCCGCCGCCGGTTGGCCCAGCGCAGCCGGTCGGCGACGATGCCGGCCAGCGCCACGGAGACCTCGGGCACCGTCAGGAGCAGTCCGCGCAGCGCGGCGCTCGGCAGCACCCGGGCGAGCAGCGGACCGCAGGCGGTGACCGTCGCGGAACGCGGGGCGCCGGTCATGGCGGCCATCTCGCCCACCGGGTCCCCTGCGGCCCTGACGGCGAGCAGCGAGCTCTCGCCGTTCTCCACCGTCGCGGTGACCTTGGCGAAGCCCGACAGCAGCAGCAGGACGTGCTCGTCGTCCATGCCCTCCCTGAGCATCACGGCACCCGCCTCGAACCGCTTCCGGGCCCCCAGGCCGAGCAGTTCCCGCCGGGCCGGGACCGACAGCAGTCCCAGCAGACTGCGCGCGGGCCACTCGGCCGACGCGGCCGACTCGTCCATGTGAACCCCCGTCCGTCGGCGCGACCGGACGCCATCGTGCCGGTTGCCGGGGACGTGGTGCCACTGCCGGCCGCCGGAAACCGTGCTCCCGGCGGCCGGTCCCGGGTGCCGCACCCCAGGGCGCCGGGCGATGTCGCGTGGCACTGGGGTGGTGCCATGTGGTGCCACCTGTGGCGTCGCGTGCTGCTGGAGGTGGCGCGATGCCACGGTGGCGCCTCGGGTGGCGTCGCCGTTCTTGCAGGTGAGCGGCTTGCGGGCGGGTCTCCCGTCCTGGCCGGTGCCGTGGGGCTTGCGCGTGGTGCCACTGTGGTGCCATGATGGCGTCATGGACCTCACCCCGTATGTCGACACCCTCCGCCGCGAACTCGCGGTGGCCGCCGAGGCCGGCGGCGAGGAAGCGCGCGAGCTGGCCGAAAGGCTCACCGCGCCCCTGGAGTCGGCGACGCGACTGACCCTGCTCAACGTGCTCTCGGCCGCGATGGACGAGATCACCCGCGAACTCGCCCCCGGCTCGGTCGATGTACGGCTGCGCGGTCTCGACCCCGACTTCGTGGTGACGCCGCCGCCCGTCGAGGCGAACGCCGCTCCGGTGGAGCAGGCCCCGCCCGTGGAGCCGGTGAAGGCCGGGGCTCCGGCCGACGGCGACGAGGGGGGCACCGCCCGCGTCAATCTGCGGCTGCCGGCCCACCTGAAGACCCGGGCCGAGGAGGCCGCGAGCCGTGAAGGGCTGTCGGTCAACGCCTGGCTGGTGCGCGCCGTGTCGGCCGCGGTCGACGGCGGCGCCCGGCCGCCCGCCACGGAGCGGGCCCGGACCATCGGGCAGGGCTACACCGGCTGGGTGCGCTAGGCCGTGTCTGACAAATCCCGCCTGGCGCGCGACGCCCGGCACGCACACTCGCCGCGTTGTCGGAGTCATCCGAGTACGCCCAGTACGAGGATGATCCTCCGCCTTGCGATTGCACGCACCGGACGCCGCGCGCCCCGCCCTGCGGGCGGACGGCGCCATTTGTCAGACAAGGCCTAGCGACGCAGCCCGGCAGCGCCACCGGCCGGGTGCGCCGACAGTGCTCCCGGCCCGCGCCGCAGTCCGTGCGGCACCGCACCGCTTCCATCCACATCGCGTCCCACCTGCGGGGACGATCCGAAGACCCACGAGGACGGGACAGCCATGCCTTCTTTCGACACTCCCGCACCGATCTCGGCCACCGCGCACGTGGAGGCCGGCTCCATCCGCTTCTCCGCCGGCGAGCGCCCCGACACGGTCGTCGAGGTCCTGCCCCGCGACCCCGAGCGGGACCAGGACGTACGGGCGGCCGACCAGGCCGAAGTCACCTTCGCCGGCGGGGTCCTGACCGTCCGGACGCCCAAGCAGCGCTACCTCGTCGGGCGCACCGGCACCGTCGACGTGGCGGTCGAACTGCCCACCGGCTCGGACGTCGCGGTGACGGGGGCGTGGGCGCAGGTGCTCGGTGAGGGGCGGCTCGGCGAGGTCCGGGTGAAGACCTCGTCCGGTGACGTGCGCCTCGACGCGACCGGGCCGCTCCATCTGACCGCGTCCCACGGTTCGATCACCGTCGACCGGGTCGAGGGCGCGGCCGAGATCACCACCAGCTCCGGCAGTCTGCGCGTCGGCGTGCTCGACGGTCCCGCCGTCCTGAAGAACTCGCACGGCAGCACCACCGTCGGCGCCGTGACGGGCGACCTGCGGGTGCGCGGGGCCAACGGGGACATCGACATCGCGCGCGCCGAGGCGTCGGTCGAGGCCACCACCGCCCACGGCACCCTGCGCGTCGCCGAAGTGGCCTCAGGGAAGGTCCAGTTGGAGACCAGCTTCGGCGCCATCGAGGTCGGCATCCGCGAGGGCGTCGCCGCCTGGCTCGACGTCAGCTCCGGCCGCGGCCAGGTGCGCAACACGCTCACCGCTTCCGGGGCTCCGGAGGAGTCCGAGGGCACCGTCGAGGTCCGCGCCAGGACCCGCTTCGGCAACATCGACGTACGCCGCGCCCGCGCCTGACCGCCGGGGCCCTCGCCCCGCGGCCCCCACGCGCCCGGGCCAGGCCCCCGGGCACCGCACCGCACCGCTGCACACGCCCCGGCGCGGCACGGCAGGGTGCCTGATTCCCGGCGCCGTACCGCAACCTTGCACGCGCCCGGCCGCCGGGCGCGGTACCGCACCGCTTCACGCGCCCGGCCGCCGGGCGCGGTACCGCACCGCTTCACGCGCCCGGCCGCCGGGCGCGGTACCGCACCGCTTCACGCGCCCCGGCGCGGCACCGCGGCGCGCCTGATCCCCGGGCGCGCGGCAGCGCGACACCTCACATCCGCTTCGGCCTCGAAAGGGAGGCTTCCATGGCTTCTTCTGTCATGTCCACAACCATCGATGCGCCGGCTCCCGCCGCCGTCACGGCGACCGGTGTGCGCAAGTCCTACGGGGAGAAGGTGGTGCTGGACGGTGTGGATCTGCGGATTCCGGCGGGGTCGGTGTTCGCGCTGCTGGGTCCGAACGGGGCGGGCAAGACGACGGCGGTGAAGATCCTGTCGACGCTGGTGGGCGCCGACGCGGGGGAGATCCGCGTCGGCGGCCACGATCTGGCGGCGGATCCGCAGGCGGTGCGTGCCGTGATCGGTGTGACGGGGCAGTTCTCGGCCGTCGACGGGCTGATCACGGGGGAGGAGAACATGCTCCTGATGGCGGACCTCCACCATCTGCCGAAGGCGGAGGGGCGGCGGGTGGTCGCCGAGCTGCTGGAGCGGTTCGATCTGACCGCGGCGGCGGGCAGGCCGGCCTCGACGTACTCGGGCGGCATGAAGCGGCGGCTGGACATCGCGATGACGCTGGTGGGCGGGCCGCGGATCATCTTCCTCGACGAGCCGACGACCGGGCTCGACCCGCGCTCGCGGCACACCATGTGGAAGATCATCCGCGAGCTGGTGACGGGCGGGGTCACGGTCTTCCTGACGACGCAGTACCTGGAGGAGGCCGACGAGCTCGCGGACCGGATCGCGGTCCTGAACGACGGGCGGATCGCGGCCCAGGGCACCGCGGAGGAGCTGAAGCGGCTCGTCCCCGGCGGCCACGTCCGGCTGCGGTTCGCCGACCCGGACGCCTACCGCGCCGCGGCCGCCGCGCTGGGCGAGGCCACCCGGGACGACGAGGCGCTCGCCCTGCAGATCCCCAGCGACGGCACCCAGCGCGAACTGCGCTCCATCCTCGACTGGCTGGACTCCACCGGCGTCGAGGCCGACGAACTGACCGTGCACACCCCCGATCTCGACGACGTCTTCTTCGCCCTCACCGCCACCACCGACAGCACCCCGACCGAGGAGAACGCCCGATGAGCTCCCTGTCCCTCGCCGTGCGCGACTCGTCCACGATGCTGCGCCGCAATCTGCTGCACGCCCGCCGCTATCCGTCGCTGACGCTGAACCTGCTGCTGACGCCGGTCATGCTGCTGCTGTTGTTCGTGTTCGTCTTCGGGGACGCGATGAGTGCGGGGCTGGAGGGCGGCGGCGGCCGGTCGGCCTACATCGCCTACATCGTTCCCGGGATCCTGATGATGACGATCGGGTCGACCGTGGTGGGGACCGCGGTGTCGGTCGCCAACGACATGAACGAGGGCATCATCGCCCGGTTCCGCACCATGGCGATCCACCGCGGGTCCGTGCTCTTCGGCCATGTCGCTGGCAGCGTGATGCAGTCGGTCGCCAGCGTGGTCCTGGTCGGCGGGGTCGGGGCGGCGATCGGGTTCCGTTCGACGGGCGCGACGGTGCTGGAATGGCTGGCGGCGTTCGGGCTGATGGCGCTGGTGGCCCTGGCGTTCACCTGGATCGCGGTCGGGATGGGGCTGGTCAGCCCGAACGTCGAGGCGGCGTCCAACAACGCGCTGCCGCTGGTCGTCCTGCCGCTGATCTCCAGCGCCTTCGTCCCCCTGAGCTCCATGCCCGGCTGGTTCCAGCCCGTCGCCGAGTACCAGCCCTTCACCCCGGCCATCGAGACCCTGCGCGGCCTGCTCCTCGGCACGGAGATCGGCGCCAACGGCTGGATCGCCGTCGCCTGGTGCCTCGGCCTGACCGTCCTCGGCTACCGCTGGTCCAAGGCCCGCTTCGACCGCGACCCCCGGTAGGTCGGCACGGCCCGCCACGGCGTACCCGGCTCCACGGGTGCGCCGTGCCGCCGTTCCACAGGGGGCGCACAGTGCGGGTGCCTACGCTGCTCGGGTGAACGACACAGACAGCTGGGGTCCTCCCGGCACGGCGGCTGCCTCGGCGGCGCGGCTGGCGGATCTGCTCGGGGCGGACGCCGTGTGGGCCGCCGGGGACGCGGACGTCGCCGGCGGGGCCGGGGACGCGGACGTCCGCTCGGTGATCATCGTGGAGCCCGGGGACGTGATCCCGCCGTCCGCCGGGGTGCTGGTGCTCGCCGTCGGGGCGCGGGGGCCGGAGGCCCTGGCGGTCGTGGCGGAGGCCGGGCGGGCGGGCGCGGCGGCCGTCGCGGTCCGCGCCGGGGCGGACGGGACGGTGCCCCGGGAGGTGCGGGCCGCCGCCGGGGACGCCGGGGTCGCGCTGCTCGGCATACCGGCCGGCCTGCGCTGGGACCAGGTGGAGGCCGAGGTGCGCGGGGCGCTGGAGGCGCGCACGGGCGCCGCCGAGGCCGGGGGGCGGGGCGACCTCTTCTCGCTGGCGCAGACGGTGGCGACGCTGACCCGGGGCGTGGTCAGCATCGAGGACAGCGCGCACCGGGTCATCGCCTACGCGGGGCCCGTCGACGAGGCCGACGAGGTGCGGATGCGGTCCGTCCTCGGGCGCAGCTGCCCGGAGTCGTACCTGGCGCTGCTGCGGCAGTGGGGCGTCTACCGGCGGGTGCGCGGCGGCGACGACGTGGTGGAGGTCGAGGAGCTGCCGGACATGGCGATCCGCCGGCGGCTGGTCACCGGCATCAACGCCGGGGCCCGGCTGCTGGGCACGATCTGGGTGCAGGAGGGAGCCCGCCCGCTCGCCGGGCGCTCGGGCGAGACCCTGCGCGGCGCGGCCCGCCTGGCCGCCTCCCAGCTCGTCGACCACTACTACCAGGGGGACTCCGCCGCGCGGGTCCCCTCGCGGGCCGATCTCGCGCACGGGCTGCTCACCGGGCGCTTCAACTCGGCCGCCCTCGCCGCCCATCTGGGCATCGCGGCCTCCGCCGAGGCCGCCGTGGTGGCGATCGACCTCCGTGAGGCGCCGGGCGCCGGGGACACCGCGTGGCAGGACGCGCGGCGGGCGGAGGCGGCCGGGATCGTCTCGGTGCACGCGGCGGCGTACCGCAGGAACGCGCTGGTCACGCTGGCCTGCGGGCAGATCTACGCGATGCTGCCGGACCCGCGGGGCAGGGCGTCGGACGAGGCGGCGCTGGTGCGCTGGGCCGGCGACGTCGTCACCGCGCTGCGGCAACACACCCGCACTCCGGTCCAGGCGGTCGTCGCCGGCACGGCCGGGCGGCTGGACGAGATCCCGGCCGTCAAACTGCGCGGCTACCACGGCCTGGAGGTGCTCGCCCGTACGCCGGAGCGCGCCGTCGGGACCCATGGCGGGCTCACGGCGTCGCTGATGCTGCGAGGCGTCCTCGAAGCGCTGGGGGAGCGGCCGGACATCCGGCATCCCGCCGTCGAGGCGCTGGTCGCCCACGACATGGAGCACGGCACCGACGTCGCCCGGTCGCTGCTGCTGTACCTCGACGCGTTCGGCGACGTGGGGCCGGTGGCCAAGCGGCTCAACGTCCATCCCAACACCCTGCGCTACCGCGTCCGCAAGGCCGTCGCCCTGACGGGCCTCGACCTGGACGACCCCGAGCACCGGCTCGCCGCGACGCTCCAGTTGCGGCTCTCGCTGGACGGTCCGGCCGCGGCCGAGCCGCCGTTTCCCACGGGCTGAGACGCGGGGGCCCCGGCTGTCCGGGCCGACAGCGCGGGGGAACGAGGACTGTTCCGGCGGACAACGGGCGGGAGCCGCCCGCCGGTTTACGTTCACACCCCGTTCGCACGACGCGGCGGCCGAGCCCGGCCGCCGCCCTGCGGCGTCCCTCTCCCCAGCTTCCCCCGGAGCAGCCCATGAGCAGCACCCCCGTGCCGCGCGACGCAGGACAGCAGGCGTCCGCGCCCGAGAACCCGCCCGGCGACCTTGCCGAGACGTCCGGCGCGGCACCCGACGGCCCTGCCGGAGCGGCTGCCGGGACACCCGGCCCCGAGGGGGCACCCGACGGCACCGCCGCGACGCCCGGCGGCATGCGCCGGGTGGCGACCGCCAGCTTCATCGGCACCGCCATCGAGTTCTACGACTACTACATCTACGGCACCGCGGCCGCGCTCGTCCTCAACGAGGCGTTCTTCCCCGAGCTCTCCAAGACCGCCGGCACCCTGGCCACGCTCTCCACCTTCGCGGTGGGCTTCGCCGCCCGTCCGCTGGGCGCCGCGATCTTCGGCCACTTCGGCGACAGGGTCGGCCGCAAGGCCGTGCTGGTGACCTCGCTGCTGATGATGGGCCTCTCCACGGCGTGCATCGGGCTGCTCCCCGGCTACGACACGCTGGGCGTCGCCGCGCCGGTCCTGCTGGTGGTGCTCCGGCTGATCCAGGGGCTCGGTCTCGGCGGCGAGTGGGGCGGCGCGGCGCTGCTGGCCGTCGAACACGCGCCGAAGAAGAAGCGCGGACTGTACGCGGCGGCCCCGCAGATGGGCTCGCCCGCCGGCTACTTCGCCGCCACCTGCACCTTCCTGCTGATGTCGTCGGTGCTCAGCGACGAGGCGTTCACGAGCTGGGGCTGGCGGATACCGTTCCTGCTCTCCTTCGTGCTGGTCGCCGTGGGGCTGGTCATCCGGCTGAAGATCTCCGAGACCCCGGCGTTCGCCAAGGTCATGGACAAGCGGGAGACCGCGAAGGCCCCGCTGGTCGAGGCGTTCCGGCTGCACCCCAGGGAGATGCTGCTGGGCGCCGGGATGATCACCGTGGTGTACGTGATGTTCTACACCGCGGCCACCTACTGCATGACGTACACGACGGACACCCTCGGCATCCCGAAGAACCACATGCTCGCCCTGACCCTGGTGGCGGTCGTGGTGCTCGGTCTGTCGACCTTCTTCGTCGCACGGTGGTCCGACCGCGTGGGACGGCGCAGACTGATCATCGCCGGCGCCCTGTTCGGCGTGGTCTGGGGCGCGGTGCTGTTCCCGCTGCTGGACACGGGGAACTACGTGCTGATCGCCGTGGCCCTGAGCGGGGCGCTGCTCTGCATGGGCATCATCTACGGCCCGGCGGGCGCCTACATGCCCGAGCTGTTCAGCACCCGGGTGCGCTACTCGGGCGCCGGCGTCTCGTACAACCTCGGCGGGGTGCTCGGCGGGGCGGCGGCCCCGCTGATCGTGACCGCGCTCGCGGAGAACTACAGCCCGGCGGTGGGCGGTTGGTTCATGAGCTCCATGGCGCTGCTGTCGCTGCTGTGCGTGCTGGCGCTGCCGGAGACCGGCGACCGGGACCTCGACACGGTCTGACGGCCCCACCGGACCCCGGCCCCCGGCATCGCGCCGGGGTCCGGGGTACGGGCCCGGGGTTCACGGCCGCAGTGTCGCCTCCAGGCTCCGGCCGTAGCGGTGACGGGTCGTCACCTCGACGCGGGTGCCGCCGGGCACGGGGACGGCGCGGACGCCCGGGTCGGCGTGGACCGCCCGCAGCCGGCGGCCGTGCAGGGTGACCGACACGGTGTCGCGCTCCGTCGTGGGGTCGGCGACGGCGAGCGAGGTCGCGCCGTCCGGGGTCCTGCGGACGAGGACGGACGCCGGGCCGTCGACCGCCAGGCCCGCGGTGCGGTGCGTCCCGGGCGTGAAGGTGTTCACGGCGAGCAGCCCGAGACGGGCGTGGCGGACGGCCTGGAGCCGGGTGGTGTTGGCGAGCACCGTCAGCGGTCCGCCCGCGTACGACCGCAGCCGGCGGGCCGTGGCACCCGGCACCAGCGCGTAGGCGAAGGAGACCGGCGGGCCGCCGGCCCGCTGGTCGACGCCGAGGGTGAAGACCTGCCTGGTGACCGGGGTGTCCGGGTTGGTGAGCCGTACCGTCCGGCGGCTGCGGGTCACGGTGGCGAGGCCGGCGGTGACGGGCGGACCGGAGAGCAGGGCGTAGCCGACGGCGGTGTCCTCGGCGGGATCGGCCCAGCGCAGCCAGGCCAGCGGTGCGGTGCCGGTGCCCTCCCAGGGCGCGCCGCCGCGGAGTTCGCCGGTGAGGGCGACCTCGGTGTCCGGTGCCGCGATCCGGGTGTCGAGGGTGGTGGTCACCGGCCGGCCGGCCGGGTCGCCCACACCGGCGGCGAGCACGACGATCTCGTCGTCGAACATGAACCACGACTTGGTGCCCCGCGCGCCGCGGTGGGTGACGAAGTCGTCGGGCAGCAGCCCGGCGCGGTCCGCGGCGTACGCGGCGTCGTCGCCGAGGACCATCGCGGCGGTGCCGTACGCGCCGAGCCGGGCCCCGCCCGAGTGGGCTTCGGTGCCGCGCGGGAAGTAGACGTAGGTGTTCTGCGCCTCGGAGGAGGCCGTGAAGCCGCGCTCCGGGTTGTCGTACCAGAGGGTGCCGTACAGCTCGGGGACGGTGCGGCGGGGTTCCACGGGGGCGGTGACCCCGGCGAGCCGCAGCGGGTCGACGACGGTGAGGTGGTCGATCCCGTACACGCGGCTCTGGTCCTGGCCCGACAGGTAGAGGTGGTGGGCGCCGTCGCCCTGGAACCAGGGCGTCAGGTTCTCGCCGCTCATGTACTCGTACCTGCTGATCCGCGAGGAGGTGCGGGACAGCGCGAAGGTCCAGCCGGGGCGCCGGTGGACGGTCCGGTCCATGGCGTTGAAGGCGGCGTGGTGGGCGGGCGGGGTGAGGTCCCGCGCCGGGACGGAGGAGGCGAGGACGTCGGCGTAGCGGGCGACGCTCACCGGGGAGACGAAGGCGGCCGGGTTCAGCGGGGCCGGCGAGGTCCCGTGCACCTGCTTGACCCAGCCGGCCAGGGCCTCGGCCTCGCCGGGCGGCACATGGGCGCAGAGGTCGACGACGGCCTCCACGACGGCCGCGGTGTCGGCGTAGCCGGTCCCGGTCCGTGACACCCCCCGGCCCTTGACCGCCTCCATCATCCAGCCCTCGTGGATCAGCGGGGCGAACCCGTCGGTGACCCAGCGGCGCACCGTGCCGGGAAGCTCGCCGCCGCCCGACCAGCCCGTCCCGTCGAGGATCTTGACGGTCTGCACGACCCGCGTCAGCAGCCCCTTGCCGTACGAGCCGGTGTAGGCCACGGAGGCGTGCTGGATGAAGGAGCCGTCCGCGTAGAAGCCGTCGGTGACACCGTGCCGCAGCTCGTACGGGTCGATGGTGGCGAACACCGTGAGCTGGTCGGCGACGGCCTTGGCGATCCGGGCGTCGTCGCCGAGCACGGCTCCCTGGAGGATCCGGTTGGTGGTGATGTCGGCGAGGTTGGCGCCGGTGTGGAAGCGGGAGTCGAGATCGACGTCGCCGTCGCTGCCGTTGCGCAGATAGGCGTCCATCGACGCGGTGTAGACGGCCGGCAGGTCGGGGCGGTGGGCGGCGATCTCGTCCCGCAGCAGGACCAGGCACTTGCCGACCTGGGTGGAGATGCCGATCTCCCAGGTGAACCAGTTGCCGTAGTAGCCCCGGGACTGGTCGCCGTACCAGGTGTCGTGCAGCCGGACCAGCGCGTCGATCACCCGCGCGGCGACCGCCCGGTCGCCGCGCACCCGGGACGGGGCGGGGCCGGGGGCGCGGACGGCGAGCGCGATCTCGCAGAGGTACTGGTACGTCCGCGCGAGGTCCGGGTCGCTGGTGCCCAGCGGCATGCCGCGGAAGATCTCGCCCGCTCCCGCGCCGTCCATCGCGGCCAGCCGGGTCAGCGCCGTCGCCTCGACGGCGGCGAGCTTGGCGGCGACCTCGGGCCGGGCGTTGGACTCCTCGGTCCCGGCGAACACGGCGAGGGTGTTGGCCAGCAGCCGCGCCCGGTCGGCGGCCCCGCCCGCGGCGGCGGCGCCCGGCGGTGGCGCGGCCTGCGCTCCGGGGGCGGCCACGGCGAGCACGGTCGCCGCGGGGAAGAGGGACAGCAGGGCGCGACGAGAGAAGTGCACCGGACGCTCCAGGGGGTCGGCGGGTTCGGCCGGAAAGCGCTTGCGGCGCATCCAAGCAACGGGTGGGGGCGGTGTCAACGGTGACGGACCGGTCCGCGGGCACCGCGGGCTTGGCAGCGGCGCGGCGCCGGAGCACGCTGGAGACATGGCCGGTACCCCGCCGATCGTCGTGCACCGGATCTCCCCCACGGGCGGCCGGCGCGTCACCGTGCGCGGCCGGATCATGGGGCTCGCCCACTCCGACGAGGAGGTGCTGGCCCTGATCCGGCGCGCGGGCGGGACGGGCCCGGTGTCGCTGGAGGACCCGACCGCGGTGGAGTGGACGGGCGGGCGGCCGCACCAGTACGAGCCGCTGGAGCTGCTGCCCTGAGCGGCGCCCGGGGCGCGGAGCCCGCTGCCGGTGGAGGCGGTTGCGGCCGGCCGATCGGCTCGGCGCCGGGCACGACGTCGGACGGAGTCTTCACGGAAGCCCCGGCCGGTCCGGTCGCCGGCGGGGACACGCCGACCGTACGGAACCTCGGGGTGGACGCGGCGGACTGACGGGGCCGCGGGCCACCGCCCGCGCCGCGGCGGTGAGGGGACGAGGGCCCCGGCACCGAAGGTGACCGGGGCGCTCTCGTCCGCGGAACCGGCTGCGGTGGCGACACTCCCCCGAGTGTGGCGTACCACGCCGAGCACCAGCGGGCCGGATCCGACGACGTCATACAAACAGCGGTCTCCAACAGATCGCTAACATGTGGCCAACGCTCAGGACGGGGGGAGGCTCCGAGGCCGCGACACGGGAGGAGACGGCATGCGATTCGGTCTCCTCGGTGTGCCCGCGCTCCTCGACCCCGCGGGCCTCCCGCACCACCTCGGCAGTGCCAAGGTCCGCGTGCTGCTGGTCACCCTGCTGCTGCGCGCCAACAAGGTCGTCCCCGTCCACGAGCTGAAGGCCGCCCTGTGGGGCGACGAGCCGCCCGCCTCCGCCCACGCCTCGCTGCACAACCATGTGACCCGGCTGCGCAGGCTCCTCGCGGAGGACGACCGGCTGCGGGCCGTGGCCCCCGGCTATGTGCTCCGGGTCGCCCCCGGCGAACTCGACAGCGACGTCTTCGAGGAGTGCGTGGCCCGTGCCCGCACCGCCTACGGCCGCGCCGAGTGGGCCGAGGTCGTCACGACCGCGCGGACGGGCCTCGGCCTGTGGCGCGGCACGCCGCTGGACGGGGTGTACGGACCCGACGAGACCCGGCCCGCGCTGGTGCAGAAGCTGGGCGAGGCCCGGCTCCAACTGCTCCAGTGGCGCTACGACGCCGAGCTGGAGCTCGGCCGCCACGACGGACTGGCACCCGAACTGGCCGCGCTGGTGGCGGAGTTCCCGCTGCGCGAGGCGTTCCACCGGCAGCTCATGCTGGCGCCCTGCACCGCACGGGCCGGCAGGCCGAGGCGCTCGGCGTGTACCGGGCGCTGCACCGCACCCTGGTCGGGGAACTGGGTGTCGACCCGGGCCCCGCGGTCCGGGAGGCGCACGCCGAGGTGCTGCGCGGGCCCTTCGGCGCCCTCCGCCCGCCGGTGCCGCGAGCCGACCACAGATTCGCCGACGGAGCCTGAAACATTTCCCCCGCGCCACCGCGTCAGTTCAAGTGGAGGCGGTGGACGGGGGACCCGGTGCACCGCCGGGGGCGGCGCCGACGGGCGCCGCCCCGGTCACGGGGGAGGAGCACGGCGGGTATGAAAGCGTCCAGAGCCGAGCAGTACCGGGATTTCGCGGCCGGCCGGGCCACCCATCTCTACCGGTCGGCGTGCCTGCTGACCGGCGGCGACACCCATCTCGCCGAGGACCTGGTGCAGGAGACCCTGGGGCGGATGTACCTGGTGTGGGGGCGGATCTCCCGCATCGACAACCCGGCGGGCTACGCGCAGACCGTGCTCGTCCGCGCCTTCCTCACCCACCGGCGCCGCCGTTCCGCCGCCGAGCGGCCCGTCGGCGACCTCCCCGACTCCCCGCCGGCCACCGGGGACGACCCCGATCTCCGGCTGGCCCTGCTCGGCGCGCTCGGGACGCTCGCGCCGAAGGACCGGGCGGTGGTGGTGCTGCGGTACTGGGAGGACCGCAGCGTCGAGGAGACCGCCGAGGCCATGCAGGCCAGTCCTGCGGCCGTGCGCACCAGGACGGTGCGGGCGCTGGCCAGGCTCCGCGAGCAACTGGGCGGCAGTCTCGTGGAGTTCGCCTCCCGCTGAGCCCGGGCCGCCGAGCCCGGGCGGACACGCCCACCGGCGGGCCCCGGGTCCGCCGCACACAGCACACCGGCGGACGCCCGCAGGGCCCGCCGCACACGACACACCGGCGGACGCCACCGGGGCCCGCCGCGGAGAACACCTTTCACAGGCAGATCAGAGAGTGAGGTACCCCGTGCCCTTCGAGGACGAGATCGGCGACGCGCTGCGCCGCACCGGCGAGACGATGACCCCGGCCGACCGGCTCCGGCTGGTCGAGGGCGGCACGGCCCGGGGCCGGCGCAAGCTGGCCGTGCGCCGGGCGACCGTCGCCGGCAGCGTGCTGGCCCTGGCCGTGGTCGGGGTGGGCGGCGGCCACGCCGCGGGCCTCCTCGGCGGCGGCGCCGACCGCGCCGACGGCCGCGCCGCCGTGGCCGCGGAGGGCGGCACCGGGCAGTCCGGTCCCACCTCGCCGCCCGCGGGCGCCGAGGGGGCCGTCACCGCGGAGCAGATGCTGAGGACGCTGACCGACCTGCTCCCGGCCGGGGACCTCGCCGGCAAGGACGGCCGCGGCAGCGCCAAGGAGGGGTCGTCCGCCCCGTACGCCTCCGTCGTGTTCGACGACGGCGGCGGTGCCGCACGGATCTCGCTGAGCCTGGGCCGGATCGATCCGGGGGGCGAGTCGGCCGCGTCCATGGTCGCCTGCCCGTCGAAGGCGCTCGTCGACTTCGACGAATGCCGGCAGGAGACCCTCTCCGACGGCTCCCGCTACCTGTTCGTGCAGGGCTACGTGCACGACCGGGACCGGGGCGCGAAGCAGTGGCGGTCCACTCTGCTCACGCCCGCGGGCGTGCTGATCGACGCGAGCGAGTACAACGCCCCCGAGGAGAAGGGCGCGGCGGTCACCCGGGCGGACCCGCCGCTCACCCCGGCCCGGATGAAGTCCCTGGTCACGGCGGACGAATGGGATCCGATCGCCGCCGCCTACCAGGCCGAGGCGGGCGCACCGCCCGAGGAGGGGGCCGGTGGTCCGGGCGGGCCGTCGGGGGAGAAGACCGTCGCCGCGCTGACGGGCCTGCTGCCCAGCGGACTGGCGGTCACGGACCGGGGCGGCGAGCCGGGTTACGCCTACGTCGTGGTCGACGACGGCAAGGGGGCCTCCTTCGTCCAGATCAACGTCCAGCCGGGCATGTCGGATCTGGCCGGCGACTTCGCCGGGGGGACGACGCTGCCCGACGGGACGCTGCTGCGCGAGACCCAGGACGGCGATCCCGACCAGAAGGGCGGCGCGGGCTCGGTCGGCTGGACGGTCGACACCCTGCGTCCGGACGGACTCCGGGTGGTGATCATGGCGTTCAACGCGCCCGCCCAGGGCCGGGACGCCTCCCGGGCCGAACCCGCCCTGACGATGGCCCAGTTGAAGGGCATCGTCCTCGACCCGGTGTGGACCGGCCTGGGCTGACGCGCGATGGACGGGCGGTGGGCGCGCGGTTGCCGCGCGCGCCCGCGCGGCCAGCAGGATGGCCCCGGACCTGCCGGAGACCGCCGCAGGGACTCCCCACCCCCTGCCGTCACCGTCCGAACAAGGAGCGCGTCACCGTGACGAACGTCGCCGTCATCTACTACTCGGCCACCGGGAGCGTCCACAGCCTGGCCGTCGCCGCCGCCGAGGCCGCCGAGAAGGCCGGCGCCGAGGTCCGGCTGCGCCGGGTCGCCGAACTGGCCTCCGAGGAGGCCGTCGCCTCCAACCCCACCTGGGCCGCCCACCGCGACGCCACCCGGGACGTGGCCGTCGCGGGCCTGGAGGACCTGGAGTGGGCCGATGTGCTCCTCTTCGGCACCCCCACCCGCTACGGCCTGCCCGCGGCCCAGCTCAAGCAGTTCATCGACGGCACGGGCACCCTGTGGTTCCAGGGCAAGCTGGTGAACAAGGTCGTCTCCTCGTTCACCTCGACGACGCAGACCCACGGCGGCCAGGAGAGCACCCTCCTCGCCCTCAACAACACCTTCTACCACTGGGGCGCGATCATCGTGGCGCCCGGCTACGCGGACGCCGTGCAGTTCGACATCAAGAACGGCAACCCGTACGGCACCAGCCATGTCGCCTACCACCAGGACCTCCCCGGCGCGGAGAACCTGGCCGCCGTCGGCTTCCAGGCCCGCCGCGCCGTGGAGATCGGCACCGCGCTCCGGCGCGGTCTCCGGGCCGCGGCCTGACCCCGGCCGACCCGCCCGTTCCCGTCTCCCCCGACGGACGCGGGCGGGTCGGCCGGCTCACTCCTTCGCGTCGGCGTAGCAGCCCACCACCGCGACGGTGAACGGGAAGCGCACCGGCGTCTCGCCGAAGGCGATGCGCCCCGCGAGCTCCCCCGCCTCCCGGATCGCCCGGGCGACCTCGTCCGCCTCCTCGGCGGGGCAGTGCACCACCACCTCGTCGTGCTGGAAGAACACCAGCTCCGCGCGGAGCGGCGCGATGGCCCTGCGCAGCGCGGCCAGCATCAGCAGCGCCCAGTCGGCCGCGCTGCCCTGCACCACGAAGTTCCTGGTGAAGCGGCCCCAGGCGCGGGAGTCGGAGGTGCCCGTGCGCCCCGGCGCCTCCTCGCCCTCCTGCGGGATGCCCGCCTCCCCGTCCTCCTCCGCGCCCGGCGCGCGGGGGCTGGTGCGGCCGAGCCACGTCCGGACGACGCGGCCCTCCTCACCGGCCCGGGCGGCGTCGTCGACATAGGCGACGGCCCGGGGGAACCGGCGCCGCAGCGCGGCCAGGTTCTTCAGGCCGTCCCCGGAGGTCTGCCCGTAGACGGCGCCGAGCAGCGCCAGCTTGGCGTGCGCGCGGTCCCCGGAGAAGGCCCGGTCCGACAGGGCCGTGTAGAGGTCGCCCTCGTGGCCCGCCACCTCCATCAGGCCCGGGTCGCGGGAGATCGCCGCCAGCACCCGGGGCTCCATCTGGTCGGCGTCGGCCACCACGAGACGCCAGCCCTCGTCCGCGACCACGGCACGCCGGATCACCTTCGGGATCTGGAGCGCGCCGCCCCCGTTGGTCGTCCACCGGCCGGAGACCGTGCCGCCGGGCACGTACTCGGGGCGGAAGCGGCCGTCGCGCACCCAGTCCTGGAGCCAGCTCCAGCCGTGGGCCGTCCAGATGCGGTACAGCTTCTTGTAGCGGATCAGCGGCTCGACGGCCGGGTGCGCGATCCCCTCCAGCTCCCAGCGCCGGGTGGACCCGACCTTGATCCCCGCCCGGGCGAAGGCCCGGACGACGTCCGCCGGCAGATCCGGCCGCACCCGGTGCCCGAACGCCGCGGACACCTCGTCGGCCAGCTCCGCCAGCCGCCGCGGCTCGCCGCCGCCCGCGTACCGCTCGCCGAGCAGCTCGCCCAGCACGGCGCGGTGGACGTCGGCCCGCCAGGGCAGCCCCGCCCGGTGCATCTCCGCGGCCACCAGCATCCCCGCCGACTCGGCCGCCGTGAGCAGCCGCATCCGCCCGGGGTGCGCCGTCGCCCCGTGGCGGCGCTGCTGGTCGGCGTACACCTCCAGCAGCGCCTCCAGGGGCACATCGGGCTGGAGCGGCTCGAAGAGCGGTGACTGGGCGCCGGGGACGGCCGCGCGGGCGGGCGGGTCCGGCGGGACGGGGGCGTTGTGCAGCCGGGCCCAGGCCGCGGCCGCCGAGCGGGGCTCTCCGAGCCGGCCCTCGTGGCCGAGCAGCAGCAGCTCGGCGTCCTCGATGTCGTAGCAGCGCTCGACGCGCACCCCGGCGGCGAGCAGCCGCGGGTAGACGCCGGCCGTGGCCCGCCACACCCAGCGGCCGACCCCGGGCCGCGAGCGGACGGCCTCCGCCAGGTCCGGTTCGTCGAGGACGGGCCCCGCGGGCAGGCCGTCGGGGCCGAGGGGGACGAGGCGGGCCCCGTCCCCCTCGGCCGCCGCCACGGCCCACCGCTCGTCCATGGGTTCGAGTGTGACAGCCGGGTCGGACATCGCCGGGGCGACGCCACGGGCGGGCGCCCGCGAGCCGCCGCACACGGCGGCCGGTGCCGCCCCGACGCGGCCCGGGGCCCCGCGCCGGCCGGGCACTCCCGGTGCGGCGCCCCCGCCCGGCGTCCTCCGCCCCCGCCCACTGCCCCGGCACGGCGCCGCTCCCGCCCCGGCCCCCGCCCGGTACGGCCCACCGCCCCGGGCCCGCCCCGGCGCTCCCGCCCCTCAGGGCTCCAGCCGGCGGATCACCCGGGCCGGGTTCCCCACGGCGAGCACCCCGGCCGGGAGGTCCCTGGTGACCACGGACCCGGCGCCGACGACCGTGTTCTCGCCGATCGTCACCCCGGGGCAGACGATCACCCCCGCCCCGAGCCACACGTTGTCCCCGACGGTCACCGGCTCGGCCCGCTCCCAGCCCGCCCGGCGCCGCTCGGTGTCCAGTTCGTGGGTGGGGGTCAGGAGTTGCACGCCCGGACCGATCTGGACGTCCGACCCGACGGTGATGGGCGCCGCGTCCAGGAACACGGCGTTGAAGTTGACGAACGTACGGTCCCCGACGCTGATGTGGTAGCCGAAGTCGCACTGGAACGGCGGCCGGATCCGCACCCGGCGGCCCAGCGACCCGAACAGCTCGGACAGGATGCCCTCCCGGTCCGCGGGGGCCGCGCCGCCGCCCGCGTTGTACGCCGCGCACAGCGCGAACCGCCGCTCGGTGTCGGCGGCGAGCTCCTCGTCGTCCGGCAGGTACCACTCGCCGGCCAGCATCCGGTCCTTGTTCACTCCCATGTGCGCGTTCCTCTCCCGTCACCGGTGTCCGTAGGATCGATCCTGCTACGCGGCCGTGCACCGGACGGCCGTTTCACCGGGGTGGGGACCTTGACATGGCTGACGTGACACGGCGCCTCGCGCGCGGAGCGGTCGCGGCCGCCGCCGCGCTGCTGCTGGGCGCGGCCGCGGCGGCGTGCGGCGCGCAGGCCGAGCCCGACCGCAAGGCGGCGGGCAGCGGCGATCCGGCGGCCCCGAGCACGTCGCCGCGGGCGGGGGACGGCACGCGCACCGAGGTGAGGAAGGCGGGATCGGTGGGCGCGGAGACGTCCGCCTGCCCGCTGCCGGTGGTCTTCGACCTCGCCGAGGGCTGGAGCCCGGAGGCCGTCGCGCACGAGCCGGACGGCGAGTTCGCCGCCCTGCTGGAGCAGGGGCCGGTCTCGCTGCGCTGCGAGATCGACGCCAAGCCGGCCGGCCACATCGGCTTCCTGCGCGTCTGGGCCGGCGGCGCGGCGGGCGACGACCCCCGCGCCGCGCTGGAGGCGTTCGTCGCCGACGCGGCCGCCGACCGCGAGGACGAGGTGTACACGGAGACGAAGGCCGGCGCCTACGACGCGGTCGAGGTCCGCTACCTCAACACCGGTGAACTGCTCGACGCGCCGAAGCGGGAGCGGGCGTTCGCGCTGACGACACCGGACGGCGTGGTGGTCGTGGACCTCGGCGGACTGGACAGCGAGGAGCACGAGCAGATGCTGCCCGCCTACGAGTTGGCCAGAAAGAGCCTGCGCGACTCCTGATCCGGACACCGCCGCGGCCCGGTCCGCGGCGCCGGAGCACGTCGTCGCACTTCGTGCCCCCGTACGCCTGCCGCAAAAGCCCCTCTCCCCGTACGCTCTGATGCCAAACGGACGGCTGTTCCGTCCGGAAAGCGTGCCCACCGTCCACGGGGCACACTGTGACCGAGGCGCGGACGAGCGCGACGGGAGGCCGTACGGTGAACGGGGGCAGTCGCAGACGACGCCTGACCAGTCGGCTCTCGGCCAGCGGCGCGTCCGTGGCACCGTCCGGAAGCCGCGGCCTGCGCGACCGCCGGGGCCGCGGCCGCCCCGAGCCCGACCGGACCACCACCAGCGGCCGGCTCGCCTGGCTGAACTCCGCCAGCACCCGCATCGGCACCACCCTGGACCTGGAGCGGACGGCCCAGGAGCTGGCCGGATTCACCGTGCCCCGCTTCGCCGACGCGGCCGCCGTCGACATCCTGGAGGACGTGCTGCGCGGCGAGGAGGGGTCCCGCTGGACGGGCTCCGGCATCCCCGCCAGCCGCGCCATGGCGGTCTGCGCCGTCGACTCGCTCGCCTCGCTGGAGCCGACCCCGGTGGGCGTGACGATCAACCGCCCCGAGACGGCGCACGAGACCCTGCTCCACCGCTACTGCCTCAGGCAGGGCAAGCCGGTGCTGGTCAGCCGCATGGGCGACGCCGACTTCGCGCGGGTGGCGCCCACCCCGAGCGCCGCGGACAAGATGCGGCGCGCCGGGGTGCACAGCTATCTGGCCGTGCCCCTGATCGCGCGCGGGGTCCTGCTGGGCACGGCCGACTTCGTGCGGGCCGCCGGCAGCCGGCCGTTCTCCACCACGGATCTGGCACTCGCCGAGCAACTCGCCTCCCGGGCCGCCGTCTTCATCGACAACGCCCGCCTCTACGGGCGCGAGCGCGAGCATGTGATCACCCTTCAGCGCAGCCTGCTGCCCCGCGCCACACCCCTGACGCCGGGCCTCGACGTGCACGCGGAGTACGCGCCCGCCGTCGCCGCCCGCGGGGTCGGCGGCGACTGGTACGACGTCATGGCGCTGCCCGGCGGCCGGACCGCCCTGATGGTCGGCGACGTGATGGGCCACGGGCTCCCGGCGGCCGCCACCATGGGACGCCTGCGTGCCGTCGGCCGGACGCTGATGACCCTGGACACCGCCCCGGAACGCATCCTCGCCCGGCTCGACCTCGCCACCCGCGACCTGGAGGACGAGCAGGTCGCCACCTGCCTCTGCGCCGTCTACGACCCGGCCGACGGCAGCTTCACCTTCGCCAGTGCCGGGCACCTGCCGCCGCTGATGCTCGACGGTCGGGGCGGCGCCGCCTTCCTCGACGTGCCCATCGGGGCGCCGCTGGGCGCCGGCGTCATCCCGTACGACCCGCTGCGGGTGACGGCTCCCGAGGGGAGCCACCTCGCGCTCTACACCGACGGACTGGTCAAGAACCGCACCGACGACGTGGACGTCCAGCTCGACCGGCTGCGGACCAAGGCCATGGCGCTGGGGCCGGGCCGGCTGGAGGAGGGCGAGCTGCTCGCCGAGGCGCCCAACGCCTTCCGGATCGACGAGGCGGTGCTGCTCGTCGCCGCGACCACCCCCGAGCCGGGCGACGACCTGAAGGTGTGGACGCTCCCCCGGGAGGGGAACGTCGCCTCCGTGGCCCGCCGCCTGGTCAGCGAACAGCTCGGCGCCTGGGGCCTGTCGGACCTGACGGACGTCAGCGAACTGGTCGTCAGCGAACTCGTCGGCAACGCCCTGCGCTACGGCAACGGCCCCGGTCAGTTGCGCCTGCTGCGCGGCGACCGCCTCACCGTCGAGGTCTCCGACACCGGCCCGGACCTGCCCCAGATCCAGCACGCCGACGTCAGCGACGAGGGCGGCCGGGGGCTCCAGCTCATCAACATGCTCTGCCGGCGCTGGGGTTCCTGCCGCACGGTCACCGGCAAGGTGGTGTGGGCGGAGCAGAACATCGCCCCCCAGGCGTACTGACGGCCGGCGGCGCCGTCCGGCTCCGGGGGTGTCGGTCCCGCCCCCCGCCGGGCCGGCCCCACCGCGCCGGCGGCCCGGCGCGGTGGGGCCGGCCCCGTCACCGGGTGCCGGCGCGCGGGCAGGCCGCCGTCGCGCAGGTCACGGCGATCACCGCGCACACGCCCGCGGCCGACGCCGCCGCCCCCCACGGGACCTCCATCGCCACCGGCGCGCCCAGCGCCGACAGCGCCGCGGCCATGCCCGCCAGGTCGACCGCCGCCACCAGGGCGCCGAGCACCGTGCCCACGGCCACCGCGAGCAGGGCCTCGCCCGCGACCGTCCGCAGCACCTGCCCGCGGGTGGCGCCCGCGAGCCGGAGCGAGGCCGTCTCGTCCCGGCGGGCGGCCGTCGCCATCAGCAGGGTGCCCGCCAGGCAGACGGCCGTGTAGACGAGCGCGATGCCGAGGACGACGAGCAGCCCGAGGCGGGTCTGCGGACTCGTCCGCGGATGGACCGCCGCCGCCCAGGCGTCGGCGGTGCGGACGGTGCCCCCGGTGGCCGCCCGCAGGGCACGCGCCGCACCGGCCCGGTCCGTGCCGGGGGCGAGCCCCACGTCGATCCGGTCGACGGCCGTGCCCGGGGCGTTGGCGGCGGTGACGAAGACCGCGTCGCCGCCCGCGCCCGCGGCGAGCACGGCGGCGATCCGCAGGCGCGCGGGCCGGCCGTCGCCCAGCCACACGGCGACGTGCTCGCCCACCGTCCGCCGCTCCCACTCCTCGCTCACCACGATCGACCCGTCGTCGAGACCCCGGACGTCACCGGCGACGACCGGCAGCCGGGCGAGGCCGGCGAAGGCGGCCGGGTCCGTCACCGCGCGTGCCCCGTACCGGATCAGCGCGGTGTCCTCCTCGCGGACGAAGACGCTCGTCGGCGCCGAGGCGGAGACCTCCGCGCCCTCCAGGCGGGGGGCCGGGAGCGCTTCCCCGGTCACGACGAGCTGCGCCGCGGTGCTCTGGCGTGCCTCGGCCGCCCGGGACGCCGTCACCGTCCCGGCCGAGCCGAGCAGCGAGCCGGCGAGCGCCACGGTCACCAGCACGGGGGCCGCGACCGCCGAGGTGCGCCGCACCGAGGCGGCCGTGTTCTCGCGGACGAGCAGGCCGACACCGCCCCGGGTCACCGGCAGCAGCCGGACGACCCGGCGCACCAGCAGCGGGGAGAGCAGGGCGACCGCGCTGATCAGGAGCATCGGCCGGGTGACCCAGCTCTTGCGCCCCAGCAGGTCCGCCGGGTCGGTGGCGAGCCCCCACACCAGCAGCCCGGCGCCCGCGACCGCGAGGACGGCTCCGGTGACGAGCCGCCCGCGCGGCAGCACACCGGTGTCCACGTCGGCGTCGCGCAGCGCCTCGGCGGGCCCGACCCGGCCCGCCCGCCGCGAAGCCGCCCACACCCCGGCCACCGCGACCAGCAGCCCGGTCCAGAACGCGGCGTGCAGCGGCCAGTGCACCCCCGCCCGGACGGCGAACCAGCCGGGCGCCACCTCCCCCTCGACCAGCAGGCGCCCGAGCGGCGGCGCGCCCAGCGCGCCGAGCACGCACCCGGCGGCCGACGCGGCCGTCCCCATCACCAGGGCCTCGGTGAGCAGCACCCGGCGCACCTGGCCGGGGGTGGCGCCGGCGGTGCGCAGCAGCCCGAACTCCCGGCGGCGCAGGGCCACCGCGAAGGCGAAGGTGGAGGCGACGACGAAGACCGAGACGAAGGCGGCCACCCCGCCGGCCGTGCCGAGCAGGGCGTTCACGGCGACCAGGGCCTGGGCGTCCTGCCGTGTCCGGGCGTCGGCGCGCGCCCGGTCGTCGCCGGTGAGCACCTGGGCACGGCCGTCCACCAGGGCGCGGACCGCGCCGGCCGGCGCGTCGACACCGACGGCGTCCGGCCCGCCGGCGCGGACCACGGTCCCGAGCGTGCCCAGGTCGCGGACGAGCGCCTCGTCCACAGGGTGTGGACGGTCCAGCGGCTTCGACACCTCGGCGGTGCCGGGGCCGCGCCGCACCTCGACGGTCAGCGTGTCCCGGCCCATCACCACCACCGGCGAGGAGGCGAACCGCTCCGGCGCCCGCCGCGGGGCGTCGAAGGTCGAGGCGAGGCCCAGGCCCATGGTGGTGAGCAGGCCGACCCCGAGGGTCAGCGCGAGGAAGCTCGCGAGGAAGGTGGCCCAGCGGGCGCGGAGTCCGGCGAGGGCGACGGTCAGCACGCGACGGCCTCCAGTCCCGCGAGACGGGCGGCGACGGCGTCGGCAGCCGGGGCCGCCATGTCCCCCGCGACCCGCCCGTCGACCAGGAACACCACCCGGTCGGCGAAGGAGGCGGCCACCGGGTCGTGGGTGACCATCACGACGGTCTGCCCCTCGCCGTCCACCAGGCTTCTGAGCAGGGCGAGCACCTCCCGGCTGGTGACCGTGTCCAGGGCGCCGGTCGGCTCGTCGCCGAACAGCACGGCGGGCCGGGTGATCAGCGCGCGGGCGAGGGCCGTGCGCTGCTGCTGGCCGCCGGACAGCTGCGCGGGCCGGTGCCCCGCGCGGTCCCGCAGGCCGACCCGGTCCAGCGCGTCGAGCACGGCGGCGCGGGCGGGCCGCCGGCCGGCCAGACGCAGCGGCAGGGCCACGTTCTGCGCCGCGGTCAGGGAGGGGATCAGGTTGTACGCCTGGAACACGAAGCCGACGCGCTCCCGGCGCAGCAGCGTGAGCCGCCGTTCGCTCAGGCCGCCGAGGGCGGTGCCGTCGATCTCGACCTGTCCGGAGGTGGGGCGGTCGATGCCCGCCGCGCAGTTCAGCAGCGTGGACTTGCCGGATCCGGACGGCCCCATCACGGCGGTGAAGGTCCCGCGGGCGAAGTCGAGGCGGACGCCGTCGAGCGCGGTGACGCCGCGGTGGACGCGGCGGAGATCGGTGAGCCGTACGGCGGGTGGGTTCATGCCCCCAAGGCTTCCGTCCGGACGCGTGCCGGTCACGGCCACGAAGGGGCGTCCCGGGGGTAGTGCCTGCCCTACCCCCGGACCCCCCGTGACACCATCGCCTGTGTGAGCACGGTCGAGAAGGCGCTGGCCGCGGCGCTGTACGCGGAGGGCGACGACGCCCTGGACACGGCGGCGTCCCTGCTCGCCGCCGACCCCGCGGCCGACGCGGAACTGGACCGGCGCGGTGAGCTGCTGCTGCGCGGGGCCTGGGAGCGCGGCTGGCAGCCGGAGGACGTCGCCCGGCTGGTCCGGCGCGATCTGGACGAGGCGCACGGCCGTCTCTTCGCCGGGCTGGCCCTCGCCGAGTCCGTGTCCTACGGCGACCGGCTCCCGCCGCGCTGGCGGGCCCAGCTCGCCGGCCTGGAGGGCCGGGAGCCCTACCGGGCGGACCGTTTCACCCGCGCCACCGCGGTGCTGGAGCTGTACCGGCTGCTGGCCCGGCTGCCGCGCGTCGAACCGGTCGCCCCGCCGCCCGGCGGCGCCCCGCTCGGCGCGCCCGCGGCCGCCCACGAGCCCCGGATGCTGACCCGGGTGCGGGCCCTGCTCGCCAAGGCGGAGGCGACGGGCTACCCGCAGGAGGCCGAGGCGCTGACGGCGAAGGCGCAGGAGCTGATGGCCCGGCACAGCATCGACGAGGCCGTGCTGGCCCACGGCGCGCCCTCCGCCCGGGCGCCGTCCGCCTGCCGTATCGGCGTGGACGCCCCCTACGAGACGGCGAAGGCGGTCCTCCTCGACGCGGTGGCCGGCGCCAACCGCTGCAAGGCCGTGTGGAACAGCGCGTTCGGCTTCTCCACGGTGGTCGGCTTCGAGGGGGACCTCGAAGCCGTCGAGCTGCTGTACACCTCGCTCCTGGTGCAGGGCGCGACGGCGATGACGGTGGCCGAGTCGGCCCAGCGCGCGGGCGGCCGCAAGCGCACCAAGACCTTCCGCCAGTCGTTCTGGACGGCCTACGCGGCCCGTCTCGGCGACCATCTCGCCGCGGTGGCCGAGGAGATGGTGACCGGCGAGCTGCTGCCGGTGCTGGCCACCCGCGAGCTGGCCGTGACCGACCGCACCGACCGGATGTTCCCGCGGACGACCACGACCCGGGTGCGCGGCGCGACGGACGCGGAGGGCTGGCGCGACGGCACGTCGGCCGCGGACCGCGCCCGCCCCGCGGGGCCGCCCCGGCCCCGGCTGCGGGGCCGCGAGGGCTGAACCGCCGGGCGGCCACGCCCCGCCGTCGGCTGAGCCGGCCGGGGGACCGGCCCGACGTCGGCCGAGCCGACGGGCCGGGCACGGTCCGGCCTCGGCTGAACCGGCGGGCGGCCACGCCCCGGCCTCGGCTGAACCGGCGGGCGGCCACGCCCCGCCGTCACATGTCGGTGCGGACGACGACGACCAGCGTGCGGGGCCCGTGGACGCCCTCCACCCGCTCCAGTTCGATGTCGGACGTCGCGGAGGGGCCGCTGATCAGCGTCGTCGGCCGGCCGGGGACGACGCGGGCGAGGGCCTCCGGCACCCCGGCCTCCACCGCCGACAGGTCCACCACGCACACGTGCAGGTCCGGTACGAGCGACAGGGCCCGCCGGCCCTGGTCGGGCGAGGCGTCCAGGAAGACGGTCCCGGTCTCGGCGCAGCCGGCGGCCGACGCGGTGACCACCCCGTCGAGCGATTCGAGGTCCCGGGGCGGCACGTCGGAGGAGTCCTCGCGCACCTCCCCGTCCCAGTCGGCGAGCCAGCTCCGGTCGAGCCCGGCCGGCACCCCGATCCGGCGCGCCCCGCGGTCGGCGAGCGCCCGGGCCACGGCGGCCGCCGTGCCGTCGGCCGTGCAGGTCAGGACGGTGGCCCGGTAGTCGGTGAGCCGGTCCGTGAAGAGGGCCAGACGCTCGTCGTCGGGCAGCCGCCGCCCGGTCCGGTACGCCCGGGGCACCGCGGTCTCCCGGGGCGGGGCGAGTGCGAGCGCGTCGCGGACGCGGCCGAGCACGGTGTCGCGCGCGCCGCTGCCGCCGGTGGTGCCGCTGGTCACTGGTCCTCCTGGTCGTCGCCGCTCGTCCGCCGCTCCGCACGCCGCCGTTCGCCCTCGCGGGCCGCGTCGCGCAGGGCCGCCGCGCCCTCGTCGGAGGCGAACCAGTCGCGGAAGGTGTGCTTCGGGGGCGCGGGGGTGTCCCGGGTGTCGCTCCAGCCGGAGAAGGGCGCGGGGAGGCGGCCGATGGTGCCGTCCCGTCCCGCGAGGGCGCGGCCCAGCCGCGCGGTGCGCTGCGCGGCCGTCCAGAGCCGGGGGCGTCCCATGACGGCGGCGGCGGCCCGCATCGCGAGCCGTTCCGCGGAGCGGCCCGACTCCTCGGTCTTCTGGTGCCGCAGCTCGACCAGCAGCGAGGGGATGTCGATCTTCACCGGGCAGGCGTCGTAGCAGGCGCCGCACAGCGTCGAGGCGTACGGCAGCGAGCTGTTGGGATCGTCGTCGGCGGCGTGCATCCCGGCGAGCTGGGGCGTGAGCACCGCGCCGATGGGGCCGGGGTACGTGGACCCGTAGGCGTGGCCGCCGACCCGCTCGTACACCGGGCAGACGTTGAGACAGGCCGAGCAGCGGATGCAGTTGAGCGCCTGGCGGCCCACCGCGTCGGCGAGCGCCGCCGTCCGCCCGTTGTCGAGGAGGACCAGGTGGAAGTCCTGGGGGCCGTCCCCCTCGGTGACGCCCGTCCACAGGGAGGTGTACGGGTTCATCCGCTCCCCGGTGGAGGAGCGGGGCAGCAGCTGGAGGAAGACCTCCAGGTCCTGGTGGCGCGGCAGCACCTTCTCGATGCCCATCACCGTGATGAGGGTCTCGGGCAGGGTCAGGCACATCCGGCCGTTGCCCTCGGACTCGACGACGCCCAGGGTGCCGGTCTCGGCGATGCCGAAGTTGGCCCCCGAGACGGCGACGCGGGTGGTCATGAACTTCTCGCGCAGGTAGGCGCGCGCGGCGGCGGCCAGATGCGCGGGGACCGAGTCGAGCGACGGGTCGACGCCCGGGATCTCCTTCAGGAAGATCTCGCGGATCTCGTCGCGGTTGCGGTGGATCGCCGGCACCAGGATGTGCGAGGGCCGGTCGTGGCCGAGCTGCACGATCAGCTCGGCGAGGTCCGTCTCCCACGGGGTGATGCCCGCGTCCTCCAGGTGCTCGTTGAGCCCGATCTCCTGGGTGGCCATGGACTTGACCTTGATGACCTCGTCGCTGCCGGCCGCCTTCACCAGGCGGGTGACGATCGCGTTCGCCTCCGCGCCGTCACGGGCCCAGTGCACGGTGCCGCCGCGTTCGGTGACCTTGCGCTCCAGTTCCTCCAGCAGCTCGGGCAGCCGGTTCAGGGCGTCGGTCTTGAGCGCGGCGCCGGCGTCGCGCAGTTCCTCCCAGTCCGGCAGCTCGCCCGTCACGGCGAGCCGCTTGCCGCGGATCGTGCCGGTGGCGCGGCCGAGGTTGCGGCGCAGCTGCTCGTTGCGCAGCTCGCCGGCGGCGGCACGGGGGAACGCCTCCTCGCCGCGGAGGTTGCCGTCGCCGTACGGGACGCGCGGCGGGCGGGCGGGCATGCCGAGGAAGGTGCTCCCGGTTCCCCGGGACTCCGGGCGGCTCATCGGACGGCCTCCGTCAGGGCGTACGGCGCGGTGCGCGTGGCGGCGAGGACCTGGGCGAGGTGGAGCGTGCGGGTGCCCGCCCCGATGCGGGAGAGCCCGCCGCCGATGTGCATCAGACAGGAGGAGTCGCCCGCCGTGCACACATCGGCGCCGGTGGCGGTGACGTGGCGCATCTTGTCCCGCAGCATCGCGGCCGAGGTGTCGGCGTTCTTGAGCGCGAAGGTCCCGCCGAAACCGCAGCAGGAGTCGGCCTGTTCCAGCTCCACCAGGTCGATGCCCTCGACGGCCCGCAGCAGCCGCAGCGGCTTGTCGCCGACCCGCAGCATCCGCAGCGAGTGGCAGGTGGGGTGGTAGGTGACCCGGTGCGGGAAGTACGCGCCGACGTCCGTCACCCCGAGGACGTCCACCAGCAGCTCGGAGAGCTCGTACGTCTTCGCCTTGACCCCGGCGACCGCGGTGCGCAGCGCCGGGTCGCCGTAGCGCTCGGCGACGATCTCGTGCTGGTGGCGCACGGAGCCCGCGCAGGATCCCGAGGGCATGACCACCGCGTCGACGGAGGCGTCGCCGAAGGTGTCGGCGAAGTTGCGCACCAGGGGCACCGGTTCGCGCTGGTAGCCGGTGTTGACGTGCATCTGGCCGCAGCAGGTCTGCTCCGGCGGGAACACCACCTCGTGGCCGAGCCGGGCCAGGAGGAGAGCGGTCGCCCGCACCGCGTCGGGGAACAGGGTGTCCCCGAGACAGGTGGCGAAGAGTCCGATACGCATGGCGGGTCTCCACGGGAAAGTTTGGTCCGACCATATTAGCGACGGACCACCGAACCGCAAGGACCTGCCGCCGTGTGGTCGGACCTTTCTCGCGCCGAGCCGCCCGGGAGGCCGGCCCCGGACGCAGGGTGCGGGGCCGCGGGGCTCCGTGAGGTCTCAGTCCCCGGACGGCGGGTCGGCCACCAGTCCGCCGTGGAAGCCGCGGATGTGGCGCTCCGCGAGCGCCGCGGCCCCGGCGCCCTCGCCGGCCCGCACCAGGCGCAGCAGCTCCGCGTGCTCGGCGGCGAGCGCCGACGCGGCGGCGGGCCAGTCCTCCGCCGCCTCCAGGGCGCGCAGGATCAGCGGCCGCACGGACTCCCGCACGGCGGAGGTGAGCGTGGAGGTGAGCTGGTTGCCGGAGGCCCGGGCGACCAGCACATGGAAGCGGGTGTCCAGGTCGTTGAACCGCTCGACGCCGATCCCCGGGTGCTCCATGGCCGTCACCAGCGCCCCGAGTTCCTCCAGTTGCTCCTCGGACGCGTTGCCGGCGGCCGCCTCGAAGCTGGAGCGTTCCAGGACGACGCGGGCCTCCAGCATGTCCTGGAGGGTGTAGCTGCCGAGGGCGAAGTGCAGCCGCAGCAGTCTGCCGAGCGCGTCGTCCGGGTTGCGGACCATCCGGGCCCCGGAGTCCGGGCCCCGGCCCGCCTGCGCGGTGAGCACGCCGATGGTCTCCAGCACCCGCAGGGCCTCGCGCAGCGCGGAACGGCTGACACCGAGGACGGGGGCGAGCTCCCGCTCGGGCGGGAGGCGGTCGCCGGCCTTGAGCTCACCGGAGAGCACCCGCTCCTCGATGGTCTCCAGGACCAGTTCGTGCGTGCGGGACTGCCGCACGGGGTGCCATTCGGCGGCCATCCGTAACTCCCGGCTCGGTGGGTGGGCGGCGCTCGGCGGTGTGCCCGGAACGGGCAGAACTATGTCACACACCCATAATGGTCCGACCACACGCGCGACGGCGAAGGGCCGCGGCCTCCCGGGGAGGCCGCGGCCCTTCGGCGGGCGGTGCCTCGCGGCGTCGCCGCGGGCGCCCGGTGTGTCAGGAGGTCGGCAGCGCCGTCGGCAGTCCCTCCGGCAGCGACGCCCCGTCGCTCTTCTTGAGGGTGTCCTTCTTGCCGGCGTCCCAGGAGACGACCAGGGTCGTGCCGTCGTTGGACTCGATCGCGCCCATGGTGCGGTCGGTGTTCCCGTCCGCGCACTTGAGGGAGAGCATCTGGCCGCCGTGGTCCTCGACCGCGCCGGTGCAGGCGTGGCCGTCGGCGAGCAGCGCCGCCTTGCCGTCCTTGACGGACAGGACCACCGGCTTGGCGTCGGTGACCCCGGCCCAGGTGCCCTCGATGTCGCGCGGCTTCTGCGCCTCGTCGCCCCCCTGCCCGGCGGACTCGGTGGGCGAGGCCGACGCCTTGCCCTGGTCGCCGCCGTCGTCGCCGCTGCCGCATCCGGTCAGCGCGAGTGCGACGACGAGTCCGGCGGCAGCGGCCGCGACGCGTACGGGCTTGAGCACGTTTCTGTCCCCCTGATCGATGGCACGACGGCGTCAAGCTACCAGGGACCCCGGGGCGTCAACGGGGCGCGCTGAACGGACGGTCAGTTGCGGGGCCGTACGCTGCGGTGGGCGGAAACGGTTCACCATGGGTCTGTAATCGCGGGAACACCCCGCGTGCACGTGCATCTGCCAGTGCATCCGCTCATGCATCGGCATATGAACACAGCTATGATCCGGGACAGTTGACACCTGCACCTTGCACCCCGGGAGCGACTTGTGCACCACGTGTACAACGGCATGACGGCCACGGAGCTTCAGGGAGTTGTCTGGCAGAAGAGCCGGCACAGCAACTCCCAGGGCTCCTGCGTGGAGTTCGCCAAGCTTCCCGGTGGTGATGTGGCCATGCGCAACTCACGGCATCCCGAAGGCCCCGCACTTGTGTACACGCCGGCGGAGATAGAAGCGTTGCTTCTGGGCGTGAAAGACGGGGAGTTCGACCATCTGGTCGCGTGAGCGACCGAGGCCGCGCCCCGTTCGGCGCGGCCCTTTCTCTTGCTCCCGAGCGATGAGCCGGGCCCCTGTGACTGGACCGTGAGCCCGCCCCTGTACCTGAACCGTGAGCCGGCCGGGCGGGTCAGCCCAGCCGGAACAGAGCCCAGACCACCTTGCCGCGCAGCGAGCCGGCGAGCGGGTGCCAGCCCCAGCCGTCGCTGAAGGAGTCGACGAGGAACAGACCGCGTCCGGACTCGGCCGCGAAGTCCTCCTCGGACTCGCGCTCGGCGGGCCCGTCGTGGCTGGGGTCGCGCACCGCGCACACCAGCCGGCTCTTCCACCGCATCAGATGCAGCCGCACCGGCGGTTCGTACGCGGCCGTGTGCACCGCGGCGGACGTCTCGTCGGGCAGCGCGTGGCGCAGCGCGTTGGTGACGAGTTCGGAGACCACGAGGGAGACGTCGTCGAAGCGGTGGCCGAGTTCCCACTGGCCGAGCGTGCTCCGGGTGAACTGCCGTGCGCCGCGCACCGCTTCGAAGCGGGCGGGCAGGGCGCAGGAGGCGGAGCTGGAGACGCCGGCGGGATCGATCGGCGGAAGGCCCTGCCTTAACGGCTCGAGCATGGTCGATCCATTCGTCCCCATGCGAGGCACTCCCGGGAATCGCGGCTGTGAAGCTACAACACGAACGAGCACGCAGGTGCGCGGGGCCCATGCTTCCCAATGCCCCCGGCAGATGCAAGGGCAGATGCACGTGCACGCGCCTGACCTGTCCATGCCCGTGCCGTTTCTTGCTCATTTCTTCCGCGATTCTCTTTAGTGCCGTGTTCAACTTCTGGCCAAGAGTCGCTCGTTTCTGTAATCGGACGAGTACGGGGTGAAGCGTTTGGTGGCAGAATCCCGCTCTTGGGGTTCGGGGGGACCTCGGAGACGATCGGTGCACGCCTGCAGGGCGCAGAGAGATGGGGAGGGTCGGGTCGTGGCGGCAGGAGAGACGGCTGAGTCAGCCGGGTCGTGGGGTTACCCCCGCCCGGACGGTCCGGGCGGAGGCTCGGTGGTACGGCGCATCCTGCTGGGCTCCCAGCTCAGAAGACTGCGCGAGTCCCGCGGTATCACCCGCGAGGCGGCCGGGTACTCGATCCGCGCCTCCGAATCCAAGATCAGTCGTATGGAGTTGGGCCGGGTGAGCTTCAAGGCGCGTGATGTCGAGGACCTCCTCACCCTCTACGGAGTGGCCGACGACGCCGAGCGCGGCTCGCTGCTCGGCCTCGCCAAGGAGGCGAACGTCGCCGGCTGGTGGCACAGCTTCGGCGATGTGCTGCCCGGCTGGTTCCAGACGTACATCGGCCTCGAAGGCGCCGCCTCGCTGATCCGCATCTACGAGGTGCAGTTCGTCCACGGGCTGCTCCAGACCGAGTCCTACGCCCACGCCGTGGTCCTCCGCGGCATGCCCGACGCGCCGGCCGCCGAGATCGACAAGCGGGTCGCGCTGCGCCTCGAACGCCAGAAGGCCCTGGTCTCCGAGAACGCCCCGCAGCTCCATGTCGTCCTCGACGAGGCCGCCCTGCGCAGGCCCTACGGCGACCGGTCCGTGATGCAGGACCAGCTCCGGCACCTCATCGAGGTCTCCGAGCACCCGAACATCACCCTCCAGGTGATGCCGTTCAGCTTCGGCGGTCACGCGGGCGAGAGCGGCGCCTTCACGATGCTGCGCTTCCCCGAGTCCGACCTCTCGGACATCGTCTACCTGGAGCAGCTCACCAGCGCCCTCTACCTCGACAAGCGCGAGGAGGTGGCCCTGTACGAGAGGGTGATGGGGCGGCTGTGCGAGGACAGCCCCGACCCGGCCGAGACCCGGGACGTCCTGCGAGGGCTCCTCCAGCTCATCTGACTCCTTCAACTCGACTGAAACGTCAGTACGATGACGCCACATCAGATACGCGTCAGCACGCTGTGCCCGCGCCGGCCACCGCCGCATTCGCCCATGGAGCAGTGATCGCATGTCCTTCTTCACCGAACTGGCACTTCAGTACATAGACGGCGAGTGGAAGCCGGGCAGCGGCTCCTGGGACATCATCGACTTCAACCCGTACGACGGGGAGAAGCTCGCGTCCATCACCGTCGCCACGGCGGCCGAGGTCGACCAGGCGTACCGTGCCGCGGAGCGGGCCCAGGAGCAGTGGGCCGGGACCAACCCGTACGCCCGCCGGCTGGTGTTCGAGAAGGCGCTGCGCATCATCGAGGACCGCGAGCAGGAGATCGCCGAGACGATCGTCGCGGAGCTCGGCGGCACCCGTCTGAAGGCCGCGTTCGAGCTGCACCTGGCCAAGGAGTTCCTCCGCGAGGCGATCCAGCTCGCGCTGCGCCCCGAGGGACGCATCCTGCCGTCGCCCGTCGACGGCAAGGAGAACCGGGTCTACCGGGTCCCGGTGGGCGTGGTCGGCGTCATCAGCCCGTTCAACTTCCCCTTCCTGCTGTCGATCAAGTCCGTCGCCCCGGCGCTCGCGCTCGGCAACGCGGTGGTGCTGAAGCCGCACCAGAACACGCCCGTCTGCGGCGGCTCCCTGGTCGCCAAGGTCTTCGAGGACGCGGGCCTGCCGCCCGGTCTGCTGAACGTCGTCATCACCGACATCGCCGAGATCGGCGACGCCCTCCTGGAGCACCCGGTCCCGAAGGCGATCTCCTTCACCGGCTCCGACAAGGTGGGCCGCCACGTCGCGACCGTGTGCGCGGCCAACTTCAAGCACGCCATCCTCGAACTCGGCGGCAACAGCGCCCTGATCGTGCTGGACGACGCGGATGTCGACTACGCCGTCGACGCGGCCGTCTTCAGCCGCTTCGTGCACCAGGGCCAGGTCTGCATGGCCGCCAACCGCATCCTGGTGGACCGCTCGGTGGAGGCGGAGTTCACCGAGAAGTTCGTCGCCAAGGTGCGGACGCTGAACGTCGGCGACCCGGCCGACCCGGCCACCCACATCGGCCCGCTGATCAACTCCTCCCAGGCCGAGGCGGTCTCCTCGCTGGTCGAGCAGACGGTCCGGTCCGGCGCGACCGCGCTGGTGCACGGCGCGACCGAGGGCAACCTGGTGGCGCCGTCGGTGCTCACCGGCATCCCGGCCGGCTCGCCCGTGCTCACCCAGGAGATCTTCGGCCCGGTGGCCCTGCTCATCCCGTTCGACGGCGAGGACGAGGCCGTGCGGATCGCCAACGACAGCCCCTACGGCCTCAGCGGCGCCGTGCACACGGCGGACGTCGAGCGCGGCGTCCGCCTCGCCAAGCGCGTCCACACCGGCATGATCCACATCAACGACGGCACGGTCCACGACGAGCCGATCGTCCCCTTCGGCGGCGAGAAGCACTCCGGGGTGGGCCGGCTGAACGGCGACTCCATGCTGGACGCCTTCACCACCCAGAAGTGGATCTCGGTGCAGCACGGCCGCTCGCGCTTCCCCTTCTGAGCCCAGAGGATCCTCCGGGCCCGCGGACCTTCCGGCTCCGCGGGCCTTCCGCATGCCCGGACCGGGATCCGCCCTCTCCGCAGGCGCCCCGGCGCCCCCGACACGTCCGGCGCGCGCGGAGCCTTGAGGACAGAAGTTGTCCTCAAGGGTCCGTAGCGTGTGGGGTGTGGGAAGGAGAGGTCCTTCCCCGGACCGGAAGGCGGACACCATGGTCACTCACGTTCCCGCGGAGGCACACGGTGACGAGCGCGGCGCGCTGATCTCCTTCGTCGAGGCGCAGCGCGGTGCCGTCCGGCGATCGGTGCTCGGACTGACCGAGGAGCAGGCCGCGAGCCGCCCCAGCGCCAGCGAGCTCTCCCTCTCCGGTCTGCTCAAGCATGTCGCCGAGACCGAGCTGAACTGGCTGCGGATGGCGCAGCGGAAGCCGAACGAGAAGCAGCGGACCGAGGACACCTGGGGCGACAGCTTCCGCCTCGTGGACGGCGAGACCATCCCCGGTGTGCTGGCGTTCTGGGACTCCGTCGCCCGGGAGACCGAGGAGTTCGTCCGCTCGGTGCCCAGCCTGGACGACACCTTCCCGCTGCCCCCGGCGCCCTGGTTCCCGAAGGATGCGGAGGTCTCGATGCGCTGGCTGATGCTGCACCTGGTGGAGGAGATCGGCCGGCACGCGGGCCACGCGGACATCATCCGGGAGTCGCTCGACGGCAAGGGCGCGTTCGACCTGATCGCCCTGGAGCACGCCGCCGACTGAGCCCCGGGGCCGGGGCTCCCGCCTCCCGCCGATTCCCCGGGCTCCCCGCCTGCGCCGATCCCCGGGCCCCGGGCTGCCACCGCACCGACCGGTCAGCCGGACGGGCCCGGGCGCGGGGCCCGGGCGCGTCCGCGGTGCGGGCCGGCCCCGGCGGACCCGCCCCCTCAGCCCTCCAGCTCGCGCAGCCGCGCCAGCGCGTCCGCCGCCGACTGCCGTTCGGCCGGGCCCAGTTCGACCGCCGCCGCCCGCGCCAGGGTGGCCGCGGCCAGCGCGTCGTCGCCGAGGCGCCCGGCGATGTCGCTCCGCAGCACCAGCAGCCGCAGCAGTTGCACGGGCGTCGGCCGGGTGTCCTCGCGGCCGAGCGCCCGGTCGACGATCCGGGCGGCGCCCGGCAGGTCCTCCTTGGAGTCCGCGAAGAGGTCGGCGAGGTGCAGCGCCTTCTCGAACGTCTCCCGGGGGACGGGCGCGAGGCTCTTGTCCGCGGCGATCTCCTGGCCGACCCGGACCGAGTTCCCGCCCGGGTCCGACATCAGGAACTGGCGCATCCCGTACGACATGTCCTTCAGCGGGCCGATGCGCGGCAGCCCGCGCCGGGGGATCCGCCCGTACGCCTCCTTCAGGCCGCCGCGGAAGGTCTCGTAGAGGGCGTCCACGTCGTCGGTGACGATGTAGACGCCCGAGTAGGAGCCGGCCGGATCGTAGTCCTTCATCCCGAAGAACTGGAGCTCGACGGGGCCCCGCCGGACGGCCGCGTACGGGTAGGGGCTCTTCTGGAGGTAGGTCGTCTCGAAGCCCAGGGCGGTGTAGAAATCGACGACCGGCTGGATGGACCGGCAAGGGAGGAGCGGGATGGTCTTCTCGGTCATCCCACTACTCTAGTCAAAGTTGAATAGAAAGGAATCGCGATGTCGGCGATCCGGCTTCTGGTCCTCGGCGCCGTGCGCCAGCACGGCCGGGCCCACGGCTACCAGGTCCGCAACGACCTGGAGTACTGGGGCGCCCACGAGTGGTCCAACGCCAAACCGGGCTCGATCTACCACGCGCTCAAGCAGATGGCGAAGCAGGGACTGCTGCACGCCCATGAGATCGCCCCCTCCACCGCGGGCGGCCCGCCGCGCACCGAGTACGAGATCACCGACCGGGGCACCGAGGAGTACTTCGCCCTGCTGCGGGCGTCCCTGACCGCGTACGACGCGAAGACGGACGTGCTGTCGGCGGCCATCGGCTTCATCGTCGACCTCCCGCGCGAGGAGGCCGTCGCCCTGCTGGCCGAGCGGGTGCGCGGCATCGAGGAGTGGCGGGCGTCGGTGACCGGCTACTACACCCCGGAGGAGGGCCCCGAGGTCCTCGGCCACATCGGCGAGATCATGAACCTGTGGGTCGCCTCGGCCGACTTCGGCGCCGAGTGGACCCGCGGGCTCATCGCCCGTGTCGAGGCCGGCGCCTACACCTTCGCGGGCGAGGGCGATCCCTTCGTCGGCGTCCTCGCCGAGGGCGAGGAGAACCCGTACGCGACGGGCGAGCGGCACGCCGGCGACGAGGGCTGAGCCCGGCGCCGGCGGGCCCGTGGCGGCCGCCGGCGCCCGTGCTCAGTGGTGGAAGGCCGTGGCCACCGCCGTGTCCCTGCTCAGCGGATGCGGCTGGTCGCGCAGTTCGGGCAGCAGCTGCCGCAGGTCCTCCATCAGCAGCTCCGCCAGATCCGCGGAGAAGCCGTTGCGGCACACCACCCGCAGCACCGACAGGTCCTCCCGGTTCGCCGGGAAGGTGTACGCGGGCACCAGCCAGCCCCGTTCGCGCAGCCGGCGCGACACGTCGAACACGTCGAAGCGGGTGACGTCGTCCGCGGTCGTGACGGCGAACACCGGCAGCTCGTCGCCGTGGGTGAGCAGCCGGAAGTCCTCCAGCTCGCCGATCCGCCGCGCCAGCCCGGTCGCGATGTCCCGGGCGGCCTGCTGCACGGCCCGGTAGCCCTCGCGCCCCAGCCTGAGGAACGTGTAGTACTGGGCGACCACCTGCGCGCCCGGCCGGGAGAAGTTGAGGGCGAACGTCGGCATGTCGCCGCCCAGGTAGTTCACCCGGAACACCAGCTCCTCGGGCAGCTCGGCGGGGGAGCGCCACAGCGCCCAGCCGACACCGGGGTACACCAGGCCGTACTTGTGGCCCGAGGTGTTGATCGAGGACACCCGCGGCAGCCGGAAGTCCCACACCAGGTCCTCGTCGAGGAACGGGGCCACCATCGCCCCGGACGCGCCGTCCACATGGACCGGGATGTCGAGCCCGGTGCGCTCCTGGAGCGCGTCCAGCGCCGCGCACACGTCCGCCACCGGCTCGTACGAGCCGTCGAAGGTGGACCCGAGCACGGCGACGACACCGATGGTGTTCTCGTCGCAGAGGTCGGCCGCGGCCTGCGCGTCGAGATGGAAGCGCTCGCCCTCCATGGGCACCAGCCGCGCCTCCACCTCCCAGAAGTTGCAGAACTTCTCCCAGCAGACCTGCACGTTGACGCCCATGATCAGATTGGGCCGGGCGGAGCCCGGATAGCGGTCCGCGTTCCGCTGCGCCCAGCGCCGCTTCAGCGCCATCCCGGCGAGCATGCACGCCTCGCTGGACCCGGTCGTCGAGCAGCCCACCGCCGTCGACGGGTCGGGCGCGTGCCACAGGTCGGCGAGCATGGACACGCACCGGCGCTCCAGTTCGGCGGTGCGCGGGTACTCGTCCTTGTCGATCATGTTCTTGTCGCGGCACTCGCCCATCAGGACGCCCGCCTGGGGCTCCATCCAGGTGGTCACGAAGGTGGCCAGGTTCAGCCGGGAGTTCCCGTCGAGCATCAGCTCGTCGTGGACCAGCTGGTAGGCGGTGTGCGGCGCGAGGGGGCCGTCCGGAAGGCGGTGCGTGGGTGGCGCGGACGACATGCCGGCCACGGGGTCGGCCTCGCCGAAGAAGGGGTTGAGGGAGAGCCTGGCCCGCTCCTGGGTGCTCTCGCCCGGGTCCGCTGCGCCTTGGTGAAGTGCCATACATCTCAGGCTCGTACGGGCTCGTACCCCCCGCAACGCGAGGCGTCGACGCGGGCCTCGCACCGCCGGGTCGCACCCGTCGGGGCCGGCCCGCGCCGCCGGGTCACACCCGGGTGATCACCACCGCGGTGCCGTAGGCGCACACCTCGGTGCCCACGTCCGCCGCCTCGGTCACGTCGAAACGGAACGCCAGCACCGCGTTGGCGCCCCGGCTGCGCGCCTGCTCCACCAGGCGCTCCATGGCCTGGTTGCGGGTCTCGACCAGAGTCTTGGTCAGGCCCTTCAGCTCACCGCCGACCATCGATTTCAGCCCCGCGCCGATCTGGCTGCCCAGATGCCGTGAGCGGACGGTCAGGCCGAAGACCTCACCGATCACCTGATCCACCCGGTGACCCGGGACGTCGTTCGTCGTGACGACCAGTACGTCGCTGCCCGGGCCCTGCCCGCCGCCGTAGTCCTCGATACCCATGGATCCAGCTTCCCGGCCCGTCGCCCCGGGCGCATCCGCGAGGCACCGGTGGAACGCGGGACCCTTCTTGTGCGTTGATACTTTGGGGCGGCCGACTTTGCCGACCGACCCACATCACACACAGGAGTCCGGACCTCGTGAACACCCTTGCGCTCGGGCCTAGCTGGCTCGACCCGGACTATCTGATCACCACATTCGGGCTGATCGGCGTCCTGGTCATCGTCTTCGCCGAATCCGGCCTGCTCATCGGTTTCTTCCTCCCCGGTGACTCGCTGCTGTTCACCACCGGTCTGCTGGTGACCACGGGCAAGATCGACATGCCGCTCTGGCTGGTGTGCATGCTGATCGTGCTCGCCGCGGTCATCGGTGACCAGGTCGGCTACCTCTTCGGCCGCAAGGTGGGCCCCGCGCTCTTCAAGCGCCCCGACTCCAGGCTGTTCAAGCAGGAGAACGTCGAGAAGGCCCACGAGTTCTTCGAGAAGTACGGCCCGAAGTCCCTGGTCCTGGCACGCTTCGTGCCGATCGTGCGCACGTTCACGCCGATCATCGCCGGTGTGAGCCGGATGAACTACCGCTCCTTCGTCACGTTCAACGTCATCGGCGGGGTGCTCTGGGGCGCCGGTGTCACCCTGCTCGGCGCCGCGCTGGGCAAGGTGGAGTTCGTCCATCAGAACATCGAGGCGATCCTGATCCTGATCGTCCTGATCTCGGTCGTCCCGATCGCCGTCGAGTTCCTGCGGGCCCGCTCCAAGAGCAAGAAGGCGGCCGCCGCGGGCGAGGGCCCCGACACCAATCCGCCGTCCTCGCGCGGCCGTCACGCCAAGCGCTGAACGCCCCGCCACGCACCGCCAGAAGCGCTCCCGGCCCGCCGCCGGGGGCGCTTCGGCGTTCCCGGCGGGGACCCCGCGAGCCCGCGGCGCCCCCGTCCGGCGTCAGAAGCCGCGGGTCCGCTTGGCCGCGCGCCGGCCGCCCGGCTGCTGCTCGCCCGGCACGCCCGCGACGCCCGGGACCCGCAGGAAGAGCCGGGTCGTCTCCGCGCCCAGGTTCACCCCGATCGCGATGGCCAGCGCCAGTGCCGCCGCCTTGCTGAGCGAGGCCAGCCCCGGGTTGAGGTCGCCCCGGGCGATGGACAGCAGCCCGAAGTACGTCGCGCTACCGGGCAGCAGCGGGCCGATCGCGGCCGTGACGTACGGCAGCGCGGAGGCGAAGCGGTAGCGGGCCAGCATCTGCCCGAAGATGCCCACCAGACCCGCCGCGGCGGCCGTCGCCGCCACCGGCGACACCCCCGCGGTGTCCGCCAGCGCCCCGTACACGACCCAGGCGACCCCGCCGTTCAGCGTGACCAGCCACACCGTCGAGCGTTCCTGCTGGAGCATCACGGCGAAGCACAGCGACAGGGTCATCGCGGCGAGGGTCTGCACCACCGCCCGCTGCACGCTGTGGATCGCGGTCTCGGGCTGGAGACCGGCGTCGAGCGCGAAGCCGAGGTAGAGCACGCCCAGCACACCGACGACGATGCCGACGACGAGATAGCCCACCTCCAGCAGCCGGGCCGCCGCCGTGATGTAGAAGCCGGTGAGCCCGTCCTGGACGCCGGCCACCAGCGCCCGTCCCGGGATCAGCGCGAACAGGCCACCGGTGATCACCGCCGACGCCCGCACCTCCAGCGGGGACAGCGAGAGCGCCACCCCGACCGCGGCCGGGGGCATCGCGGCGGCCACGAACTGGTAGAACTCCGGCAGCCCGCGCCCGGCGGCCAGCCAGGCCAGCCGGTCGCCGAGCATGGCGCTCACCGCCGCGGCCAGGAACACCACCAGGTCACCGCCGACCAGCACCGAGGCCGCGCCCGCGAGCAGGCCCCCGGCCAGCGTCAGCGCCCAGCCGGGGAAGGGGTGGCGGTTGCGCCGGATCTCCGCGAGCCGCCGGTACGCCTCCTCCAGCGTGACCTCGGACTCCTCCGCGCTGATGTCGTGGACCAGCCGGTACACCGCGGCGAGCCGGTTGTAGTCGGTGCCGCGCCGGCGGACGGTGCGGTTGGCCGTCACCGGGTCGTCCACCAGGGACGGCTGATAGGTGATCGACAGCAGGGTGAAGGTGACGGTCGGCTCGCAGCGGTCCAGCCCGTACGAGCGCGAGATGGCGAACATGGCCGCCTCGACGTCCTCGGCGCCCTCGCCGCCCGCGAGCAGCAGCTCGCCGATACGCAGCGTCAGGTCGAGCACGCGCGGCACGGCGGGCCCGGCCTCGTCCTGCCGGTGCGCGGTCTCCGGGACCGGCCGCTCGCCCACGGGCATCCGCAGCATGGCCCGCATCCGGTCCTGCCAGGGAGCGCCCTTGGTCACCCGGACGACGGGGATGCCGTGCGCGGGGGTGAAGGCGGGGGGCGAGTTCTTGGCGCTGTACGTGGACGGCGGCGCGAAGGCCGAGCCCTCGGGCTCGGGGGGCGGCTCCGGGACGAGCCCCCGCGGAACGGCGAACTCCGAACTGGGGTGGTCCTCTTCGGGCGCCTCCGGCTGATCCAGCCCTGCGGGATGGCTGAAGGCGCTGTGCGCCTCGTCGGACTGAGGTTTCCGGTCTTCCGGACCCTCGGACTCCGCCACCACTCGTCGACCTCGCTCCCTCTCGTACCAGCCCCTGTCCGGCGCTTCTGCCCAGTATGGGCACGGACATGGGGCGACACGCGACGCGGGCGGGACACCCAGGGTGTCCCGCCCGCGCCGGAGCGTGTGCCGGGTGGCGTCAGTGAGCGCCGCCCTGCGCCTCCAGGCGCTTGTAGGAGGCCTCGATCTCGGCCTCGGCCTCGGCGCGGCCGACCCAGTCGGCGCCCTCGACCGACTTGCCGGGCTCCAGGTCCTTGTAGACCTCGAAGAAGTGCTGGATCTCCAGGCGGTCGAACTCCGACACGTGGTGGATGTCGCGCAGGTGCTCGACGCGCGGGTCGGAGGCCGGCACGCACAGCAGCTTGTCGTCGCCGCCGGCCTCGTCCGTCATCCGGAACATGCCGATGGCGCGGCACTTGATCAGGCAGCCGGGGAAGGTCGGCTCGTCCAGGATGACCAGCGCGTCCAGCGGGTCGCCGTCCTCGCCGAGGGTGTTCTCGACGAAGCCGTAGTCGGCCGGGTAGCTGGTCGAGGTGAAGAGTCGACGGTCCAGGCGGATCCGACCGGTCTCGTGGTCCACCTCGTACTTGTTCCGCGACCCCTTCGGGATCTCGATGGTGACGTCGAACTCCACGGGTGGCTCCTCCATGATCAAGACATAGCAAGACGCGATTGACGGTGATTAAGTGTCCCTCACGCACGTGTGTGATCGCGAAAGGGGCTGGTGCGGGGTGCCGAAGGTCAGGACGTGGCAGCTCGCGGCGGGTGCTGCCGTGGTCGGCCTCGCCCTCTCCGCCGGGGCGGTGACCGCGGCGGGGCCCTGGGACACGGGTCAGCGTAAGGCCGAGCGGCGGTGGGCGGCCGCCCACCAGGGTACGGGTGGCGCACATCACGAGGCACCGGCCGCGAAGCGGCCCGCCCCGGCGCCCAGCGCCCCCGCCGTGCTGGCCGCCCTGGGCGGTTCGTCGACCCGGCCGCGCGCGGCCGAGGCGCCCGCGACCCCGCCGGCGTCCCTGGCGAAGACGCTCGGACCGCTGCTCGCCGACGCGGGCCTCGGCCCGTCGCCGGCCGCCTGCGTGATCGACCTCACCACCGGCGAGCGCCTCTGGGGCAGCCGCGCGGCCGAGCCGATGACCCCCGCCTCCACCGTCAAGATCGCCACCGCGGTCGCGGCCCTCTCCGCGGCGGGCCCCGACCACCGCATCCCCACCACGGTCGTCGCCGCTCCCGGGGCACGGCAGATCACCCTGGTCGGCGGCGGCGACGCCTCCCTCGACCGGGCCCGCCTCGCGACCCTCGCCGACCGCACCGCCGAGGCGCTGCGCGAGAACGGGACCGCCGCCGTCCGCCTCGGCTACGACACCTCGCTCTACACCGGCCCGCTGCTGCACCCCATCGGCCCCAACGACAACATCGCCCCCGTCAGCGCCCTCATGGTCGACCAGGGCCGCAACGACCCCCGCAGCACCGGCCCCGCCACCCGCTCGGCCGACCCGGCCCGGGAGGCCGCCCGCGTCTTCGCCGACCTGCTGCGCGAGCGCGGCGTACGGCTCCAGGGAGCCCCCGCGCACGGCCGCGCCGCGGCCGGGGCGGTGCCGCTGGCCCAGGTGCTCTCGGTGCCGGTGTCCGCGCTCGTCGAGCGCATGCTGACCACCAGCGACAACGACATCGCCGAGTCCCTGGCCCGCCAGACCGCCATCGCCTCCGGCGGCAGGGCCGGCTTCGCGGGCGCCTCCGGGGCGGTCGCCGCGCAGCTGCGCAGGCTCCAGCTCCCGCTCACCGGCGCCCGCTTCGCCGACGGCAGCGGCCTGGACCGCCGGGACAGGGTCTCCGCCGAGCTGCTCACCGCGCTGCTCGCCCGCTCGGCCGACCCGGCCCACCCCGAACTGCGGACGGTGCTGACCGGTCTGCCGGTGGCCGGCTTCACCGGCACGCTCGACGACCGCTACGGCCCCACGTCCCGGGGCGCGGGCCTGGTCCGGGCGAAGACCGGCACGCTCACCGGCGTCAACACCCTGGCCGGGACGGTGGCCGGCGCGGACGGGCGGCTCCTCGGCTTCTCCTTCCTCGCGGAGGACACCTCCTCGCCGTACGAGGCGCAGGCGGCCCTGGACCGCCTCGCCGCGGCGCTCGCGGGCTGACGGCGGCCCCCAACACCTCTCCGCCCCACGGGTCGAGAACGTACGGTTGACGCATGACGAGCATCGGTGGTGCCGAGATGGTCGACTGGAACCTCGCCGTGGCGACCGCGACCCGCTTCGTGCGGCCGGGGCCGGACGTGAGCCGGGACGAGGCGCGTGCCGTCGTCGCCGAGCTCCGCCGGCACGCCAGGGCGTCCGAGGAACATGTGCGCGCCTTCACCGGGATGATCCCGGAGGGCTCCCGTCCGCAGGACACCCCCGTCCTCGTGGTGGACCGGGCGGGTTGGGTCAAGGCCAATGTGGCGGGCTTCCGCGAACTGCTGCGGCCGCTGCTGGACAAGATGCAGGAACGCAGGTCGGGCTCGGCCGGCGGCGCCGTGCTGGGCGCGGTCGGCGGCAAGGTGACCGGCGTGGAGCTGGGGATGCTGCTGTCCTTCCTCGCCTCCCGGGTGCTCGGCCAGTACGAGACCTTCGCCCCCGCCACCCGTGACATGCCCGCGGGCGAGCCGGCCCACCCGGGCGGGAACGGCGGCGGCCGGCTGCTGCTGGTGGCGCCCAACATCGTCCACGTCGAGCGCGAACTGGGCGTGGATCCCCACGACTTCCGGCTGTGGGTCTGCCTCCACGAGGAGACCCACCGCACCCAGTTCACCGGCGTGCCCTGGCTGCGCGACCACCTGCAGGGCGAGATCCAGTCATTCCTCGGGGAGACGGACGTCGATCCGATGACCTTCCTCGAACGGCTCCGGGAGGCCGCCCAGTCCCTTGCCGGCGCCCGCCCCGAGGGCGAGGAGGACGAGGGCCGCTCGATCGTGGAGCTGGTGCAGACGCCCGCCCAGCGCGAGATCCTCGGCCGGCTGACCGCCGTGATGTCCCTGCTGGAGGGCCACGCGGACTACGTGATGGACGGGGTCGGACCGGACGTGGTCCCCTCGGTTGGGGAGATCCGGGAGAAGTTCCAGCAGCGCAGGGCCCGCGGCGCCAGCCGTCTCGACCTCGCGCTGCGCAAGCTCCTCGGCCTCGACGCCAAACTGCGCCAGTACCGCGACGGCGAGCGGTTCGTGCGGGCCGTCGTCGACGAGGTGGGCATGGACGGCTTCAACCGCGTCTGGACGTCCCCCAACACGCTCCCGACCAAGGCGGAGATCGCCAAACCGGCGGACTGGGTCGCGCGGGTGCACCGTAGAGCAGAGTCGTGAACGGCAGGACGCGCGTGGCACAAGCGCGCCCCTCCAATCACCCGTCCGAGGGACCGTAGGCCGTGGATAGGCGTGCAATGCTCGGGTATTGGCTCGGTTCTGTCACCATCGACGCACTCTGAGTGACCGGCTCGGGGTGGCCGGTCCCCTGGGGCCGCCCCCGCCGGCGTCCGAGCCACCCCCTCCCGAATCTCCACGAAGGGAACCGGACATGGGTCCCCATCCTGCGGTCGCGGCGATACGCCTGGCGGTCCGCCGCGTCCTCCACGAAGTCCTCACCCAGCACGCCGTGCACTCCGGCGGTGCCGCGCTCGCGGCCGCCTCCCCGGCCCGCGCCGGGGCCGGCGGCGTCGCCACCGGCCGGCCGGAACCGCTCGTGCTCGTCGCCTGCTCCGGCGGCGCCGACTCCATGGCGCTCGCCTCCGCCCTCGCCTTCGAGGCCCCCAGACTCTCCGTCCGGGCCGGCGGGATCACCGTCGACCACGGCCTCCAGGACGGCTCCGCCGAGCGCGCCGCCGAGGTCGCCGGACGACTCGCCGCCATGGACCTCGACCCGGTCGAGGCCGTCACCGTGCACGTCGGCCGTGCGGGCGGGCCCGAGGCCGCCGCGCGCGACGCCCGCTACGCGGCCCTCGACGAGGCCGCCCAGCGGCTCGGCGCGTCGGCCGTCCTGCTCGGGCACACCCGCGACGACCAGGCCGAGACCGTGCTCCTCGGCCTCGCCCGCGGCTCCGGCATCCGTTCGCTGTCGGGCATGGCCGCCGTCTCGGGGGCGGCCGGCCGTTACCGCAGACCCTTCCTCCAGCTCGACCGGCAGACGGCCCGCAAGGCGTGTCTCGTCCAGTCGCTGCCCGTCTGGGACGACCCGCACAACGCGGATCCCGCCTACACCCGCTCCCGGCTGCGCCACGAGGGCCTGCCCGCCCTGGAGAAGGCGCTCGGCAAGGGCGTCGTCGAGGCGCTGGCCCGCACCGCGCAGCTCTCCCGCGACGACGCCGACGCGCTCGACAGCTGGGCCGCCGACGCCGCCGCCGACGTGCGCGACGACACCGGTGAGCTGGAGTGCGCGAAGCTGTTCTCGCTGCCGCCCGCCGTGCGGCGCCGGGTGCTGCGCAGGGCCGCCATCGACGCCGGCTCACCGGCCGGGTCGCTCTTCGCCCGGCATGTCGAGGAGGTGGACCGGCTCATCACCGGATGGCGCGGTCAGGGGGCCATCAATCTGCCCGGCCGGGTTCAGGCGCGTCGGCAGGGTGGCAGACTGGTCATTCGGCAAGGCTGAACCGCCGAGACAGAAAGCGACGCGGGTGAACGAGAAGGACATGGGCAGCGACCTCCAGTCGGTGCTCATCACCAAGGAAGAGATCGACGCGAAGCTCGCCGAACTGGCGGCCAAGATCGATGCGGAGTACGCGGGCAAGGACCTGCTGCTCGTCGGGGTCCTCAAGGGCGCCGTGATGGTGATGGCGGACCTGGCGCGTGCGCTCGCCTCCCCCGTCACCATGGACTGGATGGCGGTGTCCTCGTACGGCGCGGGCACCCAGTCGTCCGGTGTCGTGCGGATCCTCAAGGACCTGGACACCGACATCAAGGGCCGGCACGTCCTGATCGTCGAGGACATCATCGACTCGGGTCTGACCCTGTCGTGGCTGCTCACCAACCTCGGCTCGCGCGAGCCGGCCTCCCTGGAGGTCTGCACGCTGCTCCGCAAGCCGGACGCGGCGAAGGTCGCGATCGACGTGAAGTGGATCGGCTTCGACATCCCGAACGAATTCGTCGTCGGCTACGGCCTCGACTACGCCGAGAAGTACCGCAACCTCCCGTTCGTCGGCACGCTCGCGCCGCACGTCTACGGGGGCTGAGCCCACGGGCACGCTGGGGAACCCAGCCCGCCTTTCCGCCGTTGGGGCAAGGGAAGGCGGTCGCCCGTGACAATGCTGGGGTACCGTCCCAGGAACAGTTGTCTGTTCCCATAGCAGTCTCATAGCAAGTCCCAACAGCGGCATTTACCTACGGGCAGGAGGGACGGGGCGTTCTCGCCCCGTATGGATGGACGTGAAGCGATACTTCCGTGGGCCGGTCATGTGGATCGTGCTGGCCGTCCTCGCCGTGGTCGTGCTGATGCAGGTCGTCGGCTCGTCCGGCGGCTACAAGACGGTGGACACCGGCCAGGTGGTCCAGGCGATCGACAGGAACCAGGTCAAGCAGGCCAAGCTGACCACCGGCGACGAGCAGATCATCAAGATCGAGCTCAAGGAGGGCCAGAAGGTAGACGGCGGCACCAAGGTGCAGGCCAGCTACATCGGCTCCCAGGGCGTCGATCTCGCCGACAAGCTGCAGGAGAAGTTCGAGGCGGGTGAGATCGAGAAGGGCTACACGGTCTCGCCGTCCAAGCAGAGCCCGTTCGTCTCGGTGCTGCTCTCTCTGCTGCCCTTCGTCCTCATCGTCGTGGTGTTCCTGTTCCTGATGAACCAGATGCAGGGCGGCGGCTCCCGGGTCATGAACTTCGGGAAGTCCAAGGCCAAGCTCATCACCAAGGACACCCCCAAGACGACCTTCGCCGACGTGGCGGGGTCCGACGAGGCCGTCGAGGAGCTCCACGAGATCAAGGAGTTCCTCCAGGAGCCGGCCAAGTTCCAGGCCGTCGGTGCCAAGATCCCCAAGGGTGTGCTGCTGTACGGCCCGCCCGGCACCGGCAAGACCCTGCTGGCCCGCGCCGTCGCGGGCGAGGCCGGCGTCCCGTTCTACTCGATCTCCGGCTCCGACTTCGTCGAGATGTTCGTCGGCGTCGGCGCCTCCCGGGTCCGGGACCTCTTCGAGCAGGCCAAGGCGAACGCCCCGGCCATCGTCTTCGTCGACGAGATCGACGCCGTCGGCCGGCACCGCGGCGCGGGTCTCGGCGGCGGTCACGACGAGCGCGAGCAGACCCTCAACCAGCTCCTCGTCGAGATGGACGGCTTCGACGTGAAGGGCGGCGTCATCCTGATCGCCGCCACCAACCGGCCCGACATCCTCGACCCGGCGCTGCTGCGTCCCGGCCGTTTCGACCGGCAGATCGCCGTCGACCGTCCGGACATGCAGGGCCGTCTGGAGATCCTCAAGGTCCACCAGAAGGGCAAGCCGGTCGCCCCGGACGTCGACCTCGGCGCCGTCGCCCGCCGGACCCCCGGCTTCACCGGTGCCGACCTGTCGAACGTGCTGAACGAAGCGGCGCTCCTCACGGCGCGCAGCGACAAGAAGCTGATCGACAACCACTCGCTGGACGAGGCGATCGACCGTGTGGTCGCGGGCCCGCAGAAGCGGACCCGGATCATGTCGGACAAGGAGAAGAAGATCACCGCGTACCACGAGGGCGGACACGCCCTGGTGGCCGCGGCGTCCCCCAACTCCGACCCCGTCCACAAGATCACGATCCTGTCCCGCGGCCGTGCGCTCGGGTACACGATGGTGCTCCCGGACGAGGACAAGTACTCGACCACGCGCAACGAGATGCTCGACCAGCTCGCCTACATGCTGGGCGGCCGGGCCGCGGAGGAGCTCGTCTTCCACGACCCGACCACCGGCGCGGCGAACGACATCGAGAAGGCGACGGCCACGGCCCGCGCGATGGTCACCCAGTACGGCATGACGGAGCGTCTGGGCGCGATCAAGTTCGGCGGCGACAACTCCGAGCCGTTCCTCGGCCGCGAGATGGCGCACCAGCGCGACTACTCGGAAGAGATCGCCGCGCTCGTCGACGACGAGGTCAAGAAGCTGATCGAGACCGCGCACAACGAGGCGTGGGAGATTCTCGTCGAGAACCGGGACGTCCTGGACAACCTGGTGCTCCAGCTCCTGGAGAGGGAGACGCTGGGCAAGGAGGAGATCGCCGAGATCTTCGCGCCGATCGTCAAGCGCCCGGCCCGCCCGGCGTGGACCGGCTCCTCCCGCCGTACCCCCTCCACCCGCCCGCCGGTGCTCTCCCCCAAGGAGCTCGCACTCACCAACGGCGCGGCGAACGGCACGGCCCCCACGGTGACCGACATCACCAAGGCTCCGGCCGAGCCCGTCACCGAGGAACGCCCCGAGGCCTGAGGCACCGCCTCGCACGGCCCCGGAATGGATGCCGCGTCCCCCAGGTTTTAGCCTGGGGGCGCGGCATTTTCGTGTGTCCGCGGCCAGAGCACACAGGAACGAGGCACAGATGACCGACCCGGTGACGCTGAACGGCGAAGGCAGGATCGCCGAGTTCGACGAGAAGCGGGCGGAGAACGCCGTGCGCGAGCTGCTGCTGGCCGTGGGCGAGGACCCGGACCGCGAAGGTCTCCAGGAGACCCCGGCGCGGGTGGCGCGCGCGTACAAGGAGATCTTCGCCGGGCTGCGGCAGCAGCCGGAGGACGTGCTGACGACCACCTTCGACCTGGGCCACGACGAGATGGTCCTGGTGAAGGACATCGAGGTGTACAGCACCTGCGAGCACCACCTGGTGCCGTTCCGCGGGGTGGCCCACGTCGGTTACATCCCCTCGGTCACCGGCAAGATCACCGGCCTCTCCAAGCTGGCCCGCCTGGTCGACGTCTACGCGCGCCGCCCGCAGGTGCAGGAGCGCATGACCACGCAGATCGCCGACTCCCTGATGAAGATCCTGGAGCCGCGCGGGGTGATCGTGGTCGTCGAGTGCGAGCACATGTGCATGTCGATGCGCGGGATCCGCAAGCCGGGCGCCAAGACGATCACCTCGGCGGTGCGCGGCCAGCTCCGGGACGTGGCCACCCGCAACGAGGCGATGAGCCTGATCATGGCGCGCTGAGCGCGGCGGTACGCTGCTGCCGGCCGGGCGGCGCAGGGCGGTGGCGTCCGGATGGTGAGCAAATCCCGCGCGGGCCGGGGGAGTTGGTGAAACGATCCGGCACATGACATCGAAGCTGCCCACCCGCCGGCTCGGCGGTCTCGAGGTGTCCGCCATCGGATTCGGCGCGATGGTCCTCTCGCCGGGCGCCTACGGCGAGATCGACGACGCGCGGGCCGAGCGGGCCCTGCTCTCCGCAGCCGACGCCGGCGCGACCTTCTTCGACACCTCCGACGGCTACGGGGCCGACGCCCACAACGAACGCGTCGTCGGCCATGCGCTGCGGGGCCGGCGGGACGAGGTGGCCATCGCCACCAAGTTCGGCTTCCGGCTCCCCGAGGGCGTCGAGCCCCATCCGTTCCCCGTCGGGTTCGCCTTCGGGGAGCTGGCCGTCAACGCCGATCCCCGGTACGTGCGCGGTTACGCCGAGGCCAGTCTGCGCGCCCTCGGGACGGACCGGATCGATCTCTACTACCCGCACTTCCCCGACCCCCAGGTGCCCCTGGAGGACACCGTCGGCGCCGTCGCCGAGCTGGTCGCGGACGGGCTCGTGCTCCACCTCGGGCTCTCCAACGTCACCGCGGAACAGCTCCGCGCCGCCCACGCCGTGCACCCGGTGGCCGCCGTGCAGACCGAGTGGTCGATGTGGCGACCGATCGACCCGGACCTGCTCGCCGCCGCCCGCGAGCTCGGTGTGGGCGTCGTGCCCTGGGCGCCGCTGGGCAGCGGCTTCCTGAGCGGGACCGTCGGCGAGGTCGCGAAGGGCGACTTCCGGGAGAACGCCCCCCGCTTCGACGCCGCCAACCTGAAGACCAACCACGACCGCTTCGCGCCGGTGCGCGGCATCGCCGGCGAACTGGGGATCACGCCGGCCCAGCTCGCGCTGGCATGGCTGCTGGACCAGGACGCGCACGCCGTGCCCATCCCGGGCAGCCGTACGCCCGCGCACATCGAGGAGAACCTCGCCGCGGGTTCGGCCGGGCTGCCGGGCGACGTCCGGGAGCGGCTGGCGGCCGTGCTCGCGGCAACCGAGGTCGCCGGCGGCACCCTGCTCTGACGGTCCGGGCGCGGGCGCCGTGGTGGCGGCGCCCGCGCCCGCCGGATCCCGGGGCCGGTCAGGCCGCGCGGGCCGCCGTGTCGTTGTCCTCGTCGCCGTCCTCGGGGAGCCGGCACACCCGCTCCAGCCACAGGGCCGCCGCGATCACGGCGATGCCCGCCACGACCGCGAAGCCCGCGTAGATCGCCTGGTCGCGGCGGGCGGGGACGTCGAGCTGGCCGAGCAGGAAGACGCCCGTGCCGCCGTACATCCCGCTCACCAGTGCCGCGACGAGGGCGCTGGCCTGGCCGAAGACCACCGCGCGGGCCGCCATCATGGGCTCCACGCCCTTGGCGCCCGGGCGGCGCTCGCGCTGGGCCTTCAGCCGGTTCCGCAGGGACAGCGCCGTGGCGGCGAGCACGGCGGCGATCACCCCGAGCACGATCGGCGCGGCGAGCGGCACGCTCGGCAGCGTCCCGAGCGAGTCCCACAGACGGGCGGCGCCCCAGGAGAGCACCCCGGCCGCGGCGAAGATACCGGCCAGTACACCGAGCCGTAGTTGCTTCACCGAGTGAGCCGCCCTTCGCAGTCCCGCCGTGCGCCGCCGCACGGATCTTCCCGTACGAGCCTAACGACTACTCGGGCAGGCGCAGTTCCAGGTCGGAACGGGGCTGCACGCCCTCCGCGCCGACCCCGGCCAGCAGCTCGGCGACCGCGCCCCGGCCGGGGAGCTGCGCCTCGGGCTGGACGTCGTGCCAGGGGGCCAGCACGAAGGCGCGCTGGTGGGCGCGCGGGTGGGGCAGCGTGAGGGCGGGGTCGTCCGAGACGACGTCCGCGTAGGAGACGATGTCGACGTCGATCGTGCGCGGGCCCCAGCGCTCCTCCCGGACGCGGTCGAACGCCTCCTCGATGGCCTGACCGCGCTCCAGCAGGGAGGACGGCGGCAGCGTCGTCCGGATCACGACGACCGCGTTGAAGTACGAGGGCTGGCTGCCGGGCTCGACGCCCCAGGGCTCCGTCTCGTAGACCGGGGAGACCGCCTTGACCCGCAGGCCGGGGGTGTCCTCCAGGGCGTCGACGGCGCCCTGGAGGGTCTCCAGGCGGTTGCCCAGGTTGGAGCCGAGGGAGATCACGGCGTGCTTGGGATTGGAGAGGGTGACGTCAGCCGCGTCCACCTGTTCCACCACGGACGTGGGCACCGGCTGCACGGTCGGGTCGCTGGCTGCCTGGTTCATACTCGGCTCCGGGTGATCGTGATGGTCACATCGTCGAAGGGCACCGTGATCGGTGCGTCCGGCTTGTGCACCACCACCTCCACCTCCTCGACACCGCCGTGCTTCAGACACTGCTGGGCGATGCGCTCGGCCAGCGTCTCGATCAGGTCGACCGGTTCGCCCTCGACGACCGCGACGACTTCCTCCGCCACCACGCCGTAGTGCACGGTCTTCGCCAGGTCGTCGTCGGCCGCCGCCGGGCGGGTGTCCAGGCCCAGCACCAGGTCGACGATGAAGGTCTGCCCCTCCTCCCGCTCCCGGGGGAAGACGCCATGGTGCCCGCGGGCCTTGAGGCCGCGCAGCGCGACACGATCCACGCGAATCACTCCTGCTTTCTTTACTGGCGGAAACGGGTTCCGCCACGTGCGGGTGGCGCGGTACCCGCACCCGAATCTACCTGCGGGCACCGACGGCCTTCGCCCACGGGGGCCTTGGCGGGTCCTCGCGGGCCGGGTAGCCGCGTATACCCGGGAGGGGTCCGGGCGAACCCCATGACAGGCGCATACCCACTTACGAGGGGCTGTCCCGCTCACGAGGGGATGTCTTCGCCTACGAGGGGCCGTCCCCGCTCATGAAGGGCCGTCCTCGCTCACGAGGGGCCGTCCCCGCTCACGAGGGGCTCTCCTCGTCGTCCTCGTCGTCCGTCTCCGTCAGAACGGGTGAACCGTGGTGGGACCAGATCTTCCAGCCGTCCGGGGTGCGGCGGAACACGTTGGTGGCCACGACGAGCTGTCCGACCAGCGGGCCCAGCTCGCCCGCCTGCTCCGCCGGCCCGCCGCTGAGGATGTTCTCGGTGCACGTCACCAGGGCGGTGTCGCCGGCCACGACGGTCTTCACATCGGTCAGGAAGAACTGGATGTACTCCGTGTTCGCCATGATCAGCGCGTAGGAGCGGAGCACCTCGCCACGCCCGGTCAGCACGGGCCAGCCGGGGTGGACGCACGAGATGTCCTCGTCGAGCCACAGCCCGGAGAGGCCCTCGAAGTCCCCCTCCTCCATCGCCTCGTAGAACGCGGTGTTCGCCTTCTCGACCTCTTCGGCGTCCGCGGCGCTCACCTGGCGCCCTCGACGGCGCGTGCGACCCGGACGGCGTCCGCGGTGGCCCGCACCTCGTGCACCCGCACGGCCCAGGCCCCGTCGTGGGCGGCGATCGCCGAGACGGCCGCCGTCGCCGCGTCCCGCTCCCTGGCCGGGGGCGGTGTGCCCTCCCTGGCCAGTACGTGCCCGAGGAACCGCTTGCGGGAGGCGGCGACGAGGACGGGGCGGCCGAGGGCGCGCAGCCGGTCGAGGCCGGCGAGGAGCGCGAGGTCGTGCTCCGCGGCCTTCGCGAAGCCGAGGCCGGGGTCGACGACGATCCGCTCCGGGGCGATGCCGCCGTCCACGACGGCCTCCATCCGCGCGCGGAGTTCGCCGACGACCTCGGTGACCACGTCGCCGTAGACCGCCCTGCTGTTCATGTCCTCGCTGAAGCCCCGCCAGTGCATGACGACGAACGGCGCCCCGGTGCCGGCGACCGCCGGGACCATCCGGGGGTCGGCCAGGCCGCCGCTGACGTCGTTGACCAGGACGGCACCGGCGGCGACGGCCTGCTCGGCGACCGAGGCGCGCATGGTGTCGACCGACACGACGACCCCTTCGTGCGCCAGCTGGCGCACCACGGGGACGACCCGGCGCAGTTCCTCCTCCTCGTCGACCCGGCTGGCGCCGGGCCGGGTGGACTCGCCGCCGACGTCGACGAGGTCGGCGCCCTGCGCCACCAGGTCGAGGCCGCGCTTGACCGCGGCGGTGGTGTCGAACCAGCGGCCGCCGTCGGAGAAGGAGTCGGGCGTCACGTTGACCACGCCCATGACCGCGCAGCGGTCCCACTCCGGCAGGCCGTCGGCGCTGCCCCGTCCGCTCAAGCTGTTCATGTCTCCAGCCTAGGGTCTTCGGTCCGGATCCCGGCGCGCCGGGATCCGCCGCGGGCCCCGCGCCCGGCGCGCCCCACCCGCCCGGCCGGGGAGCCGGCCGCCGCGTCGTTCCCGTCCCCGTCTCCTCCGCCGTCCCCTTCCCACGGGTCCAGACCCGTCTCCCGGGCCCAGACCTCCGCCCCGGCGGGGGAGCAGCCGGTCACCGCCGGGGTCCGGGAGAGGGCCCGTGCCTCGTCCATGAAGCGCTCGATGGCGCCGGGCCACGCCGCCTTCTCCCCGACGGGGTCGCCGCAGGCGAGCATCACCCCGGCGGCGGCCCGGTAGCGGACGGCTGCCCTGCCGCTGGGCGAGAACACCACGCCGGTGGTGCTGCGCGCCGGGCGGTGCCCGGGGGCGTCCGGCCCGCCGTGCGCCCGCAGCAGGGCGCGCAGCCGCTCCTTCTCGCCGGGCGCGGCGCGGGCGGCGGGTTCCGCGGGGCGAAGGGCCAGATAGCCGGTGGTCGCGGCGGTCAGCAGCCCGAGCGTGCCGAGCGTCCAGGCGACCGTGCCGGCGTCGCCGCCGGCGTACGAGAGAGGCCCCTCGACGCCGAACAGCCCGTACATCACATGCTCCAGGCGGTCGGTCAGCCCGGCGCTGCCCTCCGCGGTGCGCGGGTGGACGCCGACGATCACCAGGCCCAGGGCGATCGATCCGGCGCCCAGGGAGACGAAGGCGGCGAGGGCGCGCCAGCGGCTGCGCGGCCCCGGCGCCGCCGCGAACTCGCCGCGGCGGCGCACCAGCACCCCCAGCAGCGCCAGCGACAGCAGGGCACCCGCAGTCCAGTGGCGGTACCCGGCCTGGGCGACGGCCCCGGCGGGCAGCAGGACGACCGCCGCGCACCAGGCCCGGCGCTTGCGGCGCCCCAGGCCGTGGGCGATCAGCAGCAGCAGGACGCCGGCACCGAGCGAGAGCGCCGCGGCGCCCGGGGCGAGCGCGCCGGGCAGCAGGTCGCCGGAGGCGTGCGGGCTGCCGGGCCGGAACCGGGGGAGCGTGCCGGCCGCCACGTCGAGCAGCCCGACGGCCGCACAGGCGGCCCCGGCCGGGCCCGGCAGCGCGCCGGGGCGGGGGCCGCGCAGGATCCGGCGCACCGGGCGCGCCGCCCCGTACGGGGTCGATGGTGTCGTGTCCCCGTCCACCGTTGCAGACATCGCTTCTCGTGACTCCGGGTCGTCTCCGCGCCCGGACGGACCTCTGATCGGCCGGTCCCGGGCGGCCGGCGCCCTCTAGGACGACACCCGTCCTGAGCCGGTTCATCCGGAACCGCGGATTTCCGCCGCGCGGGCGGGTGTTGCCGGCGGGCGGGAGTCCGCCGGGCGGCGGAGTCGGCCGGGGCGGGGGCGGCGGAGTCGCCCGGGTCGGCAGGGGCAGGGGGTCGGCGGAGTCGGCCGGGTCCGTGCCGGGGGCCCCGGCGGGGGCGCGGGGCAGTGGCGGCCCGGTGCCTGCTCCGGTGGCCGGGCGCCCCCGCCGGGCGCGCCCCCGTCAGGACTTGCCGGTGGTGGGGCGGGGCGTCGTGGTGATGGACTCCAGGGGCACGTCCGCGCGGGCCACGGACTGGGCGTCCGCGTCGATCGAGCGGCGCAGGGCCTCGTGGAGCCGGGCCGGGGTGAGCACGCCGAGGAAGTCGCCGCGGCCCTCCTCGTCGATCACCGCGATCCATCCGGCATCGTGCTGGAGCATGGTGGCGAACGCCTGCTTGAGCGAGGCGCCGACCGGAAGCCACGCCTCCATCCGGCGTGCGTGGTCGCGGACCGTGCCGCCGCGCCGGGCGTGATCGGCGGAGATCCAGCCGTGCAGGCGCTCCCCCTCGTCGAGGACCACCGCCCAGCGGGCGTCGAGCGGGCGGGGCAGCGGGTCGTCGAGGTGGACCACGGGCGGCTGTTCGAGGTCGCCCTGCTCGATGGGCGTCACCCCGAGGCGCTTCAGGCCCCGGTCGGCGCCGACGAAGTCGGCCACGTAGTCGCTCGCGGGGGCGCCGAGCACGGCGGCCGGGGCGTCGAACTGCTCGATCCGGCCCTCGCCGTAGACCGCGATGCGGTCGCCGAGCCGCACCGCCTCCTCGATGTCGTGGGTGACGAAGAGGATCGTCTTGCGCACCTGGGACTGGAGTTTGAGGAACTCGTTCTGGAGGTGCTCGCGCACCACCGGGTCGACCGCGCCGAACGGCTCGTCCATCAGCAGCACCGGCGGATCGGCGGCGAGGGCGCGGGCGACGCCCACGCGCTGGCGCTGGCCGCCGGAGAGCTGCTCGGGATAGCGGCCGCCGTGCACGGCCGGGTCGAGCCCGACCAGTTCGAGGAGTTCGGCGGCGCGGGCGCGCGCCTTCGCGCGGGAGGTGCCGAGCAGATGGGGCACGGTGGCCGTGTTGTCGAGAACGGTCTTGTGCGGGAAGAGGCCGACCTGCTGGATCACATAGCCGATGCGCCGGCGGAGCTGGACGGGGTCGACCCCGGATATGTCCGACCCGTCCACGTGTATCCGGCCGGAGGTCGGCTCGATCAGGCGGTTGACCATCTTCATGGTGGTCGTCTTGCCGCAGCCCGACGGGCCGACCAGCGTGACGAGTTCGCCCTCCGCGACCTCGAAGGTGAGGTCGTCCACAGCGACCGTGCCGTCCGCGTACCGCTTGGTGACGTTCTCGAAACGGATCATGGCTCCCCATTGTGACGGCCGGTGTGTGAAGGCCATGTTGCTGCACTGTGGCGGTCCTCGGCGATTGTCGGTGGCCGGGGTTAGGGTCGTCACCGATCGTCAGACATGTGTTCGGCGTTTGCGGGGGAGGTGAGAAGCGATGACAGGGGAGCGGGCCGCGAGCGGTTGCCTCGTGGCGAACGACTGGATATGCGGCGAGTACCTGCGCAGCCGCAGCGGGGAGCTGACCGACGCGACGGTCCAGCACGTCTGGATCACCGTCGCCTCGGTGCTGATAGGGCTCGCCGTGGCGCTGCCGCTGGCACTGCTGGTGCGGGCCAGGCCGCGGTTCGCCGGGCCGGTGCTCGGCCTGACGACGCTGCTCTACACGATTCCGTCGCTCGCCATGTTCTCGCTGCTGCTGCCGGTCTTCGGGCTGTCCGCGGCGCTCGTGGTGACCGGCCTGGTGCTGTACTCCCTCACCATCCTCGTGCGGAACATCCTCGCCGGGCTCCAGGCCGTGCCGGAGGAGGTTCGCGAGGCCGCGCGCGGGATGGGGTACGGGCCCTTCCGGCTGCTGGTCGAGGTGGAACTGCCGCTGGCGCTGCCCGCGCTGATGGCCGGCCTGCGGATCGCCACCGTCTCCACGGTCGCGCTGACGACGGTGGGGGCGCTGGTCGGCAAGGGCGGCCTGGGCAACCTGATCGACGACGGGGTGCAGACCACCTTCAAGGCGCAGGTGCTGACGGCCTCGGTGCTCTGCGTGCTGCTGGCCGCGGTGGCCGATCTGCTGCTGCTGGGTGCCCAGCGCCTGCTCACCCCCTGGTCCCGGGCCCGCGCGGCGGAGGCGAAGAGCTGATGGGCGGAGTACCCGCCGAGGTGTGGACCTGGCTGACGACCGGGTCCAACTGGTCCGGTCCGAGCGGGGCCTGGCACCGGCTGGCCGAGCACGTGTACGTCAGCGGGGTGTCGCTCCTCCTCGCGTGCGCGATCGCACTGCCGGTGGCCCTGTGGCTCGGGCACATCGGCAGGGGCGGCGCGCTGGCCGTCAACATCTCCAACGCCGGGCGGGCCGTGCCGGTCTTCGCGGTGCTCGCGCTGTTCATGCTCACGCCGCTGCGCAGCGCCGGGTACCTGCCCACGGTCATCGCCCTGGTGCTGTTCGCGATACCCCCGCTGCTGACCAACGCGTACACCGGCATGCGCGAGGTGGACCGGTCGGTGGTGGAGGCCGCGCGGGGGATGGGGATGTCGGGCGGCCAGATCTTCGCCCGCGTCGAACTGCCCCTCGCGTACCCGCTGCTGATGACCGGGCTGAGGTCCGCCGCCGTGCAGGTGGTGGCCACGGCCACGATCGCCTCCATGGTGGGGCAGGGGGGCCTGGGGAGGATCATCACGGCGGGCTTCAACACCTACGACACGCCCCAGGTGGTGGCCGGCGCGCTGCTGGCGGCGGGGCTGGCGCTGCTGGTCGAGGCGGTGCTGATAGCCGCCGACCGGCTGTTCAGCCCGCTGCGCCGCACGGCGGCCGCCCGCACGGCCGCCCCGTGACCGCCACGGGCGCAGGCACCGGCACCGGAACACCGGAGCCGCGCACCACGCGGCGACGCGACCACGCACGACCGGACAGGCACGACCGGACAGGCAGAACGAGACACGGCGGACCGGCGGGCCCGGGCGGGCCCGCGGCCGCCGCAGGACGGAGAACCTGATGGGAAAGACCTCGCGCCTCGCGGGAGCGGTACTCGGTGTGGTGGCCCTCGCGGGTTCTCTCGCCGCGTGCGGCGGCGACAGCCTGGAGAAGGAGAAGGGGGACTCCGGCGCGGCCGGAGGCTCGGGCGGCAAGGGCTCGCTGGTGATCGGAGCCGCCGCCTTCACCGAGTCCAAGGTGCTCGCCGAGCTCTACTCGCAGCTGCTCGCCGACGCCGGCTGGTCGACCTCGGTCACCACGGTGAAGAACCGTGAACTGTACGAACCCGCCCTGGAAAAGGGCGAGATAGACATCATCCCGGAATACGCGGCCACCCTCGCCGAATTCCTCAACGCGAAGGTGAACGGCGCCAAGGCGCCGGAGGAGAAGCCGGTCGCCTCCAGTGATGTGGACGCCACCGTCGGCGCACTCACCGAGCTCGCCGGGCCGCTCGGGCTGAAGGTGCTCCCCGCGGGCAAGGCGGTCGACCAGAACGCCTTCGCGGTGTCCGCCGAATTCGCCGAGAAGAACAAGCTCACCACCCTTTCCGATCTCGGCCGCGCGAAGATCAAGGTGAAGATCGCCGCCGGTGACGAGTGCGAGGTCCGGCCGTTCTGCGCACCCGGCCTGAAGAAGACCTACGGCATCGACGTCGCGGGCATCGACCCCAAGGGCGTCGGCACCCCGCAGTCCAAGCAGGCCGTGAAGGACGGCGAGGACCAGCTCGTGCTGACGACCACCACCGACGCCACGCTGGAGAGCTACGGCCTGGTGCTGCTGGAGGACGACAAGAAGCTCCAGAACGCCGACAACATCCTTCCGGTCGTCAATGCGAAGGACGCCGGGGACAAGGCGATAGCCGATGTGCTGGCGAAGCTGACCGACGTGCTCAGCACCGAGGATCTCACCGAGCTGAACCGCAAGGTGGACGCCGAGCGCGCCAAGCCGCAGGACGCCGCCGCCGACTATCTCCGCTCCAAGGGGCTGATCGACAAGTAGGCCGCCATCCGGGCCGGGGAAGTGCGGGAAGCCCCGGCCCGGGCGTGCCGCGTGTTTCTTCGCAGAGATTTGCCGGGCCGACACCCCATGCGGCGCCTACGCACGGTAAATTTCGGGCCATGCCACGTGGACGTCACCGCCATTCCCCGCCCCTGCACAAGCTGCTGCCGCCGTCGGCAGTCGCCGGAGCGTCGGTTCTGTGCGCCGCCGGCGCGTGGTTCGTCGGTGATGCCCTGATGCTGCGCTCCCTGGTGGCCGCCGCGGCGGCGGCCGCCGTCACGGGCGCGGTGCTGATGCGCAGCTGGGACCGGAGCGCCGGCCGCCGGGTCGCCGAGCTGACCCGCGGGCGCGCGAGCGACCAGTGGCAGACCGAGGAGCGCATAGCCGAACTCGAGGCGGACGTCGAGGAGTCGCGCGAACTGCGCGCGAAGCTCGACGCCAAGCTCCGGGCCAAGCGGGTCGAACTCGCCGGTCTGCGCGGCGAGCACGCGGCGCTGCTGCGCCGGTACGCCAACGCCGAGACCGAGCGGGCCAGCGCGCTGGAGGGCCGCCGGCAGCTCGCCATCGAGGCGTCCGAGCCGGCCAGGGCCCTGCCCGCGGCGGGCACGTCGCCGACCCCGGAGCTGTTCGCCCGCGCCGCCCGCGCCCTCGGCGACCTGTCGCGCAACGCCGCGGCCCAGGAGGCCAGACGCACCGTGGAGGAGGCCCGGGCCCGCGATCTCGCCGAGCGCGCACGGGAGGCGGACGAACCCCAGGGGAAGCACGCGGCGGGCACCGGGGCCGGGCAGCACGTCCGTCCGGCGTCCGCCCTCCCCGCCCGCCGTGCCGTGCCCGCGGCGTCGGCCATCGTCCCGTACGGCGCCCAGCGCGCACGGGTGAAGCGCCCCGAGGGCGGCTTCGACTTCTTCGGCACCGGCGGGGGAGCGGCGCCCGGCGGTGAGGACGTCCGTCCGGCCGCCCTGCCCGCGGCGCCGCCCGCCCGCAGGGCGATCGAGGCGGTGCAGCACGAGGACCTCGCCGACGTCGTGGGCGAGGAGGCCCTCGCGGCCGCCCGCGCCAAGGACCCCCGGGCGGTCGGCAAGGTCATCGACCTGACCGCCCACGACGAGACGGAGCAGCTCGACGTGGCACGGCTGCGCGACGCGGTCTCCTGAACGACTGGACGTCTGCACGGCTGCGCGCCTGGACGTCTGCACGGCTGCGCGACGCGGTCTCCCGCACGACTGCACGCCTGAACGACTGGGCGACCGAACGACGCCTTCCCGGACCCCGGCCCCGCCACCGCGCGCGGGGCCGGGGTCCGGTGCGTGCGGGGCGCGGGCCCGGCGGCGCGGGCCCGGGCCGGGCGGGCGGAGAGGGCTACTTGTCGATGTCGCCGACGACGAAGAACAGCGAGCCGAGGATGGCCACCATGTCGGCGACGAGCGTGCCGGGCAGCAGCACCTCCAGCGCCTGGATGTTGTTGAAGGACGCCGAGCGCAGCTTGAGCCGGTAGGGCGTCTTCTCGCCCTTGGAGACCAGGTAGTAGCCGTTGATGCCGAGCGGGTTCTCCGTCCAGGCGTAGGTGTGGCCCTCGGGGGCCTTCAGCACCTTCGGCAGGCGCTGGTTCACCGGCCCCGGCGGCAGTTCGGCGATGCGGTCGAGGCAGGCGTCGGCCAGGTCCAGCGCGTTGTGGGTCTGCTCCAGCAGCACCTCGAAGCGGGCCAGGCAGTCCCCCTCGGTCCGGGTGACGACCTTCAGGGTGTCCCCCAGCTCGCCGTACGCGAGGTAGGGCTCGTCGCGGCGCAGGTCGAAGTCCACGCCGGAGGCCCGGGCGATGGGACCGCTCACGCCGTACGCGTGGACGGCCTCGGCCGGCAGGACGCCGATGCCGCGGGTGCGGCCGCGGAAGATCTCGTTGCCGAGGACCAGCCGGTCGTAGACGTCCATCCGGGACCGGACGTCGGCGACGGCGCGGCGGGTCCGGCCGAGCCAGCCCGCCGGCAGGTCCTCCTTGAGGCCGCCGACGCGGTTGAACATGTAGTGCATCCGGCCGCCGGAGATCTCCTCCATGACGTGCTGGAGCTCCTCGCGCTCCCGGAAGGCGTGGAACACCGGCGTGATGCCGCCCAGTTCGAGCGGGTACGAGCCGAGGAACATCAGGTGGTTCAGGACCCGGTTCAGCTCGGCCAGCAGCGTACGGGTCCACACCGCGCGCTCGGGGACCTCCATGCCCAGCATCCGCTCGACGGCCATCACCACGCCGAGCTCGTTGGAGAAGGCGGAGAGCCAGTCGTGGCGGTTGGCCAGCATGACGATCTGGCGGTAGTCGCGCGCCTCGAAGAGCTTCTCGGCGCCGCGGTGCATGTAGCCGACGACCGGTTCGGCCTGCCGGATGCGCTCGCCGTCCAGCACGAGCCGCAGCCGCAGCACACCGTGCGTGGAGGGGTGCTGCGGACCGATGTTGAGCACCATGTCGGTGCTCTCCGCCGCGCCGCCGATGCCGACCGTGGTCTCCGTCATACGGTCCAGTCTGTCAGAGCGGGCCGGCGCCCCGGCCGGTCGGGCGGGTCCCCGCCCGGGACCGGCTGCATCAGCCAGGTGAAGTCGCCCAGGCCGCCGCGCGCCGTCAGTTCGGCCGCCTCGCCGGCCCGTGACAGGGCGCGGACGTAGCCCGCCGGGTCCCGGGACGCCAGCGCCAGCGGGGGCCGGGCGGCGTCCACCCCGAGGCCGCCCAGCGCCTCCCGCTGGGACAGCAGCCGGGCGGTCGGCGAGGCGCACGCGTCCAGTGCGACATGGGCCGTGAGGTCGCAGCTCCCGTCCGGCACCGGGCGCACCTCGCGGCCGTCCCGGAAGCCCGTGAGGGTGCCGAACACAGGCCGCGCCTCCGCGGTGTGGGCGTAGTCGACGGCCACGGCCAGCCCCGCGGTCAGCGCCCCGGCGGCCCCGGCCCACGCCTCGTCGCGCGGGCGCCCGATCTCCGCCCGGGTGCCCGGGCCCGCGTCGGGCCACCAGCGGTCCAGCCAGCGGGCGTCCGCGCCGCCGACCTCCTCGCCGAGCCGCTCCCCGCCCTCGTCGTCCACCAGCACCAGCCGGCGCACACCGTCGTCGTCGGTCTCCGCGACGTCGACGGGCACGTTGTCGAGCCACTCGTTGGCGAAGAGCAGCCCGCTCTCGCCCCGCGGGACACTGCCGTGCCAGCCGATCCGCGGGTCCAGCCCCTCGGGGCGCGGGGCGCGTTCGACGGCGTGCGCCCGCACCGGGAAACCGGGGGGCAGCGCCGCGAGCACACCGCTCAGCAGCTCGCCCCGTCCCGCGCCCACGTCGATGAGGGCCGGCTCGGCGATGCCGTGCTCCCCGGCGGTGGCGACCAGCAGCCGGGCGACGGCCGCGGCGTACAGCGGCGAGGCGTGGACGGACGTCCGGAAGTGCCGGGCCGGTCCGCCGGGCCGCAGGTAGAAGCCGCCGGGGCCGTACAGGGCGTCCTCGGCGGCACGGCGCCAGCCACGCGATTCGCTCGTCCGATGGGTCACGTGCTCAGTCTCCACCTTGGGGAGTACGCCCCCGGCCGCTGGATCGCTCCTCCGGTTGACTCCGGCACCTATCTCCTGTCCTTACGCTTGGTCACGTGCAGCGCCTCTACGACTTCATCCGCAGACACCCGACGGGCGTCGACAGCTTCTGGGCCGTCGTGCTCCTCGGCATGACCGTGGCGGCCGCCGCGGGTGTCCCGGGTGACGCGGGGGACCGGTGGGGGGTCGTCGTCATCGGCGCCCTGCTGAGCGTCGTGGTCGCGCTGCGGCGGCGGATGCCCGAGCGGATGCTGCTGCTGACCGCCGTCCTCGGCGTCGCCCAGCTCGTCGCCGACGTCGAGGTCTTCCCCTCCGACTTCGCCATGCTGGTGATCATCTACACGGTGGCGGCGCACGACGGACCCCGCTGGGCCTCCCGCTTCGCGCTGGCCGGCGGGGCGTGCGCGGCGACGCTGGCGATGGTCCGCTGGCCGCTGGAGGAGACGGGCGCCGGCGGGAAGATCTTCTTCACCGTCGTGATGACCGCGCCGTTCGTGCTCGCCTGGGTGCTCGGCGACTCCATACGCACCCGGCGCGCCTACTTCGCCCAGCTGGAGGAGCGCGCCACCCGGCTGGAGAAGGAGCGCGAGGCGCAGGCGAAGGTCGCGGTGGCCGCCGAGCGCGCCCGGATCGCCCGCGAACTGCACGACGTCGTCGCCCACAACGTCTCCGTGATGGTCGTCCAGGCCGACGGCGCCGCCTACGTGATGGACACCGCGCCCGACCAGGCCCGCCAGGCACTGGAGACCATCTCCGGCACCGGCCGCCAGGCCCTGGCCGAGATGCGCCGGCTGCTCGGTGTGCTGCGCACCTCCGACGCCCCGGAGAGCGGCGAGTACGTCCCGCAGCCCGACGTCGAGCAGATCGAGGACCTGGTCGAGCAGGTCCGCCGCGCGGGGCTGACCGTCGACTTCAAGGTCGAGGGCACGCCGCGCCCGCTGCCCAGCGGGGTCGAGCTCACCGCGTACCGCATCGTGCAGGAAGCCCTCACCAACACCCGCAAGCACGGCGGCCCCGAGGCGGGGGCGAGCGTGCGCCTCGTCTACTTCGACGACGGCCTCGGGCTGCTCGTCGAGGACGACGGCCGCGGCGCCTCCCACGAGCTGTACGAGGACGGCGGCGCGGACGGGCGCGGCCACGGACTCATCGGCATGCGCGAACGCGTGGGCATGGTCGGCGGCACGCTCGACGCGGGGCCCCGCCCCGGCGGCGGCTTCCGGATCAGCGCGCTTCTGCCGCTCAAACCGGCCCATTAGGGTCTGCCCCGTGCGACCGTGCCCGCCCGCCCATCCGAGAGAACGAGGACCGGCCCCATGTCCATCCGTGTGATGCTCGTCGACGACCAGGTGCTGCTGCGCACCGGCTTCCGCATGGTGCTCGCCGCCCAGCCGGACATGGAGGTCGTCGCCGAGGCCGGTGACGGCGCCGAGGCGATCGAGAACCTGCGCTCCACCGCCGTGGACGTGGTGCTGATGGACGTGCGCATGCCGAGGCTGGACGGTGTGGAGGCGACCCGGCGCATCTGCGCCGCCCCGAACCCGCCCAAGGTGCTGATCCTGACCACCTTCGACCTCGACGAGTACGCCTTCTCCGGGCTCAAGGCCGGGGCCAGCGGCTTCATGCTCAAGGACGTGCCGCCCGGCGAACTGCTCGGCGCCATCCGCTCCGTGCACAGCGGCGACGCGGTGGTCGCGCCGTCGACCACCCGCCGGCTGCTGGACCGCTTCTCCCCGATGCTCCCCAGCTCCGGCAAGGAGCCGCAGCACAAGGAGCTGGAGCGGCTCACCGAGCGGGAGCGCGAGGTGATGCTGCTCGTCGCGCAGGGGCTCTCCAACGGCGAGATCGCCGCCCGGCTGGTGCTGTCCGAGGCGACGGTGAAGACCCATGTGGGCCGCATCCTCACCAAGCTGGCCCTGCGCGACCGGGTCCAGGTGGTGGTCCTCGCCTACGAGACCGGGCTGGTCCGCGCGGGCGGCGGCGGTCGCTGAGGCCCCGGCCGTGCTGCTGTGGATCAACGGCCCCTTCGGCGGGGGCAAGACGCAGACCGCCCACGAACTGCTGCGCCGGCTGCCCGGCAGCGTCGTCTGCGACCCCGAGCACGTCGGCTTCGGACTCCACCGCATGACCCCGCCGGCCCTGCGCGGCGACTTCCAGGACCTGCCCGCCTGGCGGCAGGGCGTCCACGACGTCCTCGATCTCGCCCTGCGGAGGCACGAGGGCGTGGTGATCGCCCCGATGACGCTCGTCGAGCCGGCGTACTTCGAGGAGATCGTGGTGCGGCTGCGCGAGGAGGGCGGGCACGACGTGCGCCACTTCGCGCTGCTCGCCGACCGGGAGACGGTGCTGCGGCGGCTGCGGGAGCGGGGCCTCGGGCGGGGGCTCAGGCGCGAGAGCTTCGCCGTGCACCGGCTCGACCACTGCCTGGAGCGCCTCGCCGACCCGCTGTTCGCGGAGCACATCCGCACCGACGGGACCCCCGTCCCCGAGGTGGCCGACCGGATCGCGCGCTCCGCCGGGCTGCGGCCGCTGCCGAACACCGACGGCCCGCTCCGGCACCGGCTGCGCAGGGCGTGGACGGGCATCCGGCACATCCGCTTCGACTGACCCGCGCCTCGCGCCCCGCGCCCGGCGTTCCGCGTTCCGTAATCCGTCAGCGTCCGGCGCATCGGCCTCGACGGCCTGGCCCGCGCCCCGCGCCCGGCCCCGCCCCGCTCAGCGCAGCACGGTCTCCAGGAAGTCGCTGCCGAGCCGGGCGACCAGGGTCACGTCGAGCTGGTGGAGCACGTACCGGCCCCGCCGGCGGGTCGTGACCAGTCCGGCCCGCTTGAGCACGGACAGATGGCGGGAGACCTCCGGGGCGGTGATCCCGTAGGTGTCGGCCAGTTCGCTGGTGGTGTGCGCGGCGCGGGCGAGATGACGGCACAGCCGCATCCGCATCGGGTGCGCCAGCGCCTCCATCCGCAGCGTCAGCAGCTCCACCGGGGAGGCGCCCGGCAGCTCGGGGGAGCCGACCGGGTAGTGGATCACCGGGCGCCAGCCCGGGGCGTGCAGGATCAGCAGATGGGGCCAGCCGAAGCTGGTCGGGATGAGGGTGAGGCCCGCGCCGACCGCCGGGTCGATCGCGGTCGTCCTGCCCACCGCCAGCTTGTCGGCGCTGATCCGGGTGCGGTCCCCGTCCACGGAGAGCGCGGGGGACACCGCCCGCAGCGTCTCGTCGAGGCCCTTGTGGCGCAGCAGCTCCGTCTTGTGCCGGGCGTCGGCGGCCAGCCGCGGCGAGACCCGGCGCCAGGTGTCGGCGAAGAACGCCTCGTCGCAGTCCTCGAACAGGCGGCGTATCCACGTCCGTACGGCCGCGGGGTCGTCCAGCAGCCGCCGGGTGAAGTCGAGCTGGCGCGGGCCGCGGCCGGCGGCGAGCTCCAGGGAGCGCTCGCGCCGGGCGGGGTCGCTCAGCGGGGAGGGGCCGCCCGTCGAGTAGCAGCTCACACAGGTGAACTCCAGCGCGGCGGAGACGAAGCGCTCGTCGTCGAGACGGTCGAGCAGGTCGAGTTCGTCGGCGAGGGTCTCCCCGGTGCCGCCCCCGCCGCCGGTGAGCCCGGCGAAGGGCATGAAGACGTCCGAGAACGTCGTGCGCCACAGGAACTCCGCCTCGTGGAGCCGGTCGGCGAGATCGGGCTGCAGGCCCGCCGCGGTGGCCGTGGCCCAGCCGTGCAGGCCCGGGTGGTGCCCCGGCTCGGCCAGGGCGTGCAGACAGACGCCCAGCTCGGCGAGGGGGGAGGTGCCGAAGACGACGCCCTCCGCGGGCAGCCCGGTGATGTCGATGCTCACGCTCACGTCCCCATGGTGCGCGACGGCCGGGGCGCGGTGCCGCGGACGTCCGGAACGTCACATCGCGCCCGCGGGGTCCGTCAGCCGCAGGACGACGAGCGCGATGTCGTCCACCACCCCGGTGTCCGGGACGAGGTCGGCCAGCAGCGAGTCGGCGATGGTGCCCGGATCGGCGGTGTGGTGGCGGCCGATGGCCTCGGCGAGCCGGTCGATGCCGGTGTAGATGTCCTCGCCGCGCCGCTCGATCAGCCCGTCGGTGTACAGCACGAGCGCGGAACCCTCCTCGAAGCCGCAGCAGGCCTGGGGTCTCGGGACGTGCTCGGGGCGGGCGCCGAGCGGGGGGTCGGTGGCCCCGTCGAGGAAGGTGACCGTCCCGTCGGGCCGGCACACGGCGGGCGGCGGGTGCCCGGCGCTGCTGTAGGTGAGGGTGTGCTCCTTCCAGTCGATGAAGACGGAGACGGCGGTGGTCGACTCCGCCCCGTCGACGAACCGGGCGTACAGCCCGAGCACCTCCAGCGCCTGGGCCGGTCCCGCCGCCACCCGGGAGGCGGCGGACAGGGCGCTGCGGAGCTGGCCCATGACACCGGCGGCGAGGAGCCCGTGGCCGACGACGTCGCCGACGGCGACGGCGGTGCGGTTCAGTTCCGGCAGGTCGACGAGGTCGTACCAGTCGCCGCACACGTTCAGCGCCCCGGTGGCGGGCCGGTAGCAGACCGCCCGCCGGTGCCGGTCCAGCGGCTGGGGCGGCAGCATCGAGTCCTGGAGCCGGAGGGCGATCTCGTGGTCCCGGGCGTGGGCGCGGCGCAGCCGCTCGTTGGCGGCCTGGAGCTCGCGGGCGCGCGAGTAGAGCTCGGCCTCCAGCACCCGGGTGCGGTCGACGTCGGCCGCGCCGCGGGCGCGCATCAGCCTCGTCACGTCCTCCACCCGGTGCAGCAGCAGGGCGACGGAGCCGTCCGGGCCGGTCACGGGGACGTTCACCGGGCTCCACCAGCGCTCCTCCCAGGTCCCCGGCCGCTTCGGGTCCTCCACGTCGTACCGCTGGAGCGCCATGCTGTCGCGCTCCCCGGTCTCGATCACCCGGCGCAGCGAGGCGGAGAGGTTGCGCACGCCGTCGGCCGACGGGTCGCCGGGGTTGTCGGGGAACACGTCGAACAGATAGCGGCCGACGACCTGCTCACGGGTGCGCCCCGAGATGGCCAGGAACGCCTCGTTGACGTCCGCGTACACGAGGTCGGTGGTCATCAGCGCGACCGCGCCCGGCAGTGTCTGGAACACGGCCCGGTAGTCGATCGAGGGTTCGTTCACCTTCCACCTCCGCGCGCCGGCGCGTCCCGCGCGACCGCCCGGGCTCCGCCGCCGTCCGGCACCGGCGGGCCGTCTGCCGCCTCCGGACACCAGGCCCTTCGTCCAGTCTCACCCACGGGGCCCCACCGCGCGCCCGACCGGCGGCCCGAAGCCACCCGCCCCTCCGGTCGCGCCCCCCGCGGCGCCTACCCCAGCCGCCGCACGAACTCCTCCACCCCCGCCACCACGTCCGCCGCCGACCAGGCGAGCCCCTCCGCCGCGACCGTCACCTCGGTGAGGGCGACCCCCGGCGGGCACCCCTCCGCGAACCAGCGGCGGAACAGCGTCGTCCGGGTCTCCTCGGACTGGGCCAGGGCCGCCTCGTTCAGCGCCTCCGCCGAGTACGGCAGCCACACCTGGAACTGGTGGGTGTGCGGCACCGGCGGGTTGATGCGGTGCCAGGGCACCCCGGCCCGCCGCAGCCCCTCGTCGAGGGCCGCGGCCACCACCTTCGCGTGCGCCACGTACTCCGGCAGCCGCGGCAGCTCGCGCTCCAGGCCGATCAGCCCCGACAGCACGGCCGGGTACTGCTGGAAGAGCTGCCCGCCGTAGCGGTGCCGCCACGCCCGCGCCTCGTCGGCGAGGGAGGCCGGGCCCGCCAGCACCGCGCCCGACAGCCCGCCGAGCGACTTGTAGAACGACACGTACACGCTGTCCGCGAGCCCGGCGATCTCCGCCAGGGGGCGGCCGAAGTGCGGCACGCACTCCCACAGCCGCGCGCCGTCGAAGTGCACCACCGCGTCCCGCTCGCGCGCCGCGTCCACCACGTCGACCAGCTCGTCCCACTCCGGCAGCACGAAACCGGCGTCGCGCAGCGGCAGCTCCAGCATCAGCGTGGCGAACGGCTCGTCGCACTCGCGCACCTCCTCGGCGGTCGGCAGCCGGGGCGCCGTCGTCGGATGGACCGTGCGCAACCCGCTGACCACGGAGAACGCGGACCGTTCGTGCACCTCCGGATGGGACTGCGGGTGGAGGGCCACGGTGCCACCGCCGGTGCGCCCCGCCCAGGCGCGCAGCGCGACCTGCTGCGCCATGGTCCCGGTGGGGAACCAGACGGCGGCGGGGAAGCCGAGCAGCGCCGCGGTGCGCCGCTCCAGTTCGGCCACCACGCCGTCGCCGTAGACGTCCGCCGGCTCGTCGAGGTCGTACACGCCGGGGGCGCCCGCCGTCAGCGCGGCGAGGCCCTCGGCGAGGCTCCGCTCGGCGGAACCGCGCCACAGCACGCGTTCCGACGCCCGCCACGCGGCCAGCCGCCGGCGCTTGCCGTCGTCGTCGGGGCCGGCGCCCTCGCCGTCGCCGCCCGACCCGGACGGCCCGCCGGACGGCGCCCCGGCCCCGCCGCCGGGCCCCGCCGTCCCGCCACCGCCGGCCCCTGCTGCGCCGTCGCCACCGGCCCCCGCCGCCCCGTCGCCACCGGCTTCGGCGGCGACATCGGTGCTCACATCCGTGCTCGTATCCGTACGCGTATCCGTCACGGTCCGATCATCGCCCACAGCCTGTGGACAACTTCGGGGGCGTCACCCGCGCTGGCGTAGCATCGTGACGAGAAATCGTCCGGTACCCCCCGCGGACTGGAACGGAAGGCACCGCCGCGTGAACGCCACACCACCACAGGAACCGCTCGACGCGCGGGACCGCCCTGCCCGCCTGACCGTGGGCGTGGTCGGAGCCGGGCGGGTCGGCCCCGCCCTGGCCGCCTCGCTCCGCCTCGCCGGCCACCGCCCGGTCGCGGTCTCCGGCGTCTCCGACGCCTCCCGGCGCCGGGCCGCCGCCCTGCTGCCCTCGGTGCCGCTGGTCCCGCCGGCCGAGGTCATGGCCAGGGCCGAGCTGGTCCTGCTCACCGTCCCCGACGACGCGCTGCCCGGTCTCGTCGAGGGCCTCGTCGAGACGGGGTCCGTGCGCCCCGGCATGCTGCTGGTGCACACCTCCGGCCGGTTCGGCGCCGATGTGCTCGCCCCCGCGACCCGCGCCGGCGCCCTGCCGCTCGCCCTGCACCCGGCGATGACCTTCACCGGCACCGCGGTCGACGTGCAGCGGCTCGCCGGCTGCTCCTTCGGCGTGACCGCGCCCGAGGAGCTGCGGCTCGCCGCCGAGGCGCTCGTCATCGAGATGGGCGGCGAGCCGGAGTGGATCGAGGAGGCCGCCCGCCCGCTCTACCACGCGGCCCTCGCCCTGGGGGCGAACCACCTGGTCACCCTGGTCGCCCAGTCCATGGAGCTGCTGCGCACCGCCGGTGTCGCCGCCCCGGACCGGATGCTCGGCCCGCTCCTCGGCGCCGCCCTCGACAACGCGCTCCGCTCCGGTGACGCGGCGCTGACCGGCCCGGTCGCCCGGGGCGACGCGGGCACCGTCGCGGCGCACGTCGCCGAGCTGCGCCGGCACGCCCCGGCCGCGGTCGCCGGCTACCTCGCCATGGCCCGGACGACGGCCGACCGCGCCCTCGCCAACGGCATGCTCAAGCCCGAGCTCGCCGAAGACCTGCTGGGTGTCCTCGCGGAGGGGGACCTGCGATGAGCCGTAGCCGTACGACCACGCGCGACCTGGAGCTCGTGCCCACCCGCGAAGCCCTCCGCGCCCTGCTCGCGACCCGCCGCACCGGCGCCGGCCGCACCGCCGTCGTGATGACCATGGGCGCGCTCCACGACGGCCACGCCGAGCTGGTCGCGGCCGCCCGCCGGCACGTGGGCGACGAGGGGTTCGTCGTCGTCACCGTCTTCGTCAACCCGCTCCAGTTCGGCGCGGGCGAGGACCTCGACCGCTATCCGCGCACCCTCGACGCCGACCTGGCGACGGCCGCCGGAGCGGGCGCGGACGCCGTCTTCGCCCCGTCCGTCGACGAGGTCTACCCGGGCGGCTCCCCGCAGGTGCGGATCACGGCGGGCCCCATGGGCGAGGTGCTGGAGGGCCGGACCAGGCCCGGCCACTTCGACGGCATGCTCACCGTCGTCGCCAAGCTGCTCCACCTCACCTCGCCCGACGTGGCGCTGTTCGGGCAGAAGGACGCCCAGCAGCTCGCCCTCATCCGGCGCATGGTGCGCGATCTGAACTTCCCGGTGGAGATCGTCGGGGTGCCCACCGTCCGCGAGGAGAGCGGCCTGGCCCGGTCCAGCCGCAACCAGTACCTCTCGCCCGCCGAGCGGGGCACCGCCCTCGCGCTGTCCCGGGCGCTCTTCGCCGCCCGGGACCGGCTCGCCGCCCAGCAGGCGCTGCACGCCCGCGCCGAGGCGGTCCCGGCCGCCCCCGCCCGTGCCGCCGCGCTGTCCGCGATGGGCGAGGCGCGGGCCGCGGCCGACGCCCACGCGGTCGCCCAGGCCGGGCCGCCGGTCGGCGCCGACGCCGTGCGCGCCGCGGCCGCCGCCGTGCTGGACGAGGCCGCCCTGTCCGCGCCGCCCCTGCTGCTGGACTACCTGGCGCTCGTCGACCCGGCCACCTTCACCGAGGTCGCCGACGACCACACCGGGGACGCGGTCCTCGCGGTCGCCGCGAAGGTCGGGGCCACCCGCCTGATCGACAACATCCCCCTCACGTTCGGAGCCCCGCAGTGACCGGAATACGGCCCGAGGCCGGCACCCGGCTGGCCGCCCCCGCCCCCGGGTGGGCCATCGAGGCCGATGTGGCCGTGGTCGGCTCCGGCGTGGCCGGGCTCACCGCCGCACTGCGCTGCGCGGCCGCCGGCCTGCGCACGGTCGTGGTCACCAAGGCCCGCCTCGACGACGGCTCCACCCGCTGGGCGCAGGGCGGCATCGCCGCCGCGCTCGGCGAGGGCGACACCCCCGGGCAGCACCTCGACGACACCCTGGTGGCCGGCGCCGGCCTCTGCGACGAGGAGGCCGTGCGCACCCTGGTCACCGAGGGCCCCGACGCGGTGCGCCGGCTGATCGCCACGGGCGCGCGCTTCGACACGGACCCGGAGTCCGGCGCGATAGAGCTGACCCGCGAGGGCGGCCACCACCGGCGCCGCATCGCGCACGCCGGCGGCGACGCCACCGGCGCCGAGATCTCCCGGGCCCTGGTCGACGCCGTCCGCGGCCAGGGCCTGCGCACCATCGAGAACGCCCTGGTCCTCGACCTCCTCACGGACGGCGAGGGCCGCACCGCGGGCATCACCCTGCACGTCATGGACGAGGGCGAGCACGACGGCGTCGGCGCCGTCCACGCCCCGGCCGTGGTGCTCGCCACCGGCGGCATGGGCCAGGTCTACTCGGCCACCACCAACCCCGCCGTCTCCACCGGCGACGGCGTGGCGCTCGCGCTGCGCGCCGGGGCCGAGGTCTCCGACCTGGAGTTCGTGCAGTTCCACCCCACCGTCCTGTTCCTCGGCGCGGACAGCGAGGGCCAGCAGCCGCTGGTCTCCGAGGCCGTGCGCGGGGAGGGCGCCCACCTCGTCGACGCCGACGGCGTCCGCTTCATGACCGGGCAGCACGAGCTGGCCGAGCTCGCCCCCCGCGACATCGTCGCCAAGGGCATCATGCGCCGGATGCAGGAGCAGGGCGCCGAGCACATGTACCTGGACGCCCGCCACTTCGGCGCCCCGATGTGGGAGAGCCGCTTCCCCACGATCCTGGCCGCCTGCCGGGCCCACGGCATCGACCCGGTGACCGAGCCGGTCCCGGTGGCCCCCGCGGCGCACTACGCCTCCGGCGGGGTGCGGACGGATCTGCACGGCCGCACCACCGTCCCCGGCCTGTACGCCTGCGGCGAGGTCGCCTGCACCGGCGTCCACGGCGCCAACCGGCTGGCCTCCAACTCGCTGCTGGAGGGCCTGGTCTTCGCCGAGCGGATCGCCGAGGACATCACCGCGCACGGCCCGCACCGCGAGGGCGTGCCCGCGGTGCCCGGCCCCGCCCCGCAGCCGCCCCGCCCGCTGGCCGCACCGGGTACCCGCGCGGAGATCCAGCGGATCATGAGCGGATACGCCGGAGTGCTCCGCTCCGGGCCGAGCCTGCACAAGGCGGCCGACGCCCTGGCGGCCCTGCACGCGGCCACTTCCGCCTCCGCCGCCTCCGCCGCGGGCCCCGTGGCCGAGCCGTGCACCGGGTCCTGGGAGACGACGAACCTCCTCGACGTCGCCCGCGCCCTGGTGGCCGCCGCCCTGGAGCGCGAGGAGACCCGCGGCTGCCACTGGCGCGAGGACCGGCCCGACCGCGACGACGACCACTGGCGGCGTCACCTCGTCGTCCGCCTCTCCGCGGGGGAGCCGGACGTCCGCCCCACCGCCGGTGAGGCCTTTCCCCCCGTAACGCCCAACGCCCCCAGGGAGCCGCAACCGTGACCACGCCCGAAGAACGTCCGGAGCCCGTGGACGTACCGCTGATCCAGATCGGCGCACCCGCAGCGGACGGGGCGGGCTGCGGCGACGGCTGCGGCTGCGCCGACGAGACGTACGAGAGCGGTCTCGACCCCGCGCTCGCCGAACTCCTCGCCGCCGCCGGGCTCGACCCGGTCCAGGTCGAGGACATCGCCCATCTCGCCATCGAGGAGGACCTCGACGGCGGGGTGGACGTCACCAGCGCGGCGACGGTCCCCCAGGACGCCGTCGCGACCGGCGACTTCACCGCCCGCGAGGCCGGCACGGTGGCCGGTCTGCGGGTCGCCGAGGCGATCCTGTCGATCGTGTGCACCACCGACTTCGAGGTGGAGCGGCACGTCGAGGACGGCGACCGGGTGGAGGCCGGGCAGAAGCTGCTCTCCGTCACCGCCGGCACCCGTGACCTGCTCACCGGCGAGCGCAGCGCGCTCAACCTGCTGTGCCGGCTGTCCGGCATCGCGACGGCGACCCGCGCCTGGGCCGACGCCCTGGAGGGCACCGGCGCGCGGGTGCGCGACACCCGCAAGACCACGCCCGGCCTGCGCGCCCTGGAGAAGTACGCGGTGCGCTGCGGCGGGGGCGTCAACCACCGGATGTCGCTGTCCGACGCGGCCCTCGTGAAGGACAACCACGTGGTGGCGGCGGGCGGTGTCGCGGAGGCGTTCAAGGCCGTCCGCGACCGCTTCCCCGGGCTGCCCGTCGAGGTCGAGGTGGACACCCTGCACCAGGCCCGCGAGGCCCTGGACGCGGGCGCCGACCTGATCCTGCTGGACAACTTCACCCCGGCGGAGACGGAGGAGGCCGTCGCCCTCAACGCCGGCCGCGCGATCCTGGAGTCCTCCGGCCGCCTCACCCTGGAGAACGCCGCGGCCTACGCGCGCACGGGCGTCGACTTCCTCGCCGTCGGCGGGCTCACCCACTCCTCGCCGATCCTCGACATCGGTCTCGACCTCCGCGAGGTCGACGCCTGATGCTCCTCACCATCGACGTCGGCAACACCCACACCGTCCTGGGTCTCTTCGACGGCGAGGAGATCGTCGAGCACTGGCGCATCTCGACCGACTCGCGGCGCACCGCCGACGAACTCGCCGTCCTCCTCCAGGGCCTGATGGGCATGCACCCGCTGCTCGGCGAGGAACTGGGCGACGGCATCGAGGGCATCGCGATCTGCTCGACGGTCCCGTCGGTGCTGCACGAACTGCGCGAGGTCACCCGCCGCTACTACGGCGACGTGCCGGCGGTCCTGGTCGAGCCCGGCATCAAGACCGGTGTGCCGATCCTGATGGACAACCCGAAGGAGGTCGGCGCCGACCGCATCATCAACGCGGTCGCGGCGGTCGAGCTGTACGGGGGCCCCGCGATCGTCGTCGACTTCGGCACGGCGACGACCTTCGACGCCGTCAGCGCGCGCGGCGAGTACACGGGCGGGGTGATCGCCCCCGGCATCGAGATCTCCGTCGAGGCGCTCGGGGTGAAGGGTGCCCAGCTCCGCAAGATCGAGCTGGCCCGCCCGCGCAGCGTGATCGGCAAGAACACCGTGGAGGCCATGCAGGCCGGCATCGTCTACGGCTTCGCGGGCCAGGTCGACGGCGTGGTGGGCCGGATGAAGCGGGAGCTCGCCGAGGACCCGGAGGAGGTGACCGTGATCGCGACGGGCGGCCTGGCGCCGATGGTGCTCGGCGAGTCCTCCGCGATCGACGAGCACGAGCCCTGGCTGACGCTGATCGGCCTGCGCCTGGTCTACGAGCGCAACGTCGCCCGCAGGTGACGACCGCCCGCCGGAGCCGTCCCGCCCCGGCGGGCCGGGCCACCGCCTCCGGGTAGGAGGCTGCTCCCGCCGGGCCCGAGGAACACGGCACCGCCTCCGCCTTCCCGTACGCGGGGACGGTGCCGGACGGGCCTTCGCGCGCACGCAATTCCGCCCGCGGAAATGAAAACGCCCGCTTTCGTACCATTAAGTGGAATTTGGCCCTTCGGCTCGTATGGTCGGCGCATGCCCACGCCATACGGACCCCACGGCGGAATGGCCTTCGGCGCGGACGAGCTGCGTGTGCTCCGACGCGCCCTCGCCACCGCCCTCCATCCCGTCCCCCTCGCCGACGAGGACGTCCGGGAATGCCTGCGTCTGGCCGACTCCGTCGACGAGGCCGTCCGCGAGGCCGGACGCCTGCGCGCCTTCCTCGTCTCCGATCTCGCCCGCTACCGCGCCGCCCTGCCCGGCTCGGCCTCCGGCTATCTGGAGCTCCTCCAGGAGGCCCTGGCGGCCGGCTACGAGCCCGTCAGGGACGATCTCGCGGCCCTGCGGGCACTCGGCGGCAACCCGGTGGCCGCGGCCGTGCTGCGGCGCTGCCTGGGGATCGCGGAGCGGTCGGTGCGGGCCAGGCTCGCCCGGAGCGCCGTGCGCGTCCCCGCACCGGCGCCCGCGCCGGAGCACCGGCCCGCCGGAACGCCCCGCCGCGCCCGGCTGCTCGCGCTCCCCGGCGGCCGGGGAGCCGACGACCCGAAGGGCAGGCCGCAGCCGCGGCCGAGGCCGCCGGCTCCCGAGGAGAAGCCGGTGCCGAAGCCCTCCGAGGTGTTCCCGCCACGCCGGAAGCCGGTGCCCCCGCCGGAGCACCGCGCCGTCGGATAGCTACTCTGGACGGCATGGACTACGTTTCCGCGCTCGTTCCCCCCGTGGTGATGGCCGCCTTCTTCATCGGCCTGGTCGTGACGATCGTCAAGAGCCAGGGCGGCCCGAACAAGGCCAAGGAGGACGCGGCCGTCGACGCCGCGCTGAGCCGGGCCGAGTCGGCCCGGCAGCCCGGCCCCGACGCCTGAGACGCCGTCCCGGCGCATCGAGGACGTACGACAGTTCCCTGTCGTACGTCCTTTTTGTTACGTCAATAGCTCTTCGTGACGGTTTCTCCTACTAGGGTGGCAATGTGCCCCGTCAATTGGGAGAGCTCGAAGACGCCGTCATGACCCGGGTCTGGCAATGGAACCGGCCGGTCACCGTCAGGGAAGTCCTGGAAGACCTCCAGCAGGAACGGTCCATCGCCTACACCACCGTCATGACGGTAATGGACAATCTCCATCAGAAGGGCTGGGTGCGCCGGGAAGTGGACGGCCGCGCCTATCGGTATACGGCGGTCTCCACCCGTGCCGCCTACTCGGCCGCACTGATGAACGAAGCCTGGTCCCAGAGCGACAACCCGGCCGCCGCGCTTGTCGCCTTCTTCGGCATGATGTCGCCCGAGCAGCGCGAGTCGCTGCAAGCCGCGATGCGCATCGTGCAGGGCGACGAGGGTGGCGACGGACCGGGTGCGGCGGGGCGATAGCGTCGCGCCATGCCTTATGCCGCAGCAAATGCCGTCACCGTCCGGCGGGCCAGGACCAGCGATGTCCCCGATGTGCGCCGACTCGTCGATCCGTACGTGAGTGAAGGCATCCTGCTCGACAAAGCGACCGTCACGCTTTACGAAGCCATCCAGGAGTTCTGGGTGGCGGAACGCGACGAGGACGCCAGGGTCGTCGGCTGCGGCGCACTGCATGTGATGTGGGAAGACCTCGCCGAAGTGCGCACCCTCGCGGTGGACCCGCAGTTCCTCGGCCACGGCATCGGTCACCAGGTGCTCGGCAAGCTGCTCCAGACCGCGCGGTGGCTCGGCGTGCGCCGGGTTTTCTGCCTCACCTTCGAAGTCGACTTCTTCCAGAAGCACGGCTTCACCGAGATCGGGGAGTCCCAGACTCCGGTCGACACCGATGTCTACGCGGAGCTGCTGCGTTCCTATGACGAGGGAGTCGCGGAGTTCCTCGGTCTCGAACGGGTGAAGCCGAACACGTTGGGCAACAGCCGCATGCTTCTGCACCTGTGACGGCGGCCGGCCCGTCCGCGGAAGCCCGGATCCCTATGTCCGAATCGCGCACGTTTCCCGTCTTCTCGAGGATCTGAACCTCTGCCAAGGGTTTGTGTTTTCCAGAGAAAAGCGGTTTCCTTTCCGCGTAACTGCATTTTCGATGAAAGGAAATCCGGTGGCACAGAAGGTTCAGGTCCTTCTTGTCGACGACCTCGACGGCGGCGAGGCGGACGAGACGGTGACGTTCGCTCTGGACGGCAAGACCTACGAGATCGACCTCACCACCGCCAATGCCGACAAGCTCCGGAGCCTGCTCGAGCCGTACGCGAAGAGCGGCCGGCGTACCGGTGGCCGTGCCGCGACCGGCCGCGGCAAGGGCCGCGCTGCCGCGGGCGGCAACAAGGACACGGCGGAGATCCGCGCGTGGGCCAAGGCCAACGGCTACGAGGTCAACGACCGCGGTCGCGTCCCCGCGTCCGTCCGCGAGGCCTACGAGAAGGCCAACGGCTGACGCTCGCCCCGTCCGGCACGCGCGCACCCGGTGCGCAGCAGCCGGAGCCGGTGGCACTCCGTCGCCGCGGCGGCCACCAGCCGTACGAGATCGGGGGCATCCCCACTGCCCCCGAGTCCGGCGAGCACGGGCAGTTCCGCGCCCCGCCCCCGCCCGGGCGGGCGCAGCCAGCGGGCGGCCCCCCGGGGGACGGGACCCGTCCGGCCGGGGGGCGCCGGGGCGGTCGTCCGCCCGCCGGCCCCGGTGGCCGTGAGGTCCAGGGCCACGCCGCCCCAGTCCAGCCAGTCGAGCAGCCCCGGCAGTTCCTCGGCGCTCCCCGCCGCGACCAGCAGCCGCATCCTGCCGCCCTGGAGCGCGACGGGCCCGGCGGCCGCCCGGCGCAGCAGCGCCGCGCCGGCCGCCGCCGGCATCTCCAGCACGTCGAAGTGGATCCCCGTCGCCAGTGCCACGGGTGAGCCCTCGGCGACCGTCCAGCCGAGCACCGTGCGGTACCAGTGCCCGACGCCGTCGTCGCCGGGCGGGCGGGGATGCGGGAGCGACGGGATCGTGGAGGCCATACCCGGGGAACTTCCCCGGACCCCCGTCGGTTACGAAAGGTGTGCGGTCCGTCGCACACGGTGCCGGAACGGGGGCGCCACGGGCGCGCGGCACGGCGCAAGGTTGTTCGCCCGTAGCTGAGGGGACGGGTGTGCGCCGCATGGACTGTCAGTGATGACGGGTAAGACATTCCTAGTGGGGAGGGGCGACACGCTCGCAGGGCCGTCTCACGTTCGCCATCGGCGTACTGGCGACAGGGGTAACTGCCTGGCCTGCGGGAACATCGTCTCGCACCATCGGGTTGGAGCAGTTGTCGGCGTTCAGGGGTCAGGAGGCCACAGACGGGTGTCGGCAGTTGGAATGAGCGGTCCCCGCTTGCGGGACTAAGCTGCGGAAGGACAGGGAGGGGACCGACCCCTTACTGCCTGACCGCTCTGAGGAGCGATTAACGATGTTCGAGAGGTTCACCGACCGCGCGCGGCGGGTTGTCGTCCTGGCTCAGGAAGAAGCCCGGATGCTCAACCACAACTACATCGGCACCGAGCACATCCTCCTGGGCCTTATCCACGAGGGTGAGGGTGTCGCCGCTAAGGCCCTGGAGAGCCTCGGGATTTCGCTCGAGGCGGTCCGCCAGCAGGTGGAGGAGATCATCGGCCAGGGCCAGCAGGCCCCGTCCGGGCACATCCCCTTCACGCCCCGTGCCAAGAAGGTCCTGGAGCTGTCGCTCCGCGAGGCTCTTCAGCTGGGCCACAACTACATCGGCACCGAGCACATCCTGCTCGGCCTGATCCGCGAGGGCGAGGGCGTCGCGGCCCAGGTCCTCGTGAAGCTGGGCGCCGATCTCAACCGGGTGCGGCAGCAGGTCATCCAGCTGCTCTCCGGATACCAGGGCAAGGAGGCCGCCACGGCAGGCGGCCCGGCCGAGGGCACGCCCTCGACCTCCCTCGTCCTCGACCAGTTCGGCCGGAACCTCACCCAGGCCGCTCGTGAGTCCAAGCTCGACCCGGTCATCGGGCGCGAGAAGGAGATCGAGCGGGTCATGCAGGTGCTGTCCCGCCGCACCAAGAACAACCCCGTGCTCATCGGCGAGCCCGGCGTCGGCAAGACGGCGGTCGTCGAGGGCCTGGCGCAGGCCATCGTCAAGGGCGAGGTGCCCGAGACCCTCAAGGACAAGCACCTCTACACCCTCGACCTCGGCGCGCTGGTGGCCGGCTCCCGGTACCGCGGTGACTTCGAGGAGCGCCTGAAGAAGGTCCTCAAGGAGATCCGCACCCGCGGCGACATCATCCTGTTCATCGACGAGCTCCACACCCTGGTGGGTGCGGGCGCCGCCGAGGGCGCGATCGACGCCGCCTCGATCCTGAAGCCGATGCTGGCCCGCGGTGAGCTCCAGACCATCGGTGCCACCACGCTCGACGAGTACCGCAAGCACCTGGAGAAGGACGCCGCGCTGGAGCGCCGCTTCCAGCCCATCCAGGTCGCGGAGCCGTCGCTGCCGCACACCATCGAGATCCTCAAGGGTCTGCGCGACCGGTACGAGGCCCACCACCGGGTCTCGATCACCGACGAGGCGCTGGTCCAGGCCGCCACCCTGGCCGACCGGTACATCTCGGACCGCTTCCTGCCGGACAAGGCGATCGACCTGATCGACGAGGCCGGCTCCCGGATGCGCATCCGCCGGATGACCGCGCCGCCGGACCTGCGCGAGTTCGACGAGAAGATCGCCGGTGTGCGCCGCGACAAGGAGTCCGCGATCGACTCCCAGGACTTCGAGAAGGCAGCCTCCCTGCGCGACAAGGAGAAGCAGCTGCTGGCGGCGAAGGCCAAGCGGGAGAAGGAGTGGAAGGCCGGCGACATGGACGTCGTCGCCGAGGTCGACGGCGAGCTGATCGCCGAGGTCCTCGCGACCGCCACCGGCATCCCGGTCTTCAAGCTGACCGAGGAGGAGTCCTCGCGTCTGCTGCGCATGGAGGACGAGCTCCACAAGCGCGTCATCGGGCAGAAGGACGCCATCAAGGCCCTCTCGCAGGCGATCCGCCGTACGCGAGCCGGTCTGAAGGACCCGAAGCGCCCCGGTGGCTCGTTCATCTTCGCCGGTCCGTCCGGTGTCGGTAAGACCGAGCTCTCCAAGACGCTCGCCGAATTCCTCTTCGGCGACGAGGACGCGCTGATCTCCCTCGACATGTCGGAGTTCAGCGAGAAGCACACGGTTTCCCGTCTCTTCGGTTCCCCGCCCGGATACGTGGGTTACGAAGAGGGCGGCCAGCTCACCGAGAAGGTGCGCCGGAAGCCGTTCTCCGTCGTCCTCTTCGACGAGGTCGAGAAGGCCCACCCCGATATCTTCAATTCCCTTCTGCAGATCCTGGAGGACGGTCGCCTGACCGACTCCCAGGGCCGCGTCGTGGACTTCAAGAACACGGTCATCATCATGACGACCAACCTCGGGACCCGGGACATCTCCAAGGGCTTCAACCTGGGCTTCGCCGCCCAGGGCGACGTCAAGACGGGCTACGAGCGGATGAAGGCGAAGGTCAACGAAGAGCTGAAGCAGCACTTCCGGCCCGAGTTCCTCAACCGTGTCGACGACACCGTCGTCTTCCACCAGCTCACCGAGGACGACATCATCCAGATCGTCGACCTCATGATCGCCAAGGTGGACGAGCGGCTGAAGGACCGGGACATGGGCCTCGAGCTCAGCTCCACGGCCAAGTCGCTGCTCGCCAAGAAGGGCTACGACCCCGTGCTGGGCGCCCGGCCGCTGCGCCGGACGATCCAGCGCGAGATCGAGGACATCCTGTCGGAGAAGATCCTCTTCGGCGAGCTGCGCCCCGGTCACATCGTGGTCGTCGACACCGAGGGCGAGGGTGAGGAGAAGAAGTTCACCTTCCGCGGCGAGGAGAAGTCCGCGCTGCCGGACGTCCCGCCGATCGAGCAGGCGGCCGGCGGCACCGGTCCGAACCTGTCGAAGGACGCGTGACGAGGGCCCCTCGGGGCGCCTGACACGGGGCCGGGCCCCGGATCCGAGAGGATCCGGGGCCCGGCCCTTCTTCATGCCCCGCCTCTGCCGCCGGAGAGCCGGCGGGCGGGGGGATCAGCAGCGGCCCGGCCGGTGCCAGGAGCACTCGAGCGCGGCGTCGGGCTCCGCCGTCCGGGCCCGTGAGGGGGAGGCCCCCCGGACGGTGCCGCCGGCCGTGTCCGAGGAGGCCAGGGTGACCACGACGGCGTCCTCGACGCTCTTCACCGAGGAGGCCAGGTAGTTGTTGAGGACCACGCTGTAGACCAGCTCCCGACCGGCCGCGTCGGTGACGTACCCCGACAGCGCCGAGGCTCCGGTGAGCGAGCCGGTCTTGGCCCGGGCGTTGAGCGCCGCGGGTGTCGAGCACATCCGGGAGCGCAGCGTGCCGCCGACGGCCCGGTCGGGGGCGCAGGCCACCGGCAGGGCGTCGTACCACGCGGCGTACCAGGGCTCCCCGCGTGCCGAGAGCAGCAGGGTGGTCAGCGCCTCGGCGGGGAAGAGGTTCATCCGGGAGAGCCCCGAGCCGTCCGCCTGGCGCACGCCCCGGATGTCCACGCCGCGTCCTTCCAGGTCCGTGCGGACGGCGGCCAGACCGGCGTCCCAGGTCCCCGCCCCCGAGACGGTGCGGCCGATGGTCTTGGTGAGGGCCTCGGCGTGCATGTTGTTCGACAGCTTCATGAAGGGGTGCATCAGCTCGGTGAGCGGCATGGACCGGTGGGCGGCCACCACCCGGGCGCCGGGGGGCGCGGCGCGGACGGGCCGGGGCCCGTCCGGCACCCGGACGCCGTGGGCGCGGAGCGCGTCGGCGAACACCGAGGTGGCGTAGGCGGTCGGGTCGTGGACGGCGATCCACTCCTTGACGGTGGCGGCCCCGGCGGGGATGCCGCCGCCGACCGTGACCGTCTCGGTGCCGTGCCGGCGTTCGACGGCGAGGTCGGCGGGCGCGTCCTTCGCCACGGTGGTCGCGCCCACGTCGAGGCGCACATGGCTGTTCGGCGGGGTCAGCCGCACCGACGGGCGGTCGCCGGGGCGGGCGCCGGGGGTCACCTCGACCACGACCGTGCCGGAGTCGTAGTCGGTGTCGGGGGCCAGGGTGAGCGCAGAGATGGGCGCCGAGTAGTACGCGGACTCGTCGTCGGCGGCCCATGAGCGGCCGAGGCGGACGCTGTCGAAGGCCGTGTCGTCGGCCACCAGCCGGCCGGTGATCCGCCGGATGCCGGTCGCGGCGACGTCGGCGGCGAGCCGGTCGTAGTCGGCCGCGAGGGTCGTGGGGTCGCCGGAGCCGCGCAGATGGAGATCGCCCACCAGCGTGGAGCCGTGGCGGCGCCCGCTCGTCAGGACGTCGGTGGTCCAGCGGTGGCCGGGGCCGAGCAGGGCCATGGCGGCGACCGAGGTGGCGAGCTTGGTGTTGGAGGCGGGCATCAGCCGGTCGCCGGCGTCGCGCCGGTAGAGGCGCTCCCCGGTCGCGGCGTCGGCGACGACGACGCTCACGGCTCCGCCGTCGAGGCGTGGGTCGCCGAGGATCGTGTCGATCGCGCCCTTGAGGCCGGTGTCGGAGGGCCCGGCGCCCGCGGGGGAGCTCCAGGTGAGCGTGCAGGCGAGTGCCGCGGCGAGGGCCGGGATCCAGCCGCGTCGGCGCAGTGCGGTGAGGCGGGGCTCGGGATTCACGGGTCTGCTCATGGCACCGGAGCATCCCGTAAGCGGGGGTCCTCCGGAAGAACGCCTCGATCCGGGGGTGTCGTGTGGCCCCGGTCACCCCCAAATGCCGCATTCGGGGCGGTTCTTGGGTGGCGCGCGGAGGGCTTCCGGGGTGGCCCCGGTCACCTTTGCGGGCCCCCGGAGGCCCCTCGCCCGTGACAAGGCGCACAGGGCAAAACGGACCTACTAGACGGAATAGTGCGGTGCCGCGGGGGTCGGGCGGGGCCGGTGGGCCGCTGCGCGGCGGGACCTTCGGCCCTCCGGCGGCGCGATGCCCGCCGTCGGGGGCCGAATCCCCGGTGGCCGGGCCCGGACGTGGGCGTAAACCGGATCGAACGGACAAATGGCGGCGTTCTCGGCGGCCGGGGGCCGGGTGTCCGGTGAAGGCGTCAAGAGGCTGATTCCCGGAGCCTCGGCTACGACGCGATGTCGTAGATGGGGTATTTGAGGCGACTTGGGTGGGCGGGTTACCAATGTGGAGCCAGCCCGGCGAGCACGCCGGGTCCATTCATGCCCGGAGGTTCTCCCGTATGTCGAAGCGCGCCATGATCCACCGTTTCCGTCCGTCCGTCCTGCGCACCCGTGGGGCCGTCGTGGCCGCCGGAATGGGCGCCGTGATGGTCGTCGGAGCCGGTGCGGGTGTCGCCTCCGCGGACGCGGGCAAGGCGGTCAAGCCGGCCGCCGTGGACGCGGCCTCCGCCGTCGCGGCCCAGGCCGACGCCCAGGCCGCCGCGGCGAAGAAGTCGATCGCCACCAAGGCGTCCGCGAAGAAGAAGGCCGCCAAGAAGGCGTCCTCGTGGGTCAAGCCGGTCAGCAAGTACACGCTGACCGCGAGCTTCGCCCAGGGCGGCTCGATGTGGTCGCACAAGCACTCCGGCCAGGACTTCGCCGTGCCGGTCGGCACCCCGGTGAAGGCCGCGCACGCCGGCACCGTCGTCAAGGCGGGCCCGAACGGCGGCGGCGACGGCCCCGCGTACGGCAACGCCATCGTGATCAAGCACGCCAACGGCAAGTACTCGCAGTACGCGCACCTGTCGAAGATCGACGTCGGCGTCGGCTCGAAGGTCAAGACCGGCCAGCTCATAGCCAAGTCCGGCAACACCGGCAACTCGTCCGGCCCGCACCTGCACTTCGAGATCCGCACCACCCCGAACTACGGCTCGGCGCTCAACCCGGCCAACTACCTGCGTGCCGTCGGCGTCACCATCTGACGAGCGGCACCCGCGCGCCCCGCAGGGGGCGAGTGATCAGCCCTGGCCGTGATGTGCCTGGGCGATCAGACCGAGGGCGACCTCGAGGACGGCTTCACGCTTCTCCTCGGGGGCGCCCTTCACGTCTTTCAGGGCGAACATCGACGCGTGCAGCGTGAAGAGCGCGGAGATGCAGCGGACCCGGTCCACCATGGCCGCGTCGTCCTCCTGGAAGAGGGCCAGCATCGTGATCATGCGGTCCTTGAAGCTCTCCCCGATGCTCAGCTCGCGCATCGTCGCCTGGTTCTCCTGCATGAAGCGGAACAGCGGCGCCGCCGCGTTCAGGGCGTCGTAGTAGCGCCGCAGCACCTCCGTCTTCGTCTCCAGGGTGCGCGGCTGCTCGCGTCCCCAGGCCAGCAGCTCGTCCATCGGGCGGGTGAGGTCCCGGAAGAGGCTGATCACGATGTCTTCCTTGGTCCTGAAGTGGTAGTAGAGCGCGGCCTTGGTGACACCGAGGGCCTCGGCGATCTCGCGCAGCGAGGTCTTCTCGTATCCCTGTTCGGCGAAGAGCTCCAGAGCCACGTCCTGGATGCGCTGCCGGGTGTCGCCCCGGCGCGGCTGCCGTGTGGTGCCCATGGTGCTGTCTCCGCTCCGCTTTTACTTACTTGACGCCCGGCTAGTCGGGGGTCTACCTTCCCCAGTGTAGTAACTAGCCGGGCGACAAGTAAGTGGCAGGGGAGACGGGGACCATGGCCGACACGGCACAGGACAAGGCGGCGGAGGCCGCCGGAAGCGGCCCAGGGGACGGCGGAAAGCCGCAGCGCAGCGTGCGGACGGTGATGTTCGCCCTGATGATCGCCATGCTGCTCGCCATGCTCGACAACATGATCGTGGGCACCGCGATGCCCACCATCGTCGGCGAGCTCGGCGGACTGGAACATCTGTCCTGGGTGGTCACCTCGTACACCCTGGCGACGGCCGCCTCCACCCCGATCTGGGGCAAGCTCGGCGACCTCTACGGCCGCAAGGGCGTGTTCCTGCTGTCGATCGTCATCTTCCTGATCGGCTCGGTCACCAGCGGCATGGCCCAGGACATGGGCCAGCTCATCGGCTTCCGCGCCGTCCAGGGCCTCGGCGCCGGCGGTCTCATGGTCGGCGTCATGGCGATCATCGGAGACCTGGTGCCGCCCCGTGAGCGCGGCCGGTACCAGGGCATGATGGCCGGCATCATGGCCGTCGCCATGATCGGCGGCCCGCTGGTCGGCGGCACCATCACCGACCACCTCGGCTGGCGCTGGAGCTTCTACATCAACCTGCCGCTCGGCGCCGTCGCGCTGGCCATGGTCACCGCCGTGCTCCACCTGCCGAGGAAGCCGCGCAGCACCGCCCGGATCGACTACCTGGGCGCCGCGCTGCTCACCGTCGGCATCACGGCCATCGTGCTCGTCACCACCTGGGGCGGCACCGAGTACGCCTGGACCTCGGCCGTGATCATGGAGCTGTCGGCCATCGGCATCGCCTCGCTCGTCGGCTTCCTGTTCGTCGAGGCACGCGCCGCCGAGCCGATCATGCCGCTGCACATCTTCCGCAGCCGCAACTTCTCGCTGATGGCGGTGATCGGCTTCTTCACCGGCTTCGTGATGTTCGGAGCGGTGCTCTTCCTGCCGCTGTTCCAGCAGTCGGTGCAGGGCGCCTCCGCCACCAACTCCGGACTGCTCCTGCTGCCGATGCTGGGCGCCATGCTCGTCGTCTCGATGATCGCCGGCCGGATCACCACCAGCACCGGCAGGTACCGGCTCTTCCCCATCGCGGGCAGCGCCCTGATGATCACCGGCCTCTTCCTGCTGGCCACCATGGACACCGGCACCTCGCGGTTCACCTCGGGCGTCTACATGGCCGTCCTCGGCGCCGGCATGGGCTTCCTGATGCAGATCACCATGCTGGTCGCGCAGAACAGCGTCGAGATGAAGGACATGGGCGTCGCGTCCTCGGGCGCCACCCTCTTCCGGACGCTCGGCAGCTCCTTCGGCGTGGCCGTGATGGGTGCCCTGTTCACCGGCCGGGTGGAGGACGAGATGGCCGCACGGGGCGGCGCCGAGGCGACCGCCGGGTCCGCCCAGCTCGACGCGGCGAGCCTCGCCAAGCTCCCCGACGCCCTGCGCGAGGCGTACGAGTACGCCGTCGCCTCGGGCACCCACGCGGCGTTCCTGGTCGGCGGATCGGTGGCGGTCGTCGCCCTCGTGGCCTCCTTCTTCGTCAAGGAGGTGCCGCTGCGGGGCGCCGGCCCCGCGGCCCCGGCGGCCCCGGCCGCCGACGGGACCCCCGGCAAGGTCACCGAGCGGGTCTGACCCGCCGCGCACGTCCCGGCGGGGGTCTTCCGGCGAAGGTCCCCGCCACGTGCACCCCGGCCCGGGTCTCCCGACGGAGGCCCGGGCCGCACACGCCGGTCCGGGTCTCCGGACGGAGGTCCCCCGCCGCGCACGTCCCGGCGGGGGTCTTCCGGCGAAGGCCCCCGCCACGTGCACCCCGGCCCGGGTCTCCCGACGGAGGCCCGGGCCGCTCGCGTTCAGTCGTCCAGCTCCAGGATCGGGAAGCTGCCGGTCGTGGTGGGCGCGTGCTCGGGGAGCCACAGCACCGCGATCGCGCCGCCGGACGTCCCGATCGGCGTGGTGCCGCCCGGGGCCGCGTTGCGGAAGGTCAGCCGCGCCCCGAGGACCCGCGCCTGGCCCGCGGCGATCGTGAGCCCCAGCCCGTGCCCGGTCCCCGCCCGGTCGCTCGCTCCCGTGCGGAAGCGGCTGGGACCCTCCCGGAGCAGGTCCTCCGGGAAGCCGGGCCCATGGTCCCGCACCCGCACGACCCGCCCCTCGACGGTGACCTCGACGGGCCCGCCGCCGTACTTCACGGCGTTGGTCAGCAGATTGCCGAGGATGCGTTCGAGCCGGCGCGGATCGGTGCTCACCCACGACTCGTGGACGATCCGGATCACCGCGTCCGGGTGCAGCGACCGCACCCGCCGCGCCACGAACTCCCCGAGCTGGATCTCCTGGAGCTCGGCCCGCTCCGACGCGCTGTCCAGCCGGGCCACCTCCAGCACGTCCTCGACCAGCGTGCGCATCGCCTGCGCCCGGTCCCGCACCAGCTCGCTGGGGCGGCCGGGCGGCAGCAGCTCGGCCGCGGTCAGCAGCCCCGTCACCGGGGTGCGCAGCTCGTGCGCGATGTCCGCGGTGACCCGGCGCTCGGCGTCGATCCGGGCCTGGAGGGCGTCGGTCAGGGCGTCCACCGCGCGGGCCAGGTCGTCGGTCTCGTCGCGCACGACTCCGCCGATCGCGTCCCTGACCCGGACCTCGGTGTTGCCCCGGGCCACGTTGCGGGCGGCGGCCGCCGCCTTGCGCAGCCGGCGCGAGAGCTGCCCGCCGATCAGCACCCCGAGCGCCGAACCGCCGAAGACGACCGCCACCGACCCGATGATCAGCGCCCGGTCGAGGTCCTTCATCACGGTGGCGCTGCGCCCGGTGAACTCGGTGTGCAGCGAGAGCACGTCCCCGTTGGCCAGCGGTACCGCCGCCCAGATCTCGGGTGCGCCGTCGCGGTCCTCGACGAAGCTGCCGCGCCGGCCGTCGCGCACCAGACGCTGGAGTTCCGCGGGGAGCGCGGGGTCGTTGATCTTGCTGTTGAAGCGGGGGTCGCGGTTCTTGGAGGTCTCGTACCAGCGCTGGGCGAGCAGCAGCCGGTCCATCTGCACATCGCGCGCGTTGTCGAGCATGGAGACCCTGGCGGCGTTGTGCACCACCAGGCTGAGCGCCATGGCGATGAGCGCGCCGACGGCGGCGATCGCGACACTGATCTTCCAGCGGACACCGGTCCGCAGCGCGGGACGTCTCACGGCCGCCGCGCTCATGCCCTGAGCTTGTAGCCGAAGCCGCGGACCGTCTCGATCCGGTCCTGGCCGATCTTGGTGCGCAGCCGCTGCACATGGACGTCCACGACACGGGTGTCGCCGCCCCAGCCGTAGTCCCAGACGCGCTCCAGCAGCTTGTCGCGGGAGAGCACGGTGCCCGGGGCGGCCGAGAACTCCAGCAGCAGCCGCATCTCGGTCGGCGTCAGCGCGACCGGGGCGCCGTCCCGGCGGACCTCCATGCCCTCGGTGTCGATCGCCACGTCGCCGAAGACGAGCGTGCCGTCCTCCTCGCGGCCGCCGGCCGCCGGTGCGCCGCCCGCGTGGCCGAACCGCCGCAGCACCGCACGGATCCGGGCCACCAGCACGGCGCCGTCGAACGGCTTGGTCACGTAGTCGTCCGCGCCGGCCTCCAGGCCGAGCACCACGTCGATCGAGTCGGCGCGGGCCGACAGCATGATCACGGGCACGGTCGACTCGTCGCGGATCCTGCGGCACAGGCTCACCCCGTCGAGGCCGGGCACCATCACGTCGAGCAGGGCGATGTCGGGCCGGTCCGCGCGGAACGCCTCCAGGCCCGCCAGCCCGTCGGGCACCGCGGTCACCTGGAATCCGACCCGCTCCAGGGCGAGCTGGGTGGCCTCGCGGATCACGTCGTCGTCCTCGACGAACAGGACATGGGTCTCGGCCATCCGTCAGCTTCCGTTCTCGGCCGGCAGCGGGCCGGCGGTCCAAGGGGTCGTGCGGCGCGGTACGCCCGCGCGAGCGGTCAGCCGCCCTCCGGGGCGGGGGCCTCGGAGGCCACGACCTCGCCCTCCCCGACGGCCCGGCTGTACTCGTTGCGCACCCAGTACTGCTGGGCGAACTTCCCGGCCGACCAGCGGTACGTGATGATCTCCTCGCCCGACGGGTCGTCGACCGGGTCGGCCTTCGCGTACACCTGCTTGGTCACCACCAGGTCGCCCCGGTCGATGGCCGAGTAGACCGCGGGTTCCTCGACGGAGAAGACGTTCTCGTAGGAACCGCCCGTGCCCCGGTAGACGTAGGTGCCCATGCCCACGGCGTCGCCGCAGGTCATCACGTTCACCACGACGTCGGGGACCGATCCGCCGGTGAGGACGCCGTACGAGGTGTCCACCGGGTACGCGTCGCGGCCGCACGGCCGCAGATCCGCCTTGACCCGGGCGCTGACCTTCGGGTCCTTGCGGAGCAGGTCCACCGCGTCGACGCCGCCGGTGAAGTGCCCCGCCGTCCCCGAGGGCGCCGGGGAGGGCGTCGCCTTGGAGGCCGCCTCCGACGGCGCCGCCCCCTCGTCCTGGAGCCCCGAGCCGCCGGTCGAGCAGCCCGCCCCCAGCAGCGCGAGGGCGACCAGTCCGGCCGCCGCCGCACCGCCCGCCCTGCCTCTGCCGCCGTCCGTGCCTGTCAGGCCGCGCACCGCTCCCGCTCCCGTTCGCCGTGGTGGGTACGCCGCGTCCCGGCGCGCTCCGCGGCGCGGCCGTCCAGGTCCCGTGACCGGAGCTCCTGGCGGAGCTTCGCGAGTGCCCGGTGCAGCGTGCTCTTCACCGTACCCGCCGACATGCCCAGCGCGGCAGCGGTCTCCTCGGTGCTCATCTGCTCCCAGTGACGCAGCACGACGACGCTGCGCTGCTTGGGCGCGAGCACCTTCAGCGCCTCGATCAGCAGGGCGCGGTCGGCGTGCTGCTCGGTGCCGTCCTCCACGGCGGACTCCGGGAGCTGCTCGGTCGGGACCTCCTCCAGACGGCGGGCGCGCCACCACTCGGTCCGCGTGTTGATCATCACGCGGCGCAGGTAGGCGTCCGCGAGCGACTTGTCCGCGATGCCGTCCCAGCGGCCGTAGGTGCGCACCAGCGCGGTCTGGAGCAGGTCCTGCGCCTCGACGGGGTCGGGCACCAGCCGTCGCGCACTGCGCAGCAGCGCCTCCTGCCGGGTCCGTACGTACTCCTCGAATTCGAGCACCTCGCCGTGCGCCATGCCGATCGCCTCCGCCCCGTGAATCCCCGTGTCCTTGCAGGACAAGAAGCTACGAAGGGCGTGTCACGGCGCTGTGCGCGCGAGCCGTCCAAGGGCGCACGGCCGTCCATCGGTTGTGTAACAGCGGAGGTTTCACCCGGGGTGGAGGCCGGGTAGGAACACGCGTTCGGCGCGGGTCAGCCGGTGACCGGCGGGCCGGCCGGCAGCCGGTAGCGCCCGCCCTCCAGCGGTTCGACCAGCCCGTCCGACACCAGCCCGTCCAGTGCCCGCCCGCGCTGCACCGGTTCGGGCCAGACGGCGTCCAGCGCCGACTGGGGCACCGAGCCCGGAGCGTCTCGCAGTACGGCCAGCAGCCGCCCGCGCACCTGCCGGTCGGTGCCCGCGTACGTCTGGCCGCGGCGTGCCGGGCCGTCGTGCGCGGGCTTGCCCGCCAGCCGCCAGGCGCACTGCGCCGCGATCGGGCAGCGCCCGCACTCCTCGTTGCGCGCCGTGCACACCAGCGCGCCCAGTTCCATCGACGCGGCCGCCCAGCGTGCCGCCGTCCCCTCCTCCTCGGGGAGCAGCGCCCGCGCGAGCCGGCGCTCGGCGGCGGTGGTGGCGGTCGGCGGGTACTGGACGCCGGTCGCGGCACGCGCGAACACCCGGCGCACATTGGTGTCGAGCACCGCGTGCCGCTGTCCGTAGGCGAAGGAGGCCACCGCGGCCGCCGTGTACTCGCCGATGCCCGGCAGGGCGAGCAACTGGGCGTGATCGCTCGGCACCTCGCCGCCGTGCCGTTCCGCTATCGCCTGCGCGGCGCCGTGCAGACGCAGCGCACGGCGCGGATAGCCGAGCCGGCCCCAGGCGCGGACGGCCTCGCCCGGCGCCTCGGCCGCCAGGTCGGCGGGGCGCGGCCAGCGGGCCAGCCACTGCTCGTACACGGGCAGCACGCGGCTGACCGGTGTCTGCTGGAGCATGAACTCGCTGACCATCACGCCCCAGGCGCCGGCTTCGGGCCGGCGCCAGGGCAGATCGCGGGCGTGCTGCTCGAACCAGGCGATCACCGGCAGATGAAGGGCGGCGGGGTCGGCGGCGGGGGACGTCTGGGATGCGTGGGTGGCAGTCATGGCACTGACGATCCTGGCACGCCCCGGCAGGCGGATGGCGCATACCGGCCGCCCCGGGCGGTGCCGGACCGCCCGGGCGGACGCGGCCGGGCGGTGGCGAACCGTTTGCTCAGGCGCGGCGGGGGCGGTGCCGATCCGTCCGGGGCGGACGCGGCCCGGCGGTGCCGGACCGTTTGCTCAGGCGCGGCCCGGACGGGGAGGAACCGTCTGCTCGGCGTGGCCCGGCCCCGCGAACCAGCGGACGAGGCCCGTGTCACTGGTGCGCATCGTCCCCAGCAGCGCCTCGGCGGGCCGGCGCAGCGCCAGGACGGACCCCGCGGCGACGAGCGCGCCGAGGACGAGGCCGGCCGCCACGTCATGGGGGTAGTGCACGCCGACGAAGACCCGGGAGAACGCCATCAGCACGGCCATCGGCACCGTCAGCCAGCCGATCCTCGGCCACGCGAGGGCCAGGGCGAGGGCCGCGGCGCCGGCGATGGCGGAGTGGTTGCTGGGGAAGGACCAGTCGCCGTACGGCGGGCAGGCCGACACCGAGGCGACCGCCTCGGTGACCGTGCGGCAGGGACGCTCCTCGTCCACGACCGACTTGAGCGACTCGCTGACCACGTACCCGACCGCCGTGGCGAGGGGCGCGAGCACGGCGAGGGCTATGGACCGGGCGGATCCGGTCCGGGCACGCCACCAGGCCACGACGTAGAGGGCGCCGAAGAGCAACAGCCCCGCCTCCGTCCAGAGTTCGGCGAGGTGCTGGAACCACGAGGGCGTGGAGTGGGCGAAGTCGGTGATGTCGCGGTAGAGATCGCGGGTCATGCTGCTGTCCATGGTCACGGACCGTACCCGCTCGCAGCGGGTGGTCACCCTGGGCGATCGGCCACGGCGACCCCCGACGAAGGTGGGGGGCCGGCCGGGACCGGGGCGCGGGCGGGGGAGGGGCGGCCCGGGAGCGCCGTCATGATCATCGGAGGTGCGATGATCGGCAGAACTTCGCGCTCCGGCGGCGGGTGGGGCGGGAGTTGGCCACGATCTCTCGTAGAGTTCGGTCCGTGGGATCTCTGCGCAATCCGATCGGGCCGCTTCCCTCCTCCATCTACTGGCGACGGAGGGCTGTAGCGGCGTCGTTCGTCGCGCTGCTCGCCGTGCTGATCGTCTGGGCCTTCACCTCCGGCGGCGGTGGCGGGAACAAGGACCGGGCCGACGGCAAGGGCCCCACGCCCGCGCCCACGATCACCCCCGGGCCGGACCAGTCCGGGCCCGCGATCAGCCAACAGCCGGGCGGACGCGACGAGTCCGGCGACGAGTCCGGCGACGAGGGCGGGAGCGGCGGCGGGTCGGCGGGATCCGGCGACGGCGGCGCGAGCCCCGGCGCGACGGGCGCGCCCGGCGAGGACAGCTCCGGCGGCGGCGGTGGCACGGCCACGGGCGGCACGTCCGGCGGCGGCCCCGGCCGCGAGGTGCCGGCCGGCTCCTCGCTCCCCAACTGTTCGGCCGCCTACCTGAAGTTCACCCTGCGCACCACCAAGGTCTCCTACGAGTCGGGCGAGAAGCCGTCGTTCCAGCTCGTGGTCTCCAACTCCTCGGCCGGTGACTGCAAGGCGGACTTCGGCCCGAAGGCCGCCGTGCTCACCGTGACCGACAGCGAGGACGAGGACGTCTGGTCCTCCCGCGACTGCCCGCGCACGGCTCCGCCGCTGCTGCTGCGCGTCCCCGCCAACGGCACGATCACCCACACCGTCGACTGGGACCGCGAGCGCAGCGTCGCCCGCTGCGCGACGCCCTCGCCGGGCAGGGCCGGGCCCGGTACGTACCTGGTGGAGGCATCGTTCCCGGGCGTGAAGGTGCTGCCGGCGTCGTTCCGGCTGGAGCAGGACTGACGCACAGCGCGGGGCGACCGCCCCGCTCGTGCCGGAGGGGCCCCGGAATCATTCCGGGGCCCCTCCGCCACGGGCGGACGCCGACGGGCGCCGCGCGGGTGGATCGGACGTACCGCAGCGGGACGCCGACCGGACGCAGTGCCCTGGACGCGGCTCGGACGAACCGCCGGAGGTCATACGCACCGCCCCGGGCCGGACGTACCGCAGCGGGACGCCGACCGGACGCACCGCCGCCGGTCGGCGGGTCGGACGCGCCGCCGCGGGTCGCGGGTCAGACGTACCGCTCCAGGATGGAGGACTCGGCGAGCCGCGACAGGCCCTCGCGCACGCTGCGCGCCCGCGCCTCGCCCACGCCGTCCACGGCCTGGAGGTCGTCGACACTGGCGGCCAGCAGCTTCTGGAGACCGCCGAAGTGCTCGACCAGGCGCTCGATGATCGCGCCCGGCAGCCTCGGCACCTTGGCCAGCAGGCGGTAGCCGCGCGGCGACACCGCCGAGTCCAGCGTCTCCGGGGAGCCGCTGTAGCCCAGGGCCCTCGCCACCACGGGCAGTTCGAGCAGCTCGGTGTGGCTCAGCGCGTCCAGCTCGGCGAGCGCCTCGTGCACGGTGCGGGAGCGCTTCGCGGTCGGCTCCGGCACGTAGTCCCGGACCACCAGCTCGCGCTCCGGCTCGACCCCGGCGATCAACTCGTCGAGCTGGAGGGCGAGCAGACGGCCGTCGGTGCCCAGCTCCACCACGTACTCGGCGATCTCGGTGGCGATCCGGCGCACCATCTCCAGCCGCTGCGCCACCGCGGTGACGTCCCGGACGGTGACCAGGTCCTCGATCTCCAGCGCCGAGAGCGTGCCGGCGACCTCGTCGAGCCGGAGCTTGTAGCGCTCCAGGGTGGCCAGCGCCTGGTTGGCGCGGGACAGGATCGCGGCCGACTCCTCCAGGACCCGGCGCTCACCGTCCACGTACAGCGCGATCAGCCGCATCGACTGCGAGACCGACACCACCGGGAAGCCGCACTGGCGGGACACCCGGTCCGCGGTGCGGTGCCGGGTGCCGGTCTCCTCGGTGGGGATGGACGCGTCCGGGACGAGCTGCACGCCGGCCCGGTGGATCTTGGAGATGTCCTTGTCGAGGATGAGCGCGCCGTCCAGCTTGCACAGCTCGCGCAGCCGGGTCGCGGCGAACTCCACGTCGAGGACGAAGCCGCCGGTGCACATGGACTCGACGGTCTTGTCCATGCCGAGAACGATCAGCCCTCCGGTGTTCCCCCTCAGGATGCGCTCCAGGCCGTCGCGCAGGGCGGTGCCCGGGGCGACCGCGCTCAGGGCGGCACGGATCTGCGCTTCGTTGCCCGTGCCTTGGCCGGACTTTCCGGGTGCTGCTGCCCCGTCCTTGGCTGCCACTGCACTCCTCCGGCTCGTACGGGTGGGCGAGACCAGGGCAAAGTCTACCGGCGAGGCCTGTCGTCCCGTGGGGAGTACGCCGAGGGGTGTCCGCGGGGCGCTCGCGCGAAGCGGCCGCCGGCGCCGCCGGGGCGCCCCTTACGCCTCCTCCGGGGCCTTCCGGCGGCCGCGCGGCAGCACCCGCAGGGCGTCGCCCATGTCGGCCACCTCCGTCACCCGCATCCCCGCCGGGATCCTGCCCGGGTCGGTGGGGACCAGGGCGTGGGTGAAGCCCAGCCGGTGCGCCTCGGCCAGCCGCCGCTGCACCCCGGTGACGCGCCGGACCTCGCCCGCGAGGCCCACCTCGCCGATGGCCACCAGATTCTGCGGCAGCGGCGTGTCACTGGCGGCGGAGGCGAGGGCGAGCGCGACGGCCAGGTCGGCGGCGGGCTCGGAGAGCTTCACCCCGCCCACCGTCGCGCTGTAGATGTCGCGCTTGCCGAGCGCCGAGATCCGGCCGCGCTGCTCCAGCACGGCGAGCATCATCGACACCCGCGAGGTCTCCAGCCCGGAGGTGGTCCGCCGGGGGGAGGGGATCTGGGAGTCGACGGTGAGCGCCTGCACCTCGGCGACCAGCGGACGGCGGCCTTCGAGGGTCACGGTCAGGCAGGTGCCGGGGACGGGCTCGTCACGCCGGGTGAGGAAGAGGCCGGAGGGGTCGGCGAGGCCGGTGATGCCCTCGTCGTGCAGTTCGAAGCAGCCGACCTCGTCGGTCGCGCCGTAGCGGTTCTTCACGCCGCGGACGAGCCGCAGCCGGGCGTGCCGGTCGCCCTCGAAGTGGAGCACCACGTCGACGAGGTGCTCCAGCAGGCGGGGGCCGGCGATCGCGCCGTCCTTCGTCACATGGCCGACCAGCAGCGTCGACATGCCCCGCTCCTTGGAGGCGCGGATCAGCGCGCCCGCGACCTCGCGGACCTGGGCCATGCCGCCGGGCGCGCCGTCGATCTCGGGCGAGGCCACCGTCTGCACGGAGTCGAGGACGAGCAACGAGGGCTTGACCGCGTCGAGATGGCCGAGGACGGCGGAGAGGTCCGTCTCCGCGGCGAGGTAGAGGTGGTCGGCGAGGGCGTTGATCCGGTCGGCGCGCAGCCGGACCTGGCTCGCCGACTCCTCGCCCGTCACGTACAGGGTGGGGTGGTCGGGGCCCGCGGCCTTGGCGGCCACGTCCAGCAGCAGGGTGGACTTGCCGACGCCGGGCTCCCCGGCGAGCAGCACCACGGCGCCCGGCACCAGCCCGCCGCCGAGGACGCGGTCGAGCTCGTCGACCCCCGTGGTGCGCGCGGCCGCCTGCCGGGCGTCGACCTGGCCGATGGGCAGGGCGGCGGTGGAGACCCGGCCGGCCGCGGTGGTGCGGACCGCGGGCGCGCCGTACTCCTCGACCGTGCCCCAGGCCTGGCACTCGGGGCAGCGGCCGAGCCACTTCGCGGTCGTCCAGCCGCATTCGGTGCAGCGGTAGGACGGCCGGTCCTTCGCGGTTTTCGTACGGGCAGCCATGCGCAAACCGTAGCGGTGACCACCGACAGTCCCGGCGCCGCACCCGGGCGGGCACGGGGCGCGGCGGCGGGAGCGGGGCAGGGCGCGTGCGCGGGCGCGGGGAGCGCGGTCGGTCCGGTGCGAGGGGGCCGTGGTCCGGCGATCGGAAGGAGCATGATCGGAAGAAGCGCGGAATCTGTCCTTCCTGTCCCCCTTCGAGGGAACTGTTCACCCGTAGGGGTTAAAAGCATTCAAGCGGTGCGAACAGGGTGCGTCACTGCCCCTACGGTCGCGGAGTGACGAGCAGCAGGCTGGACCCTCCTCCCCACACCACCGGCGCACACCGGGCGCACCGCCGCCCGTCCCGTTCCGCCTCGGAGCGGCCCCCCGCACGCTACGAGCCGTACCTCGACGGCCTGTTCACCTACTGTCTCTCCGTCCTGTGCGACCACGACGCCGCGACGGCGGTGCTCGGCGACGTCCTCGCCGTCGCCGAGCGCCAGCGCACCCGCTGCCCCGCCGAGGAGCCCGCCCGCAAGGCGTGGCTGTACGCGCTCGCGCGCTGGGCCTGTCTGCGCCGGCTGGCCGAACAGCGCCGCAGGCGCCCCGGCGCGCACACGGGCCGGGCGGCCGACCCGGCGGGCACGGGCGCGGCCGGGTCCGCGGACGGCGGACGGGCGGCCGGCTCCGACGACCGGCACCGCGCCGAACTGGCCCTGCTGGCCTGGCCGGAGGCGGCCGGCACCACCCCCGAGCAGCGCGAGGCCCTCGAACTCTCCGTGCGCCACGGCCTCGGCCACGCCGGGGTGGCCTCCGTCCTCGGCCTCGGCCCCGCAGCGGCCCGCGAGCTGCTGGCCGCCGCCGTCTGCGAGGTGGAGCGGACCAGGGCGGCCCTCGCCGTGGTCGAGCGCGGCACCTGCCCCTCGGTCGCCCGGCTCACCGGCGACAGCCGGGTCGTGCTCTCCGCCGCCCTGCGCCGCGAACTGGTCCGCCACGTCGACGACTGCCCCCGCTGCCGGCGGGCCGCGGAGCGGGCCGGGGCGGCCGGCCCGTGGCCCGGTTCCGAGGTCGCCCCGGCGGCGCTGCCGATCCTGAAGGCCCCGCGCTCCGCCGCCTATCTGGCCATGCACAAGGCGCCCCGGGCACGGGCGGGCGCCCTGCGGTTCGGCCCCGGCGGCTTCCCGCTGGACCCGAAGGACCACGCCGCCCGGCGTGACCGGCTGCGCGCCCGGGCGGTGACCACGACGGTCGTCGCCACGGTCGTCGCGGCCCCGGTCCTCGCGCTGTGGGCCGCCTACCGGGGCGCCCCGCTGACGGGCGAGGCCGAGCGCGGGCCCACGGTGAGCGCCGAGGACGGCTCCGGCGAGGAGGGCCGCTACGGCCACTACGAGAACGCGGGGAACGCCAGCGCCCGGCCCGACCCCCGGTTCACGGCGGACCCGCACGCCCCGGACGTCTCGGTCGAGGTGATCAGCACCGGTCCTCCGGCGCCCCCGTCCGCCTCCGGCACGGGGCCCGGCCGGCTCACCGTCGAGGCGCGGCCGGGCGGGGACACGACGCTGATCACCCTCACCGCGTCGGGCGGCTCGCCGGTCACCTTCTCGCTCTGGACGGACGCCTCCTGGCTCCGCATCCCCCGCTCCTCGGGCACGCTGGACCCCGGCGAAACGATCACTCTCCTGGTGACCGTCGACTCCGCCCGCGAGCCCGCCGGCTACTGGCGGGCCCAGGTCGGGGTCGACCCCTCCGGAGCCGTCGTCGCCATCCGCGGGCGCGGGGAGCACGGCACGGCGTCGCGTCCGCCGATTCCCGGCCGGCCGGGGACGACGCCGCCGACCACCCCGCCGCCCTCGTCGCCCGGCCCGGATCCGACCACCCCGCCGCCGACCACCGAGCCCCCGTCGTCGCCCGGCCCCGACCCGACCGGCCCGCCGCCGTCGTCGGATCCGCCGCCCTCCCCGGACCCGCCGTCGTCCCCCGGCACCCCGCCGCCGTCGGGCTGACCGTGGCCCCCCGGCACCCCGCCGCCGTCGTGGCCCGGCGCACGAACGCTTCCGTGGCACGGCGCACGCACCGGCCGCCGGTGCCGCACCCGAGGCGTCCCGGGGCGCCGCTCCGCCGCCGGCCCGGCGCACGGCGGGGCCGGGCGGGTTCGTCCCGCCCGGCCCGTTCCCGCCGGCTCAGCGCGCCCCGGGCTCCGTCCGCCCGCGGGGGTCGGCCGGGTGCGGCGCGACCAGCGGCAGCGACGAGGCGAGGCGCGCCTCGCACAGCTCCACCAGCACGTCGTACGCCTCCTTGCCCATCAGCTCGGTCAGCTCCGGCCGGTAGGTCACGTAGACCGGATCGCCCGCGCCGTGCGCCGAGGTCGCCGAGGTGCACCACCAGTGCAGGTCGTGCCCGCCCGAACCCCAGCCCCTGCGGTCGTACTCACCGATCGAGATCTGCAGCACCCGGGTGTCGTCCGGCCGGTCGATCCAGTCGTACGTCCGCCGCACCGGGAGCTGCCAGCACACGTCCGGCTTCGTCTCCAGCGGCTCCCGGCCCTCCCGCAGCGCCAGGATGTGCAGCGAGCAGCCCGCGCCGCCCGCGAAGCCCGGACGGTTCTGGAAGATGCACGACCCCTCCCAGCGGCGCGTCTGGCGCTCGCCGTCCTCGTCCTCCTGCACCCAGCCGGAGTCGGTGCCCACGCCGTGGAACTGCCACAGCTCCGGCGTGAGGCGCGCGACATGCCCCGCCACGCGCTCCTCGTCGTCCTCGTCCGAGAAGTGTGCGCCCAGCGTGCAGCAGCCGTCGTCCGCGCGCCCCGCCTGGATCCCCTGGCAGCCGCTGCCGAAGATGCAGGTCCAGCGCGAGGTCAGCCAGGTCAGATCGCAGCGGAAGACCTGTTCGTCGTCCGCGGGATCGGGGAACTCCACCCAGGCCCGGGGGAAGTCCAGGCCCTTCTCGTCCTGCTCGGTCTGCTGCACGGGAGCGGCTTTGCCCGGCTTCGCCTTTTTCGTCTTTGGCACGGCTCCAGCGTATGCGCGAGTCGGCAGTAGCGTTCGGTCCATGAGACTCGGAGTCCTCGACGTCGGTTCGAACACGGTGCACCTGCTGGCGGTGGACGCGCATCCCGGCGCCCGCCCGCTGCCCGCGCACTCCCACAAGGCGGAGCTGCGCCTCGCCGAGCTGCTCGACGCACAGGGCCACATCGGCGCCGAGGGCGTCGGTCTGCTGACCAAGACCATCGGCGAGGCCCTCCAGGCCGCCGAGGACCAGGGGTGCGAGGAGGTCCTCTCCTTCGCCACCTCCGCCGTCCGCGAGGCGGGCAACGCCGACCAGGTGCTGGCCAGGGTGAAGGCCGAGACCGGGGTCGACCTCACGGTCCTCTCGGGCGAGGAGGAGGCCCGGCTCACCTTCCTCGCGGTCCGCCGCTGGTTCGGCTGGTCCGCGGGCAAGCTGCTCGTCCTCGACATCGGCGGCGGCTCGCTGGAGATCGCGTACGGCATGGACGAGGACCCGGCCGCGGCCGTCTCCCTGCCGCTGGGCGCGGGGCGGCTGACCGCGAGCCGGCTGCCCGGCGACCCGCCGGACCCCCAGGACGTCAAGGCGCTGCGCCGCTACGTCCGCACCGAGATCGCCCGGACCGTCGGCGAGTTCAGCAGGCTCGGCCGGCCGGACCACATCGTCGCCACCTCCAAGACGTTCAAGCAGCTCGCCCGGATAGCCGGAGCCGCGCGGACCGCGGAGGGCGTGTACGTGCAGCGCGATCTGAGTCGTTCGTCACTCGCCGAGTGGGTGCCGAGGCTCGCCACGATGACCGTCGAGGACCGCTCGGAGCTGCCCGGCGTCTCCCCGGGGCGGGCCGGGCAACTGCTGGCAGGAGCCCTGGTCGCGGAGGCGGCGATGGACCTCTTCGGGGCCGAGCGGCTGGAGATCTGCCCCTGGGCGCTGCGCGAGGGCGTCATCCTGCGCCGCCTCGACCACCTCCCGGCCGGCGGGTGACGGGCTCCCTACCGACGAGTTCGTCCCTTTAGGCTGTCCCTCGTGGCAGAACCAGTGGTGCGCATCCCGGACGCGAAGGTCGTCCTGTCGACGGCCTCCGTCTACCCGGAGTCCACGGCGACGGCCTTCGAGGTCGCCGCGCGCCTCGGCTACGACGGCGTCGAGGTCATGGTGTGGACGGATCCCGTCAGCCAGGACATCGAGGCGCTGCGCAGACTCTCCGACTACCACCAGGTCCCGATCCACGCCGTCCACGCGCCCTGCCTGCTGATCACGCAGCGCGTCTGGTCCACCGACCCGTGGGTCAAGCTCCAGCGGGCACAGGCCGCGGCCGAGAAGCTCGGCGCGTCGACGGTCGTCGTGCACCCGCCGTTCCGCTGGCAGCGCAGCTACGGCCGCGAGTTCGTGCGGGGCATCTGGCGGATGGCGGACGAGACGGACGTCCGCTTCGCGGTGGAGAACATGTACCCGTGGCGCTACCGCGACCGCGAGATGCTCGCCTACGCGCCCGACTGGGACGTCACCAAGGACGACTACCGCCACTTCACCGTCGACCTCTCGCACACGGCGACCTCCCGGACCGACACCATGGCCATGGTCGACCGCATGGGCGACCGGCTCGCCCATGTCCACCTCGCCGACGGCAAGGGCTCGGCCAAGGACGAGCACCTGGTCCCCGGCCGGGGCGACCAGCCGTGCGCGGAGCTGCTGGAGCGGCTGGCGCGCACGGGCTTCGACGGCCATGTCGTCATCGAGGTCAACACCCGGCGCGCCATGTCGGCGGCCGAGCGCGAGGCGGACCTCGCGGAGGCGCTGGCCTTCACCCGGCTGCATCTGGCCTCCGCGTCCCGCATCTCATGACCGGGGAGCCCAGGCGCCGCGGCCGGCCCGCCCGCACGTCGGCGGACGAGGGGCCCGGCGCGCGGGAGCGGATCCTCGGGGCGGCGCGGGCGGAGTTCGCCGAGCGGGGCTACGACCGGACGACCATGCGCGGCATCGCCCGGGCTGCGGGCGTGGACGCCGCGCTCGTCCACCACTACTTCGGCACCAAGGACGACGTCTTCGCGGCCTCCGTCGAGGTCTCCTTCGAGCCCGCGCTCGTCGTCCCCACGATCCTCGGCCCGTCCACCGAGGGCGTCGGCGAACGGCTGGCCCGCTACTTCGTCGCGGTCTGGGAGAACCCGGTCAGCCGGGCCCCGATGCTCGCGGTCATCCGCTCGGCGCTCACCCACGAGGGGGCGGCGAAGGTGATGCGCGCCTTCGTGGCGCGGCGGCTGCTGGAGCGGGTGGCGGCCGAGCTGGAGGTGCCGGACGCCCGGTTCCGGGCCGAGCTCGCGGCGTCCCAGATGGTCGGGATCGCGATGCTGCGCTACGTGCTGAAGGTCGAGCCGCTCGCCTCGGCGGACCCGGAGGAGATCGTGCGGATGGTGGCGCCGACCCTCCAGCGCTATCTCACCGAACCCGGCCCGCCCTCCGGCGGTGCGGCCGGCCCCGACGCGACCACCGACGACGCGGTCTCCGACGACGCGGCCGGCCCCGATGCGACCTCCGACGACGCGGCCTCCGGCGGCGCGGCCGGCCCCTCCGGCGCGGCCGGCGGGACCGAGGGCTGAACCGGCCGTCCCGCATTCCGGACGCGCTGTCCAGATCTTGGAGCGGCGGCGTACGCTCGGGGCAGGTACACCCGTCACGAGGAGCGAGCGACGATGCCCGAGCTGAGGTCCCGCACTGTCACCCACGGCCGCAACATGGCGGGCGCACGCGCCCTGATGCGGGCCTCCGGTGTACCGGGCGCCGACATCGGGCGGAAGCCGATCATCGCGGTGGCCAACTCCTTCACCGAGTTCGTCCCCGGCCACACCCACCTCCAGCCGGTCGGCCGGATCGTCTCCGAGGCCATCACCGCCGCCGGCGGCATCGCCCGCGAGTTCAACACGATCGCCGTCGACGACGGCATCGCCATGGGCCACGGCGGCATGCTCTACAGCCTGCCCTCGCGCGACCTGATCGCGGACAGCGTGGAGTACATGGTCGAGGCGCACTGCGCCGACGCCCTGATCTGCATCTCCAACTGCGACAAGATCACCCCCGGCATGCTGATGGCCGCCCTGCGCCTCAACATCCCGACGGTCTTCGTCTCCGGCGGCCCCATGGAGTCCGGCCGGGCCACCCTCGTCGACGGCACCGTCCGCACCCTCGACCTGGTCGACGCGATCTCCGAGGCCGTCAACGACAAGGTCTCCGACGAGGACATCCTCCGCATCGAGGAGAACGCCTGCCCGACCTGCGGGTCCTGTTCCGGCATGTTCACCGCCAACTCGATGAACTGCCTGACCGAGGCCATCGGCCTCTCCCTGCCGGGCAACGGCTCCGTCCTCGCCACCCACACGGCCCGCCGCGCGCTCTACGAGAACGCCGCCCGCACGGTCGTCGACATCACCCGCCGCCACTACGACGAGGACGACGCCTCCGTCCTGCCGCGCAACATCGCCACCCGCGCCGCGTTCGAGAACGCCATGGCCCTCGACATCGCCATGGGCGGTTCCACCAACACGATCCTCCACCTGCTCGCCGCGGCCCAGGAGGCCGAGCTCGACTACGGCCTGAGCGACATGGACGAGGTCTCGCGCCGGGTGCCCTGCCTGGCCAAGGTCGCCCCCAACGTCGCCCCGCGCGGCACGTACTACATGGAGGACGTGCACCGGGCCGGCGGCATCCCCGCGATCCTGGGCGAGCTGTACCGCGCCGGGCTGCTCAACGAGGACGTCCACGCCGTCCACTCCCGCTCCGTCAAGGAGTGGCTGGGCGCCTGGGACGTCCGCGGCGGCTCGGCCACCGAGGAGGCCGTCGAGCTGTTCCACGCCGCCCCGGGCTGCGTCCGCTCCGCCGAGGCCTTCTCCCAGTCCGAGCGCTGGGACGGCCTCGACCTGGACGCGGCCGGCGGCTGCATCCGGGACGCGGCCCACGCCTACTCCGAGGACGGCGGACTCGCGGTGCTCCGCGGCAACCTCGCCGTCGACGGCTGCGTGGTGAAGACGGCCGGCGTCGACGAGTCCATCTGGACCTTCGAGGGCCCGGCCGTGGTCTGCGAGTCCCAGGAGGAGGCCGTCGAGAAGATCCTCAACAAGCAGATCACCCACGGCGACGTCGTCGTCATCCGCTACGAGGGCCCCAAGGGCGGCCCCGGCATGCAGGAGATGCTCTACCCGACCTCCTTCCTCAAGGGCCGGGGCCTCGGCAAGACCTGCGCGCTGGTGACGGACGGCCGCTTCTCGGGCGGCACCTCGGGCCTCTCGATCGGCCACGCCTCCCCGGAGGCGGCGTCCGGAGGCACGATCGCGCTCGTCGAGGACGGTGACCGGATCCGCATCGACATCCCCGGCCGCTCCATCGAACTGCTCGTCGACGACGCCACCCTGGCGTCCCGGCGCGAGGCCCTCGACGGCGTGTACGCCCCGAAGAACCGCGAACGCAAGGTCTCCGCGGCGCTGCGCGCCTACGCGGCGATGGCGACGAGCGCGGACAAGGGCGCCGTGCGCGACGTCTCCCTCCTGGGCTGACCGCCCCGCTCCGGCCACCGGCCCCGTCCGCCCGCCCCACGGCGCGCGCGGACGGGGCCGCTGCCGTGTTCCGCGGGCCGCCGACCCGGCCCGCGGGACAGGGCGGCGGCCCGGCACCTCACCAGCGGGACGGGTCCCTGGCGTCCACCGCGAAGACGGAGCCGTCGGGGGCCGTCGCGTAGACCCGGCCGGGTGCCGCGGCGGGAGCCGGCAGGACCGAGGCGTGCCCGCCGCCGCCCATCCGGGGCTTCGTCTGCCCGACGAGGCGGCCCCGCCCGGCGTCCACGGCCAGCAGCCGCCCGTCACCGGCGGACAGGTACACATGGCCGCCGCGCGGCACCGGACGGGACAGGTGGGCCACCGCCGTCTCCAGCCGCCACACCTCGGCCCCGCCCGCGCCCCGCGCGGTGTCGACGGCGAGGAGCGAGCCGCCCGCGCCGACCACGTAGACCATGTCGCCCGCCACCGCCGCCTGCGCCTGGTCGAGGGGCGCGGTCAGCGCGATCCGGCGCGACGGGTGGTCCGGCGCCGCCGTGTCCAGCCGGACGACCGCGTCGGTGAAGCCCTCCGCGTCCGTCGCCAGGAACTGGAGCGCGCCGTCCCCGGCCGCCACGGGCGTCAGCGAACCCGGCAGCCGCTTCGTCCACAGCACCCTGCCGTCGGCCCGGCCGACGGCGGCGACCCGGGTGGACGTGCCGTCGGCGGACGGCGTGCCGGCGAACACCGGACCGGTCCCGTCCCGCGCGCCCGTCCACACGGTGCCCGCACCGCCGTGACGTCCGCGCCAGCGCTCGGCGCCGGTCGCGGCGTCGAGCGCCCGCACGGCACCCTCCGCGGTGGCCAGCAGCACCAGGTCACCGGTCGGACGGACGGTCGCGTACGCCGACACGTCCCGCTCCCAGCGCACCGCGCCGGACGCGGGGTCGAGCGCCCGGTGCCGGGTGCCGCCGGGCGGGAGCACGTGCAGCACCCCGCCGGCGAGCACTGGCGCCGCGCCCTCGCCGCCCGGCCCGGGGCGCGTGCCGTCCGCCCCCGCCCCGGCGGACCAGAGCACCCGGCCGTCGGCCGGGTCCAGCCCGGCCACGCCGGCACCGGCGCCGGAGCAGTGGAGCGCGGCACCGGCCGCCGCGCAGACCGGCGCCCCGGCCGAGCCGAGCGTCGTGCTCCACGGCCGGAAGGGCTCCGGCGCGGCGGACGGGGCGCGCCGCGGCGGTGTCCCGTCCGACGGGGCGGCGAGGACGGCGCCGGCCGCCGCCGTCGCCCCGACCACCACGGCGAGAGCCGTCCACAGCACCGCCGGGCGGCGCCACCGGCCACGCCCGCCGGCGGGCCGGTGCGAGCCGCCGGCAGCGGTCTCCTCCGGGTCACCGGCCGGGTGCTCCGGCTCCGTGTCCCCGCCGGTGTCCGCCGGGGAGCGCTGGGCGGGTATGTACGCCTGGGTGTCGAAGGACGCCGAGGGCGAGGACGCGCGCAGCGCCACCATCAGCTCGTACGGCGTGGGCCGCTCCCGCGGCTCCTTCGCCAGACAGCGGCGCAGCAGCGGCACCAGGGCCTGGGGCACACCCGCCAGATCGGGCTCGTTGTGCACCACCTGGTACGCCACGATGTAGGGGCTGTCGGAGTCGAACGGCCCCCGGCCGGTGGCCGCGTGGACCAGCACGGCCCCGAGCGCGAACATGTCCGCCTCGGGCCCCACCTCCCGGGGGCGCTGGAACTGCTCCGGCGCCATGAACGGCGGGGTGCCGATCAGTTTCCCGGTCTCCGTGCGCAGATCGCTGTCCTTGGGACGGGAGATGCCGAAGTCGATGACTTTCGGTCCGTCCTGCGCCAGCAGCACATTGCTGGGTTTGAGATCGCGGTGCACCACGCCGGCGCGGTGGATGTCCCGCAGCGCCTCCGCGAGCCCCGCGCCCACCCGCTGCAACTCGGCTTCACCCAGAGGACCGTTCCGCTTCACCCGTTCCGCGAGGGTCGGCCCGTCGATGAACAGCGTGGCCATCCAGGGGCGTCCGGCCTCGGGATCCGCGTCGACGACCGGGGCCGTGAACGCCCCGCTGACCCGCCGCGCGGCCGCCACCTCCTGGCGAAAACGCGCCCTGAACTCGGGGTCCGAGGCGTGCTCGGCATGGATGACCTTGACGGCCAGGCGCAATCCCGAGGCGGACGTGGCGAGATGGACGACACCCATGCCGCCCGTGCCGAGACAGTCCTCGAGGTGGTACTGACCGGCATATTCCGGATGTTCCGCTTCCGGGAACGGCCCGGTGCTTTGCAGCGGTGGCATCTCCCACCCCCGTTTGATGGTGCCCACGCGCGACGCACGGAGCCTAGTCGATGGTGCGTGCGATCCAGCCACCGCTTGCTAGCCTGCGCGCGGCGAACACGCCGGAAATCATGAGTTGTCCGTCAACGGGGGGAGAAGCCCAGTGGCTGTCGAAGAGGTGGAGAGCGAGCGGGCCGAGGTCGAGGCGGCCGCCGCGTACACGATCAAGCGGTACCCGGTCGCCCCGGGCGTCCGGCTCAACGTCCGGTCCGGTCCGGGGACCAACTACCAGCTCGTCAAGGTGCTCCAGTACGGGGCCAGCGTCCCGATCAACTGCCAGACGCCCGGCGAGACGGTCACCGGGCCGTACGGCACGAGCAACATCTGGGACAACATCGCCAACGGCCAGTTCGTCTCGGACGCGTACGTCCGTACGGGCAGCGACGGCTATGTCGCCATCCGCTGTGCCTGACCCCGCGGGGCGGATGCGGGGATAATCGACCCCGTGAGCGACCACACCGAGCAATCCGGCACCACCGGCGGCGGCCCCCGGCCCGAGCCCCTTCGTTACTTCGGCACCACCTGGGTCGAACACGACGGGCACTACGGACTGCGGCGGGCCGCCGTCGCGGCCGGCTCCCTGGTGACCGCCTTCGCCGCGGCACTCGTGCTGCGTTTCGCGTACCAGGGGCTGTCCATCGCGGAGGTCGGCGGCTTCGTCAACGGGCTGGTCGTCGTCATGTTCGCCGTGTGCAGCGCCATCGCCTTCCGCAAGACCTGGGAGAGCTACACCCGGCGGCCCTCCGGCTCGTCCTCCGAGGACGCGCTGCGCGGTCTCAAGGCGATCGGCTTCATCGGCTCGCTCATCGCCTACGCCCTGCGCTGCTTCGTCGAGGCGCCCGGGGAGGGCCTGCGCCGCGCCGAGTACGAGAAGGCGAAGACCCAGTACGCCCGCCGCCGCACCACCCGCTCCGGCAACCCCGCGCACCGCGACGCCAAGGGCGACGCCGGCCGGGGCGGCAGGCCGAAGCGCGCCTAGCCCTCCGTGCGGGACGGCTGTCCTCGGGACGGCTTTCTTCTGGACGGCCGTCCAGCGGGTCAGCGGCCTTCGGGACGGCGGCCTTCGGGTCATCCGCTCTCCGGATCATTGGCTCTCCGGCTCCGGCCCGGGCGCGCGAGCCCGCCGGGATCCGGACGAGGGGCCCTGGCGGCGGCCGGCCCCGGGCAGGATGACGGCATGACCGACATCGCCGCCTCCGCCGATTTCGCCCGCCGCGCCCGCTCCTTCGACGCCGCCGCCACGCAGTACGACACGGCCCGCCCCGATTACCCGCCGGCCCTCCTCGACGCGCTGGAGGAGACGACCGGCCGCCCCCTGAAGGGCGCCCGCGCCGTGGACGTCGGCGCCGGGACGGGCATCGCGACCCGGCTGCTGCGCGACCGCGGAGCCCGGGTGACCGCCGTCGAACCGGGCGCCGGAATGGCGGCCCGCTTCCGCGCCTCGCTGCCCGGCGTCCCCCTCGTCCGCGGCAGCGGCGACGCACTGCCGCTGGCCGGCGCGAGCGCCGACCTGATCACCTACGCCCAGTCCTTCCACTGGACCGATCCCGCCCGGTCCGTCCCGGAGGCCCTGCGCGTCCTGCGGCCCGGCGGCGCGCTCGCCCTGTGGTGGAACGTCGCCGACCTCGGCGTGGGCTGGATCGCCGCCCAGCAGGAACGCATACGCCGCGACCTCGACGGCGACACCAAGGGCGCGCCCGGCAACGCCAGGGCACTCCCGGCCGGGCTGCGGCAGACGGACCGCACGCTCCGCTGGAGCCGGCGGATCCCGCTCGACCTCCACCTCGCCAACCTCGGCAGCCACTCCGTCTTCCTGCTGCACGACGCGCGGGACACCCGCGCCTTCCTCGACCGCGAGCGCGCCCTGCTGGGCGAGGTGTTCCCGGACGGGGTCGTCGAGGAGGAGTACACCGTCGAACTCACCGTCGCCCTGCGCCAGGACGCCTGAGCGGCACCGCCACCGTCCCTTGACGCCCGGCACCCCCCGGAGCACTATTCATCGCATGATGAATTCTTCCGGTGTCGCCGTCCTCGGCCGCGGCCTCACCGTGGTCCGGGGCGGCCGCACGGTCCTGCGCGGCATCGACTTCACGGTGCACTCCGGCCGTATCACCGGTCTCCTCGGCCCCTCCGGCTGCGGGAAGTCCACCCTGATGCGCGCCGTCGTCGGCACCCAGGCCAGGACCACCGGCACCCTGGAGGTCCTCGGCCGCCCGGCCGGCCACCCCGCGCTGCGCTCCCGGATCGGCTACGTCACCCAGGCGCCGTCCGTCTACGACGACCTCACCGTCCGCCAGAACCTGGACTACTTCGCCGCCGTGCTGCTCCCGGGCCGCGCGGCGCGCGACGCCCGCCGGGAGGCCGTCGCCCGCGCCGTCGCCGACGTCGATCTCACCTCGCACGCCGACGCCCTCGCCGGACGGCTCTCCGGCGGCCAGCGCAGCCGGGTCTCCCTCGCCGTGGCCCTGCTCGGCGCACCCGAACTGCTGGTCCTCGACGAACCCACCGTGGGCCTCGACCCCGTGCTCCGCCGTGACCTGTGGGACCTCTTCCACCGGCTCGCCGCGGACCGGGGCACCACGATCCTCGTCTCCTCCCACGTCATGGACGAGGCCGAGCGCTGCCACCGGCTGATCCTGCTGCGCGAGGGCGCGATCCTGGCCGAGGACACCCCCGGCGACCTGCGCGCCCGCACCCGTTCGGCGACCGTCGAGGAGGGGTTCCTCCGCCTGGTCGACGCGGCGGACGGGAAAGCCGGCGAGCGGGCCGGAGCGCACGCCGAGGAGAAGGCCGAGAAGAGCGCCGGAGAGAGCGCCGGAGAGAGCGCCGAGGAGAACGCCCGATGAGCATGTCCCGCACCCTCGCCACCGCCGCCCGCGTGCTCCGCCAGCTCCGCCACGACCGGCGCTCGATCGCCCTCATGGTCCTCGTGCCGTGCGTGATGCTCTTCCTGCTGCGCTACGTCTTCGACGGCACCCCGCGGACCTTCGACGCCATCGGCGCCTCGCTGCTCGGCATCTTCCCGCTCATCACGATGTTCCTCGTGACCTCGATCGCCACCCTGCGCGAACGCACCTCGGGGACGCTGGAACGCCTGCTCGCCATGCCGCTCGCCAAGGGCGACCTCATCGCCGGCTACGCCCTCGCCTTCGGCCTCGTCGCCGTCGTCCAGTCCCTGCTCGCCACCGGACTCGCCCTGTGGGGGCTGGGCCTGGACGTCGTCGGCAGCCCTTGGCTGCTGCTGCTCGTCGCACTCCTCGACGCCCTGCTCGGCACCGCGCTCGGCCTGTTCGTCTCCGCCTTCGCCGCCTCCGAGTTCCAGGCGGTGCAGTTCATGCCGGCCGTGATCTTCCCGCAGCTTCTGCTCTGCGGACTGTTCACCCCGCGCGACAGGATGCAGCCCGTCCTCGAAGCCGTCTCCGACGTGCTGCCGATGTCCTACGCCGTCGACGCCATGGACGAGGTGCTCCACCACACCGACACCACCGGCCCGTTCGTCCGCGACGTCCTCGTGGTCGCCGGCTGCGCCGTGCTCGTCCTCGCCCTCGGCGCGGCCACGCTGCGCCGCCGCACCGCCTGAAGCCCGCCCGGCCCCCGACCCGGGCTGCCCGCCCCTCGGACGCGCCCGCCGCCGGACCACCCCCGGTGCAAGGATGTGAGCGCACGCATCCCCACCGGCGAGGTGAACGAAGCCATGACCCAGACAGTCGCAGTCCTCGGTACGGGCAAGATCGGCGAAGCCCTCCTGAGCGGCATGATCCGTGCCGGCTGGCGTCCCGCCGACCTGCTGGTCACCACCCGGCGCAGCGAGCGGGCCGGGGAACTGCGCACCCGCTACGGCGTCGAACCGGTCACCAACGCCGAGGCCGCCAAGCGGGCCGACACCCTCATCCTGGCCGTCAAGCCGCAGGACATGGGCAAGCTCCTCGACGAGCTGGGCCCGCACCTCACCGCCGACCGCCTCGTCATCAGCGCCGCGGCGGGCATCCCCACCTCGTTCATCGAGGAACGGCTGGCCGCCGGCACCCCCGTCGTGCGCGTCATGCCGAACACGCCCGTCCTCGTCGACGAGGGGATGTCCGTGATCTCCGCCGGCAGCCACGCCACCGGCGGCCATGTCGCCCACGCCGAGGAGATCTTCGGCGGCGTCGGCAAGACCCTCCGCGTCCCCGAGTCCCAGCAGGACGCCGCCACCGCGCTGTCCGGCTCGGGCCCGGCGTACTTCTACTTCCTCGTCGAGGCCATGACCGACGCCGGCATCCTGCTCGGCCTGCCCCGCGCCCAGGCGCACGACCTGATCGTGCAGGCGGCGATCGGCGCGGCCGTGATGCTCCGCGACAGCGGCGAGCACCCCGTCAAGCTGCGGGAGGCCGTCACCTCGCCGGCCGGCACCACGATCAGCGCCATCCGCGAACTGGAGAACCACGGGGTGCGCGCCGCCCTCATCGCCGCCCTGGAGGCGGCCCGCGACCGCAGCCGCGAGCTCGCCTCCGGCAACGGCTGACCCGTCCCGCCGGGACCTCCCGCCGCGGCCCGCCTCCCGCCGCGGCCCGCCTCCCGCCGCGGCCCGCCTCCCGCGCCGGACGGCACGCGCGGCGGACGGCACGCGCGGCGGACGGAAGGCACGGCACGCACGGCGGGACGCCCGGGTGGCGACGGTGTCAGGCCGGCGGCAGCAGTCCGATCGCCCGGTAGGCGCGGTCCACCAGGGGCCGCGCCATCTCCCTGGCCCGCAGCGCGCCCCGCTTCAGCACCTCGTCGACGTAGCCCTGGTCGGCGGCGAACTCCGCGTGCCGCTTCCTGATCGGCGCGAGGACCTCCACCACCGCCTCCGCGGTGTCCTTCTTCAGGGCGCCGTAGGAGGTGTACGTCGCGGCGAGCCCGGCGGGGTCCCCGCCCGAGCAGGCGGCGAGGACGTCGAGCAGATTCGCCACCCCGGGCCGCTCCTCCCGGTCCAGGACCACGTCCGTCCCGCTGTCCGTCACGGCCCGCATCACCTTCTTGCGCACCAGGTCCGCGTCGTCGAGCAGATAGACGATGCCCGCGCTCGACGCGTGGGACTTGCCCATCTTGGATCCCGGGTCCTGGAGGTCCATGACCCGGGCGGCCACGGGGGGATGCGTCGCCTTCGGCACGGTGAAGGTGTGGCCGTAGCGCTGGTTGAACCGCACGGCCAGGTCGCGGGTCAGCTCGACGTGCTGCCGCTGGTCGTCGCCCACCGGCACCTCGTCCGCCGAGTAGGCCAGGATGTCGGCGGCCATCAGCACCGGATACGTCAGCAGGGACAGCCGCACGCTCTGTCCCTCGGCCTGCGCCCGTGCCCCCTTCTCCTTGTACTGGATCATCCGCCGCAGCTCGCCGTCGGTGGCGGTGCACTCCAGCAGGTAGGACAGGCGGGCGTGCTCGTCGACATGGCTCTGCACGAAGACGGTGCACAGCTCCGGGTCGAGCCCCGCCGCCAGCATCAGCGTGGCCGCCTGCCGGGTGAGTCTGCGGACCCGTGCCGGATCGTGCTCGACCGTGAGCGCGTGGAGGTCGACCACGCAGAACAGCGCGTCCGTACGGTGCTGGTCCACCTCGGCCCACCGCCGCATCGCGCCCAGGTAGTTGCCCAGGGTCAGATGCCCCGTCGGCTTGATCCCGCTGAAGGTTCTCGTCATGTCCCTCTCCGGTTCCCGGACCGCAGGATCGTCGTGGACGACCCTCGGGCCTGATCGGAGCCACCGGTCCCGGCGGGCCGACTCCCGGGGGAGACATGCGAACGGCCGCCGAGGCGGCGGCCGTTGAGTGCGTACGTCAGTGCGGGCCGCCGAGTCAGGCGGCCCACCAGAAGGTGCGGCA